>NZ_JBEOUE010000004.1:0-333154 GCF_040303965.1 Streptomyces sp. NPDC094032 | reverse complement strand
GCATCGGCAACCTCTTCCTGGCCTACGCCGCCGTCCTGGTAGCCGGGCTCTTCACGCCGCCCCTGGAGGGCGGTCTGCGGGCCCTGTGGCCGAGCCCCGCACCCCCCACTACACCGGCACCCGCGCCCTGACCCGCCTCACCTTGGGCGGCGCGGACACCCTCGACCTGGCGACGTTCGGCGAGACGACCCCCGCCCCCGGCGACGACGTGATCCAGCTCACCGACGCCACCCGCCGCGCCTACCGCAAGGTCGTCGTCCGCGGCGACCGCCTGGTGGGCGGCGTACTCCTCGGCGACCTGACCTCGGTGGGAACGCTGGCCCAGACCTGGGAGGGCGACACCCCCCTCCCCCAGGACGCGAACCTGCTCCACCTGCTCACCCACGACGGAGGCTCCTGACATGCCGACCCAGCCCACCCGCCCCACCATCGTCCTGGTAGGCCACGGCATGGTCGGCCAGCGCTTCCTGGAGGCACTGGCCGACCGACAGGTCACCGCGAGGGCCAGGATCGTGGTGCTCTGCGAGGAACCGCGCCCGGCCTACGACCGCGTGCAGCTGACCTCGTACTTCTCGGGGAAGACCCCACAGGCGCTGTCGATGGTCGAACCGGGCTTCCTGGAGAGGCACGGCATCGAACTCCACACCGACACGGCGGCCCACACGATCGACCGGACGGCCCGCACGGTGACGACCACCTCGGGCCGGACGCTCACGTACGACACCCTAGTCCTGGCCACCGGCTCGTACCCCTTCGTCCCCCCGGTCCCGGGCAAGGACGCCACGGGCTGCTTCGTCTACCGCACGATCGAGGACCTGCTGGCGATCGAGGAGTACGCCAAGAACGCCACGACCGGCACGGTGGTAGGCGGCGGACTCCTGGGCCTGGAGGCGGCGGGCGCACTCAAGGGCCTGGGCCTGGACACCCACGTGGTGGAGTTCGCCCCACGCCTGATGCCGGTGCAGGTGGACGAGGGCGGCGGAGCGGCGCTGCTGCGCACGATCGAGCGCATGGGCCTGACGGTCCACACCGGAACGGGCACGCAGGAGGTCATCACCACAGCCGACAAGGTGACAGGCATGCGCCTCTCCGACGGCTCGGAACTGCGCACGGACATGGTGGTGTTCTCGGCAGGAGTCCGCCCCCGAGACCAACTGGCCCAAGACTGCGGCCTGACGGTGGGCGAGCGCGGCGGCATCACGGTGGACGAGCACTGCCGCACCTCAGACCCGAGGGTGTTCGCGATCGGCGAGTGCGCGCAAGCCTCGGACGGCCGGGTGTACGGCCTGGTGGCACCGGGCTACGAGATGGCCCGGACGGCGGCGGCGACGATCGCCGAGGAGCCGACGGACGGCTTCACCGGCGCGGACCTGTCGACGAAGCTGAAGCTGCTGGGCGTGGACGTGGCGTCCTTCGGCGACGCGCACGGCACCACGGACGGCTCCCTGGACGTCGTGTACGCGGACTCGCGCTCCGGCATCTACAAGAAGCTGGTGGTGGACACGGAGGGCACGCTGCTGGGCGGCGTCCTGGTCGGCGACGCGGACTCGTACGGTCTACTCCGCCCGCTGACGGGCACGAAGCCCCCGGTCTCCCCGGAGCAACTGGTACTCCCGGCTCAGGCGGGCGCGGGCTCGCAGGCCCTGGGCCCCACCGCACTGCCGGACGACGCGGTGATCTGCTCCTGCCACAACGTAACCAAGCACGCGATCACCCAGTGCGCGACGCTGCCCGAGGTGAAGAAGTGCACCAAGGCGGGTACGGGTTGCGGAAGTTGCGTCAAGCTGATCGAGAAGCTGCTGCCGGAGCCCGCCACCAAGGGCCTGTGCGCCTGCTTCCCGTACACCCGCAGCGAGCTGTACGAGATCGCCCGCACCCTCCGGACGACGACCTTCACCGAACTCCTGGACTCGCACGGCCACCCACAGGCGAAGGGCGGAGAGGGCTGCGAGACCTGCAAGCCGACGATCGGCTCGATCCTGGCGAGCCTGGCCCCGACGATCGGCGCGGACGGCTACATCCTGGACGGCGAGCAGGCCGCACTCCAGGACACCAACGACCACTTCCTGGCCAACCTCCAACGCAACGGCTCCTATTCGGTGGTGCCGCGCATCCCGGGCGGCGAGATCACCCCGGAGAAGCTGATCGTGATCGGCGAGGTGGCCCGCGACTTCGGCCTGTACACGAAGATCACCGGCGGCCAGCGGATCGACCTGTTCGGCGCCCGGGTCGAGCAGCTCCCGTCGATCTGGACCCGCCTCGTGGACGCGGGCTTCGAGTCGGGACACGCGTACGGCAAGGCGCTGCGCACGGTGAAGTCCTGCGTAGGGCAGACCTGGTGCCGCTACGGCGTGCAGGACTCGGTACGGACGGCGATCCTCCTGGAACTCCGCTACCGAGGCCTCCGCGCCCCGCACAAGCTGAAGTCGGCCGTCTCGGGCTGCGCCCGGGAGTGCGCGGAGGCCCAGTCGAAGGACTTCGGGGTGATCGCGACGGCCACCGGCTGGAACCTGTACGTGGGCGGCAACGGCGGCGCGACCCCGCGCCACGCGGACCTGCTCGCGCAGGACCTGTCGGACTCCGAACTGATCCGCCTGATCGACCGCTTCCTGATGTTCTACATCCGCACGGCGGACCGCCTGGAGCGCACGTCGGTATGGCTGGACCGCCTGGAGGGCGGCCTGGACCACCTGCGGGACGTGGTCGTGCACGACTCGCTGGGGCTGTGCGCGGAACTGGAGGCGCTGATGGCGGCGCACGTGGCCGGCTACCGGGACGAGTGGGCGCAGACGCTGGACGACCCGGAGCGGCTGCGCCGCTTCGTGTCGTTCGTGAACGCGCCGGAGGCACCGGACCCGACGGTGCGGTTCGTGCCGGAGCGCGACCAGATCAAGCCCGACCTGGAACTCCTGACCATCGGCACGCGCGAAGGGACCCCGACCCGATGATGCTCGAACTCTCCCACTCCGCCGACGCGTGGACCCCGGTCTGCGAGGAACACCGGCTCACCCCCGGCCGGGGCGTGGCGGCCCTGCTGCCGGACGGCCGGCAGGCGGCGGTGTTCAAGGACCGGACGGGCCGCGCGTACGCGATCGACAACCGCGACCCGTTCACGGGCGCGCAGGTGCTGTCGCGGGGCCTGACCGGCTCGGCGGCGGGCCGCCCGTTCGTGGCGTCGCCGCTGCTGAAGCAGCGCTTCGACCTGGAGACGGGCAGGTGCCTGGACGACGACGCGGTGTCGGTACGGGTCTACGAACTCCGCCTGACTTGACCGATCGTTCCAGAAAGGCATATCGTCCCCCCATGGCCAGGACAAAGGAATTCGACCCGGACGCGGCGCTCCGCTCGGCCCTCGACCTGTTCTGGGCACGGGGGTACGAGGCGACGAGCATGGCCGACCTGGTCGACCACCTGGGCATCGGCCGCGCGAGCCTCTACGCGACCTTCGGCAACAAGCACGAGCTGTACCTGAAGGCGATGGAGCGGTACGCGCAGACGCACGACCCGCGCCTGTTCGCGGAGCTGTCGGCGCCGGGCCCCGCCCTGCCGGCCGTCCGCGCCCTGGTGCGCCGCTTCGCCGCGGAGTCGGGCGCGGACGAGACCCGGCTGCGCGGCTGCCTGGTCACCAACTCGGCCGCCGAACTGGGCCCGCACGACGCGGGCGTGGCGCGCCGCGTGGAGCGCAGCTGGGAGCAGTTGGAGACGCTGCTGCACGCGGCGCTCACGCGGGCGGTGGCACAGGGCGAGCTCCCGGAGGACCGGGACCCGCGGGCGCTGGCGCGGATGCTGCTGGTGCTGATGCAGGGCCTGCGGGTGGTCGGCAAGGCGTCGAGCGACCCGGACAGGGTGCGCGACGCGGCGGAACAGGCGCTGACACTGCTCGACTGAGAAGAGGGCGCCGGGCGGCGCCCTTTCTTCGAACCTTATTCGGGAATGAACGGTCCATTACACTACGGGGGATCCATGCTCAGCACAAAGCCCGCTCCGGCACCGCCGGCACCGCCGACACCGAGGTCACTGCCAAAAGCGGCCCCCGCCTTCGCCCTCCTCGGCACCGTCCAGGCCACCCTGATCTTCACCCTCGCCGCCCTCGCCGTCCCGCTCCCCCGGATCGGCGCCGAACTGCGCCTGGACCGGGCCGACCTGATCCTGCTCAGCGCCGCGTACGGCCTGACCTTCGCCGGGCTGCTGCTGTTCGGCGGCCGGCTCACCGACCGGTACGGCGGGCGCCGGACGCTGACCACCGGGCTCCTCGTCTTCGGCGTCGCGTCCGCCCTCGCCCCACTCGCCGCCGGGTACGGCACGCTGCTGGCGGCCCGGTTCACCCAGGGGCTCGGCGCCGCGCTCGTGGCACCCGCGGCGATGGGCGTGCTGCGCGCCCTGTACCCGGCGCCCGCCGCGTACAGCAAGGCGATGAGCACGTGGGGCGGACTGGCCGTCCTGGGCGCGACGGCGGGCAACCTGCTCTCCGGGGTGATCTCGGCCGCCGCCTCCTGGCGCTGGACCTTCGCGGTCCCGGTCACCGTCACGGCCGCCGCGCTGCTCCTGGCCCCGAGGCTGCTGCCGGACACGGCACCGGAGAGGAACCGAGGACGGACCACCCGAGGCCTCGACCTCCCCGGCGCACTGCTCGCCACCACCGGCATCACCCTCGCCAGCTACGGACTCGTCCTCACCGACGCCCACCCCTGGGACTCCCCCGCCGTCCTCCTCCCGCTGCTGGTCGGCCTGACCCTCCTCGCGGGCTTCGCGCGGCTGGAACGACGAGCGCCGGACCCCCTCCTGCCGCCCGCGTTCCTGCGCGACCGCCGCCGGGGCGTGGGGCTCGCCGCCGTGGCGCTCACGGCGTCCGGCACCGCCGGTGTCTTCGTCCTGCTGTCGCTCGGCCTCCAGGAGGGCCGCGACTGGTCCGCGCTGCGCACCTCGGGCGCCTTCGTGCCGTTCGCCGTCGCACTGCTGCTCGCGGGCCGGGCGGCCGGGCCGCTGATCCGGCGGTACGGGGCGGGGCGCGCGACCGCCGCGGGCCTGGGCACCGGAGCCGTGGGCCTCGGGCTGCTCGCGGCCACCGGTCTCGACCCGGCGACGCCGTACGCGTACGGGCTGCTGCCCGGTCTGCTGCTGCTCCCGGCCGGTGCCGCCGTCTCCTTCGCGGGGGCGAGCGTGCTGGCCACGGAGGGAGTCCCGCCGGAGGACGGCGGCCTGGCGGGCGGGGTCCTGAACACCGCCATGGAGCTGGGCCCCACCGTCGTCTTCGCCGCCGTGCTGACCCTCGGCACGGACACCGCCTCGCTGGCGGCGACGGCCCTCGGCTTCGCGGCACTGGCCGCGACGGCCGCACGTACCAAGTGAACGTCCTCAAGTGAACCTTCCCACCAAGGAGTCGACCATGACACCCGCACGCTTCACCGACCGCACCGCCCTCGTCACCGGCGGCGGCTCCGGCCTCGGCCGTGCCATCGCGCTCGCGTTCGCCGCCGAGGGCGCGAAGGTCGCCGTCGCCGGCCGCAGCTCCGGCACGCTCGACGAGACGGTGGCGCTGATCGAGGCGGCGGGCGGCACCGCGGCGGCGTTCACCGCCGACGTGGCGGACGCCGCGTCCATGCGGCGGCTGGTGGGCGCGACGGTGGAGACCTTCGGCGGTCTCGACGTCGCCGTGAACAACGCGGGGGTGTTCCGTGGCGGTCATTCGGCCGCCGACTTCCCGCTTGAGGACTGGCACACGCTCCTCGACATCAACGTCACCGGCGTGCTGCACGCGCTTCAGGCGGAGATCGCCCACATGCGCGCCCACGGCGGCGGGGCGATCGTCAACATCTCCTCGAACCTGGGCCCCCATGTACGTATCCCGGGCGTCTTCGGCTACCAGGTGTCCAAGGCGGCGGTCTCCGCGCTCACCCGGGCGGCCGCCCTCGACCACGTGGCCGACGGCATCCGGATCAACGCGGTCAGCCCCGGTGCCTCGGAGTCCTCGATGTCGCTGCGGCCGGGCGAGACGGCGGCCGAGCGGGAGGTCCGGATGAAGGAGGAGTCGCCGCTGGGGCGGATCTCCTCGGCGGCGGAGGTGGCGGCGGCGGTGCTGCACCTGGCGTCCGACGCCGCCGGTTCGACGATCGGGGCGGACCTCGTCGTCGACGGCGGCGTCTCGGCCTGACAGCGTCCGCCGGGCGGGCTCAGCCCTGGACGGCGGCCGGGTCCATCCAGAAGACCTCCCAGTGGTGGCCGTCCAGGTCGGCGAAGGAACGCCCGTACATGAAGCCGTGGTCCTGCGGTTCCTTCGCCGCGCCGCCACCCGCCGCGAGGGCCGCGTCGACCAGCTCGTCGACGCCCTCGCGGGACTCGCGGCTGAGCGTGATCAGCACCTCGGTGCTCTTCGTCGCGTCGGAGACGTCCTTGCCCGGCGCGGTGAAGGTCCGGAACTTCTCCTCGGTGAGCAGCATGGCGAAGATCGTGTCGCTGATCACCAGACAGCCGGTCGACTCGTCCGAGAACTGCGGGTTGAAGGAGAAGCCCAGCTTGTTCCAGAACGCCTTGCTGGCGTCGAGGTCCTGGACGGGCAGGTTCACGAAGATCATCTGAGCCATGGTGTCGTCTCTCTCTTCTGTCACTTCCGTAGCAGCGCTTACGAGAGTTAAGACGGGGCGCGGCGACGAAACTCATCGCCGCGCCGAAACTTTTTTCAGATCATGCTTCAGACCACGTTCTGCACGGACGTCGTCCCCGCCCCGGAGTCCGCGACGGCGGCCACCCCCGCCCCCCGCCCGGTCAGGTCGTTGCCGACCAGCCAGGTGTCGGTGGAGCCCGCCATGACGCCGATCGCGGCGGCGGAGGCACCGCCGTTGACGGCGCCGACGGTGTTGCCCTGGACGAAGGTCCCGGCCGCGTTGCCGCCGACCCGGACGGCGTAGGCGGTGGCGCCGGTGATCCGGTTGCCGCGCAGGGTGGCGCCGCCGACGCCCGAGCTGATGCCGTAACCGGTCGTGGTGAGGACGGTGTTGTCGGCGACGAGGGTGCCGGTGGCGGCGGAGTCCACGCCGATGCCGTCGCCCTGGACGTCGGAGAGGTTGTTGCCGACGACGATGGCGTTCGGGGAGCTCTGGACGTGGATGGCCTGGCAGTTGCCGGTGGGGCTGGTGCGCAGGGTGGTGGTGACGGTGTTGCGGCTGATGGTGAGGCCGTCGGTCTGCGTCGCGTAGATCCCGGCCTCGCCCTTGACCGACTCGATCGTGTTGCCGGTGACGGTGACGGACCGGTGGCGGGCGCCGCCGGAGGGGACGGTGACCGAGATGCCGCCGCTGCCCTCGATGTTCCGGATGGTGTTGCCGGAGACGGTGATGCCGCTGAGGCCGTTGCCCTGGGGCGAGTTGAGGTAGACGGCGTGGGAGGCGGTGCTGGTGATCGTGTTGTCGGCGATGACCGAGTCCTGCCAGTCGGCGGCCCGGACACCGTACGCGCCGCTCTTCTCGACGGTGTTGCCGATGACCCGGATCCGCTTGTGGAAGACGCCCTTGGCGCCCCAGTGGTCCCCGCACAGCGCGCCGAACGGCCCGGTCGTCGTCCCCGGGCGCAGGGTGCAGCCGGTGATGAGGATGTCCTCGCAGGGGGTGGCGTCGTACGCGGGGGCGGGCAGGTTGCCCTGGGTGGCGCAGGTGATCTGGACGGCCTCCTTCGTGGTGAGGCTCGCCCCGTCGCCCGGGTGGTGCCCGTCGAAGACGCAGTTCACGACGGCCGCGTTCCGGACGGCGTTCAGCTCGACCGCGTGCGCGGAGGGGGTGTCGACGAAGGTGCAGTCCTTGACCAGGACGCCCTCGCAGTGGGCGAAGCCCATGGCGTCGCTCTGGGCGCTGAAGACCCCGCCGCGCATGTCCCAGGTGCCGCCGAGGACGGCGATCGAGCCCGCGCCCTCGTAGCCGTACACGGGCGTGACGGAGTCGAAGTTCTTCAGCAGGCCGCCGTTGTCCCCGGTCCGGACGATGCGGGCGCCGTACGCGGAGACGGTGGTCCCGGAGCCGACGACGAGCCCGGCTCCGGTCAGGTAGGTGCCCGGCGGTATGAGCAGGGTCGCCGGACCTCCCACACCCTTCACGGCGGCCAGCGCGCTCTTGAACGCGGCCGTGTCGTCGGCCGTTCCGTCACCCTTGGCACCGTGGTCGAGCACGCTGACGACGGTGCCGCCTGTGCCGCCGGTCCCCGCCGCGGCGGCGGGCTCCGCACCGAGGACGGCGCCACCGCCCCACGCTCCGACGAACCCGCCCATGGCCAGCATCAGCGAACGGCGCTCCACGCTGCTTCCCCCTCGTATCGATGTCGATCTTCGGAGGAGGAGGCTACGTCAGAGCCTGACCCGCAGGTCACCCAGCACCGCCTACGACGTGACCGTCCCGTTCCGCGCGTAGCAGCGCGTCTCACGGGGGGTCCGGCCCGCACCCCCGAGAAGGGCCGCGCCCAAGGGCGTGAGCGTATGCAGCACCGCGTTGCCGTGCCGCAGCGTGGCGACCAGACCCGCCTCGCGGAGCACGCCCGCGTGCTGGCTCGCGGAGGCGAGGGAGACCCCGGCCCGGCGGGCCAGTTCGCTGGTGGTGCCGCCGTCGCCGATGGCGTTGAGGACGGCGGAGCGGGTGTGGCCGACCAGCTTGGCGAGCGAGGGCAGGCCCGGCTCGCGCACGGTCGGCGCCTCGCTGTGGGTGACGGGGTAGACCAGCACCGGCGGCAGCCCGGGGTCGCGCAGGACGACCGGGGTGCCGCGGCAGAAGAAGGAGGGCTGGAGCAGCAGCCCGCGCCCGTCGAGGTGCACGTCCCGGTCGACGGGGTAGTCGGCCTCCAGGACGGGGCTGCGCCAGCGGAGCATCGGCGGCAGCGAGGCGAGGAGTTCCTCCGCGCCCCCGTCGAGCAGGGCCCTGCCCCGTACCGCCCGGTCGGCCTCGACCCGGGCCTGGATGTGCGACCAGTACGGTTCGACGGCGGCCCGGTGGTAGCCGCGCAGGGCGGCGACGAGCCGTCCCAGGGGCTCCGACGCGCCTTCCGCGAGGGCGCGCAGCGCGGCCGGCACGGCGGGGCGGCCGGCGCGGGCGGTCCGGGTGGCGCCGATCAGGGAGAGCTCGGCGTGGATCCGGCCCGGCGGGGTCGCGCGTATCGCGTCGAGGGCCTCATCGACGCCGAGGATGCCCTGCGGCGGGGTCAGGAAGTCGGGGAAATAGCCGCGGCCCGGAACGAGCGCGGCGAGCAGCCGGGTCTCGTCGCCCAGCCGTATGCGTGCTTCCGACCGCCATTCGCGGTAGACCACCGATCCGCGCCGGTCCCTTAAACGGTGAAAACTGAGAATCGTTTCCCAGAGAACGTCCGGCCGGGCGGCCATCCGGACCCCGGCCAAGTCGTTTCCGCTGAAATGAATCCGCAGCATGGAACCCCCACCTGTGCACTCGCAACCACCCCCGACGACGAGTATGCACAGCATCACTGCACGTTACCAGGGTGTTTCAGCCACACTTGAAAAGCCTCGCGGCGAACACAGGTCAACCGAAAAGCTGTGCGTGTCGGGCAGGAAACCTTCAGGACCGAGGTGACGTGGCGAAGACCGTGGGGGGCTTCGTCTCGTCCGGCGGCGGTCGGCGAGGTTGCGGCTCACCTGCCCGACGAAAAATGGGCGCGGCCTCCGGGTGGGGATCCGGGGGTCGCGCCTGTCTCATTCTTTGCGAAAGTCCAACGTCGTTTGAACGGCGTTCGACAGCGCTCATTGTCGTTCAATGTCCAATAATCCGATGTCGCGAATGTCTCGCATTCGAGCATGGACTTGAACAGGAACTCACATTTGCCCAACGATCATGTAACGCCGCGCCCGGGACGAAATACGACGGGGCGGACACCTCCGCACAAGGTGTCCGCCCCGTCTCTCTTGCGAACCGGAGCCGCCGCCCATCGGTATTGAGGGTCGGGGACGAGCGGCGGCTCCGGTGGTCATCGGGTCAGCGGCTGTCGCTGCCCTTCGCCTCGGCCGCCGCGCGGCCGGCCTCCAGGCGCGCCACCGGGATCCGGAAGGGCGAGCAGGAGACGTAGTCGAGGCCCACCTCGTGGAAGAAGTGCACCGACTCCGGGTCGCCGCCGTGCTCGCCGCAGACGCCCAGCTTGATGTCGGGGCGGGTGGCGCGGCCGGCCTCGACGGCGCTGCGGACCAGGGCGCCCACGCCGTCCTTGTCGATGGTCTCGAAGGGGCTGACGCCGAAGATGCCCTTCTCCAGGTACGCGGTGAAGAAGCTGGCCTCCACGTCGTCGCGGGAGAAGCCCCAGACCGTCTGGGTCAGGTCGTTGGTGCCGAAGGAGAAGAACTCGGCGGCCTCGGCGATCTGACCGGCGGTCACGGCGGCGCGCGGCAGCTCGATCATGGTGCCCAGGGCCAGCGCGAGGTCGACGCCGGTCTGCGCCCGGACCTCGGCGATGACCTCCTCGGCCTCCTCGCGGACCAGCTCCAGCTCCTGGACGGTGCCGACGAGCGGGATCATGATCTCGACGCGCGGGTCGCCCTTGGCGTCGACGCGCTGGGCGGCGGCCTCGGCGATGGCGCGGACCTGCATGGTGAACAGGCCGGGGATGACCAGGCCGAGGCGGACGCCGCGCAGACCCAGCATCGGGTTCTGCTCGTGCAGCCGGTGCACGGCCTGGAGCAGGCGCAGGTCGTTCTCGTGCGGCTCCTTGCGGGCCTCGGCGAGGGCGACGCGCACCGAGAGCTCGGTGATGTCGGGCAGGAACTCGTGCAGCGGCGGGTCGAGCAGCCGGACGGTGACGGGCAGGCCGTCCATCGCCTCGAAGAGCTCGACGAAGTCCTGCTTCTGCAGCGGGAGCAGCGCCTTCAGCGACTCCTCGCGCTCCTCGTCGGTGTCGGCGAGGATGAGCCGCTCGACGTACTGGCGGCGCTCACCGAGGAACATGTGCTCGGTGCGGCACAGGCCGATGCCCTGGGCGCCGAAGCGGCGGGCGCGGGAGGCGTCCTCGGCGTTGTCGGCGTTGGCGCGGACGCGCAGCCGGCGGACGCGGTCGGCGTAGGCCATGATCCGGTGGACGGCCTGGACGAGCTCGTCGGCGTCGTCGGCGCCGGCGTGCATGCGGCCCTCGAAGTACTCGACGACCGGGGACGGTACGACGGGCACCTCGCCGACGTACACCTTGCCGGTGGAGCCGTCGATGGAGACGACGTCGCCCTCCTCGATGACCACGCCGGAGGCGGTGGTCATCCGGCGGCGCTTGGTGTCGACCTCCAGCTCCTCGGCGCCGCAGACACAGGTCTTGCCCATGCCGCGGGCGACGACGGCGGCGTGCGAGGTCTTGCCGCCGCGGGAGGTGAGGATGCCCTCGGCGGCGATCATGCCGTCCAGGTCGTCGGGGTTGGTCTCGCGGCGGATCAGGATGACCTTCTCGCCGGAGCGGGACCACTTGACGGCCGTGTACGAGTCGAAGACGGCCTTGCCGACGGCGGCGCCCGGGGAGGCGGCGATGCCGCGGCCGATCTGCTCGACCTTCGCGTTCTCGTCGAACTTGGGGAACATCAGCTGGGCGAGCTGGGCGCCGTTGACGCGCTGGAGCGCCTCGGCCTCGTCGATGAGGCCCTGGTCCACGAGCTGGGTGGCGATGCGGAAGGCGGCACCGGCGGTGCGCTTGCCGACGCGGGTCTGGAGCATCCAGAGCTGGCCGCGCTCGATGGTGAACTCGATGTCGCAGAGATCCTTGTAGTGGGTCTCCAGCGTGTTCATGATCTGCATGAGCTGGTCGTACGACGCCTTGTCGATCGACTCCAGCTCGGCGAGCGGCACGGTGTTGCGGATGCCGGCGACGACGTCCTCGCCCTGCGCGTTCTGCAGGTAGTCGCCGTAGACGCCCGCGTGGCCGGAGGCCGGGTCGCGGGTGAAGGCGACGCCGGTGCCGGAGTCGGGGCCGAGGTTGCCGAAGACCATGGAGCAGACGTTGACGGCGGTGCCGAGGTCGCCCGGGATGCGCTCCTGGCGGCGGTACAGCTTCGCGCGGTCGGTGTTCCAGGAGTTGAAGACGGCCTCGATGGCGAGGTCCATCTGCTCGCGCGGGTCCTGGGGGAAGTCGCGGCCGGTCGCGGTCTTGACGATCTTCTTGAAGTGCTCGACGACCTTCTTCAGGTCGTCGGCGTCCAGGTCGGTGTCGCTGGTGACACCCTTCGCGGCCTTGGCCTCGTCGAGGGCGTCCTCGAAGAGCTCGCCGTCCACGTCGAGGACGGTCTTGCCGAACATCTGGATGAGGCGGCGGTACGAGTCCCAGGCGAAGCGCCCGTTGTCGGCCTGGCGGGCGAGGCCCTCGACGGAGACGTCGGAGAGGCCGATGTTGAGGACCGTGTCCATCATGCCGGGCATCGAGAACTTGGCGCCGGAGCGGACCGAGACCAGCAGCGGGTCGTCCGCCTGGCCCAGCTTCTTGCCCATCCGGCGCTCAAGCGCGTCGAGGTGCGCGGTGACCTCGTCGCGGAGCTCGACCGGCTCGGAGCCGCTCTCGAGGTAGACCTTGCAGGCCTCGGTCGTGATCGTGAAGCCGGGGGGGACCGGCAGACCGAGGTTGGTCATCTCGGCCAGGTTCGCGCCCTTGCCACCGAGAAGGTCCTTGAGGTCCTTGTTCCCCTCGGTGAAGTCGTACACGAACTTCTGATCATTGTTTTCCGACACGGGTCCCGACTCCTCGATGACTCGGTTGGCTGCCCTGACGGCGAGGAACATACCCAGATCGAAGGCTTCTGGGGAGGTACGCCTACCGGTCACCCGGTCTTAACCACCCGTCCGCCAGCACATCGAAAGTAACTGACAGGTAGCTTCCGCTTTCACGCCCCGAAGCCGAGTTGACTCATTCCAGGACTTGGCCGCTCAAGTGAGCGCCCAACGGAGCATCTGCGTTCAACTCTTGAACGCAAAAAGGGTGGCACTCCGTGCCACCCTTCAAGCACGAGACGGGCCCGTAACCTGCTCATCTGAGCAGTACCCCTATCAAGGGTGGCGAGAATCACTCGCCAGGAAGGGCCCGAATCCCGGCCTCATCTCACCCGCCGGACGTGTCCAGCTCCGCGTCCTCGCTCACTCCGGCGCAGTCATAGGGGTCCTTCAGCCAGCCGTCCGGCAGGACAACCCGCCCATTTCCGGACGTACGACCCCGAGGGCCGTCCGCGCCCACCGGCCAGGGCTGATCCAGGTCGAGCTCGCTCAACTGAGCGCTCAGTTCGTCGAGGGACGAGGTGATCGCCAGCTTCTTGCGCATCTCCGAGCCGACCGAGAAGCCCTTGAGGTACCAGGCGACGTGCTTGCGGAAGTCGACGACACCGCGCGACTCGTCGCCCAGCCACTCGCCGAGCAGCCGCGCGTGCTTCACCATCGTGTCCGCGACCACCCGCAGCCCCGGCTGCGCGTACTCCCCGGTCCCCTCGAAGCCCGCCACGAGGTCCCCGAAGAGCCACGGGCGCCCAAGGCAGCCACGGCCCACGACCACGCCGTCGCAGCCGGTCTCCCGCATCATGCGCAGGGCGTCGTCGGCGCACCAGATGTCACCGTTGCCGAGCACCGGGATCTCCGGCACGTGCTCCTTGAGCCGGGCGATGGCGTCCCAGTCGGCCGTGCCGCCGTAGTGCTGGGCGGCGGTCCTGCCGTGCAGGGCGATGGCGGTGACGCCCTCCTCGACGGCGATCCGCCCGGCGTCCAGGAAGGTGATGTGGTCATCGTCGATGCCCTTGCGCATCTTCATCGTGACCGGCAGGTCGCCCGCGTTGGACACGGCCTCGTGCAGGATCGCGCGCAGCAGCGGCCGCTTGTACGGGAGGGCCGAGCCGCCGCCCTTGCGGGTCACCTTGGGGACCGGGCAGCCGAAGTTCAGGTCGATGTGGTCCGCCAGGTCCTCGTCCACGATCATGCGGACGGCCTTGCCGACGGTCACCGGATCGACGCCGTACAACTGGATCGAGCGCGGCTTCTCGGTCTCGTCGAAGCGGATGAGCTGCATGGTCTTCTCGTTGCGCTCGACCAGCGCCCTCGTCGTGATCATCTCGCTGACGAAGAGGCCCTTCCCTCCGGAGAACCCACGGCAGAGGGTGCGGAAGGGGGCGTTGGTGATGCCGGCCATCGGCGCGAGCACCACCGGCGGCTGCACGATGTGCGGCCCGATGGCGAGGGGGGAGAACGCGGTCATCCGCCCATTGTCGCGCACTGCGGAGGTCGTTAGACAGCCGTACTATCCGCACATGTCCGAGCTCACACCCCCGCGGCTCCCCGCTGCCCCGCTCCCCCGGCGCCGCCGGCTGCTGGTCCTGGCGATCTGCTGCATGAGCCTGCTGATCGTCAGCCTGGACAACACGGCCCTCAATGTGGCGCTCCCCTCCATGCAGCGCGAGCTGGACGCCTCGGTCTCCGGACTCCAGTGGACGATCGA
The DNA here is from genome assembly GCF_040303965.1 of Streptomyces sp. NPDC094032. Classification (NCBI taxonomy): domain Bacteria; kingdom Bacillati; phylum Actinomycetota; class Actinomycetes; order Kitasatosporales; family Streptomycetaceae; genus Streptomyces; species Streptomyces sp. NPDC094032. The sequence goes on along the minus strand of NZ_JBEOUE010000004.1, from coordinate 318,739 downwards.
CGCCTACACCCTGGTGCTCGCCTCGCTGCTCATGCTCTCCGGCTCCACCGCCGACCGGATCGGCCGCCGCAAGGTCTTCACCGCCGGACTCGTGCTCTTCGTGCTCGGCTCGCTGCTCTGCTCGCTCGCGCCCAGCCTGGAGGCGCTGGTCGCGTTCCGCATGGTGCAGGCGGTGGGCGGCTCCATGCTCAACCCGGTCGCCATGTCGATCATCACCAACACCTTCACCGATCCGGCCGAACGCGCGCGGGCCATCGGCGTCTGGGGCGCGGTCGTGGGCGTCTCCATGGCGGCGGGCCCGCTGGTCGGCGGCCTGCTCGTGGAGTCGGTCGGCTGGCGGGCGATCTTCTGGGTCAACCTGCCCATCGGCCTGGCCGCGCTGCTCCTCACCCTCCGGTACGTCCCCGAGTCCCGGGCGCCCCGGCCCCGGCGCCCGGACCCGGTGGGCCAGGTCCTGGTGACGCTGCTGCTGGGCTCGCTCACGTACGCGATCATCGAGACCAGCCCGCTGTTCGCGGGGGTGGCGGTGGGCGCCCTGATCGGGATCCTGGTCTACGAGCCGAGGCGCCGCGAGCCCCTGATCGACCTGCGGTTCTTCCGCAGCGCGCCGTTCAGCGGGGCCACGGTGATCGCGGTCTGCGCCTTCGCGGCGCTGGGCGGCTTCCTCTTCCTGAACACGCTCTACCTCCAGGACGTCCGGGGCCTCTCGGCCCTGCGTGCCGGGCTCTTCATGCTGCCCATGGCGGCGATGACCTTCGTCTTCGCCCCGCTGTCCGGGCGCCTGGTGGGGGCGCGCGGGCCGCGCCCCTCGCTGCTGGTCTCGGGGGCGGCGATGGCGGCGGGCACGCTGCTTTTCGCGGCCTTCGACGCGGAGCGGAGCACGCCGCTGCTGTTCACCGGTTACGTGGTCTTCGGCATCGGCTTCGGCATGGTGAACGCGCCCATCACCAACACGGCGGTGTCCGGGATGCCCCGCGCGCAGGCCGGGGTGGCCGCGGCGGTGGCGTCCACCAGCCGCCAGATCGGCCAGACGCTGGGGGTCGCCGTGGCGGGCGCGGTGCTGAGCGCGGGGCTGGCCGCCGCCGCGCACACGACGGCCTCGGCCGGGCTCGACGGCTTCGTGGCGGCGAGCAAGCCCGCCTACTGGATCATCACCGGCTGCGGGCTGTGCGTGCTGGTGGCCGGGGCGCTGACCAGCGGGGCGTGGGCGCGCGGGACGGCGGAGCGGACGGCGCGGCGGCTCGCGGCGGAGGACGCCGCCGCTCAGACACCGGCGAAGGCGGCGCCTTCCCGGGCCGAGGAGGCGTGAGGGGCCCCTTCCTGAGGGGCATCCTTAGGGGCCTGGGCCCCGGTTTCCGCCCCGACCCGCTCCCGCGCGGTGGCGGATTTCTCCTCCGTGAGGACGAGCTCCTGGAGGCGTTCGACCCCGGCCCGGGTCTCGTCGTCCACGGGGACGTACGTGACGAGGGCGGGCCCCGCGGTCGGGCCGAGCCAAAGGTTGGTGTGCTCGAACCTGAGCAGTCCGACGTGCGCGTTGCGGATGAACTTGGTGCGGCCCCCGGCGGCGACCACGTCGTGCCGGGCCCAGATCTCGCGGAACTCGGGCGACGCCTCCTCCAGCCGCCGGACAAGCCCCGTCCAGGCGGGTTCGGCCAGATGCTCGGCCATGGAGGCGCGGAGTTTGCCGGAGAGCATGCGCAGAACGTCCGGCAGATCGGTGACGGAGGCGCGGAACTCCTCGTTCGTGAAGGCGAGCCAGAGGCTGTTGCGGTCCTCGCGGGGCAGGGCGTCCAGGTCGCAGAAGAGGCGCCCGAAGGTGCGGTTGTGGGCGAGGAAGTCGAAGCGGCTGTTCTGGACGGCGGCGGGCACCGGCTCCAGCTGGTCGAGCAGTCGGCGCAGCGCCGGGGTGACGGTCGGGCAGGGCGCCTCGGGGTGCGGGTCGGCCTGTCCGGCGAGGGCGAAGAGATGGGCCCGCTCGGTCGGGTCGAGCAGCAGCGCGCCCGCGAGGGCGTCGAGGACCTGCGGGGAGACCTGGATCGGCCGCGCCTGCTCCAGCCACGTGTACCAGGTGACGCCCACGGCGGAGAGCTGGGCGACCTCCTCCCGGCGCAGCCCCGGGGTGCGACGGCGGCGCCCGCGCGGGAGGCCGACTTCCTCGGGCGTGATGCGTTCGCGGCGGCTGCGCAGGAAGCCGGCCAGCTCGTGCCGCCGGATGTCGGGTTCCGGAGCCTGTTTCCTCGCGGCGGCCGTCATGACTGTCATGCTCCCAGGGTGCCGGGGCGCTCAGCCCGTTGCCAGGTAGTGCTTGTACCAGGATAAGGAGACTCTGGTACCAGGCTGAGCGAGGGCCGATCGTCGGTCGCGTGACGACGACATCCCCTCCTCCCCGCACTCCCGCCCGGACCGCCGCCGCGTCGGCAGGCCGGGCCCGTCCGGCCCTCGGCACGCTCGGCCTGTTCACGGTGCTGCTCGGCGCCGCCCTGCCCTTGATCGACTTCTTCATCGTCAATGTCGCCCTGCCGACCATCGACCACGACCTCGCCGCCGGACCGGCCCTCCTGGAGCTGGTCGTCGCGGGCTACGGCCTGTCGTACGCGGTGCTGCTCGTACTCGGCGGGCGGCTCGGCGACCTGTTCGGGCGCCGTCGGCTCTTCCTCGCCGGGATGGGCGCCTTCGGCCTGACCTCGCTCGCCTGCGGGCTCGCCCCGGACGCCTGGACGCTGGTCGGTGCCCGGGTGGCACAGGGTGCCGCGGCGGCCCTGATGCTGCCGCAGGTCCTGGCGACCATTCACTCCTCGACGTCGGGCGCCCGGCACGCGAGGGCGCTGAGCCTGTACGGGGCGACCGCGGGCCTCTCGATGGTGGCCGGCCAGATCCTGGGCGGCGTGCTGGTCGCCGCCGACCTCGCGGGCAGCGGCTGGCGGGCGATCTTCCTGGTCAACGTGCCGGTGGCGCTGCTCGGGCTGCTGCTGGCGGCCCGCGCCGTCCCCGAGACCCGCTCGGACCGGCCCGCTCCGGTGGACGTGCCGGGCACGCTGCTGCTCGCGCTGAGCCTGCTCACGCTGCTGGCCCCGCTGACCGAGGGCCGGGCGGCGGGCTGGCCGCTGTGGACCTGGCTGGCGCTCGGCGTCTTCCCGTTCGCGGCGGGGGCGTTCTGGTGGGTGGAGCTGCGGGCGGACCGCCGGGGCCGGACGCCGCTGGTGCCGCCGAGGCTGCTCGGTCTGGTCTCGCTGCGCCGGGGGCTCGCGGTGGTGCTGCCGCTGTCGGGCGGCTTCAGCGGCTTCATGTTCGTGGTCGCGGTGGCGCTCCAGCAGGGCCTCGCGATGGGCGCGGTGACCTCGGGTCTGGCGCTGGTGCCGATGGCGGTGGCGTTCTTCGCGGCCTCGCTGGCCGGTCCACGCCTGGTACGGCGCTGGGGCACCCGGGTCGTCCCGGTGGGCGCGGTGTTCCAGGCGGTGGGCATCGGGCTGATCGCCTGGGCCGTGGGTCGCGGCTGGTCGGAGCTCTCGGTGGCGGACCTGCTGCCGGGCATGGCGGTCGCGGGCTTCGGCCAGGGGCTCCAGCTGCCGGTGCTGTTCCGGGTGGTGCTGTCGGAGGTGCCGGGCGAGCAGGCGGGCGTGGGCAGCGGGGTCATGGTGACGACCCAGCAGTCGGCGATGGCGCTGGGGGTGGCGACGCTCGGTTCGCTCTTCCTGTCGCTGGCCTCCTCGCCGGCCGAGATGGGCACGGCGCTGACCACGACGCTGCTGGTGCAGCTGGGTGTGGTGGTGGTGACGCTGCTGCTGAGCCTGCGGCTGCCTCGCTCGATGGAGTGAACGAGAAGAAGAGGGAATGACAGATATTGAAATCTGTCATCGCACATGCCATGGTTGTTCCATGACGAACACGACGCACACTCCTCTCCCCACCCGCTCCCTCGGCACCACCGGCCCCCGGGTCTCCGCCCTCGGTCTCGGCTGCATGGGCATGTCCGCGCTGTACGGCGAGAGCGACCGTGCCGAGTCGATCGCGACCCTCCACGCCGCCCTCGACGCCGGCGTGACCCTCCTGGACACCGGCGACTTCTACGGAATGGGGCACAACGAGCTGCTGATCAACGAGGCCCTGCGCACCGCCCCCGCGGCCGCCCGCGAGCAGGCCCTGACCAGCGTGAAGTTCGGCGCCCTGCGCACGGTGGAGGGCGGCTTCTCCGGATACGACGGCCGCCCGGCCGCGGTGAAGAACTTCGCGGCGTATTCGCTCCAGCGCCTCGGCACCGACCACATCGACATCTACCGGATCGCCCGCGTCGACCCCGACGTGCCGATCGAGGAGACCGTCGGCGCCATCGCCGAGCTGGTCGAGGCGGGCCATGTGCGGCACATCGGCCTCTCCGAAGTCGGCGCCGACACCCTGCGCCGGGCGGCGGCCGTCGCCCCGATCTCCGACCTCCAGATCGAGTACTCGCTGATATCCCGCGGCATCGAGGAGAAGATCCTGCCCGCCGCCCGCGAGCTGGGCATCGGCGTCACGGCCTACGGGGTCCTCTCCCGAGGCCTGATCAGCGGCCACTTCACCCGGGACCGCACCCTCGGCGCCGGCGACTTCCGCGGCATGTCCCCCCGCTTCCAGGGCGACAACCTGACGCGCAACCTGGACCTGGTGGACCGGCTCCGCGAGGTCGCCGGGGCCAAGGGCGTGACGGTCGCGCAGACCGCCATCGCCTGGGTCCTCGCCCAGGGGCCCCGGCACGGCGGGGACATCGTCCCGCTGGTCGGCGCCCGTCGCCGGGACCGGCTCGCCGAGGCGCTCGGCGCCCTGGACGTGACGCTGGACGCGGCCGACCTGGCGGCGATCGAGGAGGCCGTCCCGGCGGGCGCGGCGGCCGGCGAGCGCTATCCGGCGGCCCAGATGGCCCACCTGGACAGCGAGCACTGACCGGTAGTGTCGGTGTCATGGCCGCCACCGAAACCCTGACCGCAGAGCGCATCCTCGAAGCCACCGAGGAGGTGCTGCGCCGCTACGGCCCCGCCAAGGCGACCGTCGTGGACGTGGCCCGGGTGCTCGGCGTCAGCCACGGCAGCGTCTACCGCCACTTCCGCACCAAGGCGGCGCTGCGCGAGGCGGTCACCGAGCGCTGGCTCTCGCGCACCGAGGTCGCCCTCGCCGAGCTGACCGGCGCCCCCGGGCGGCCCGCGCCGGAGAAGCTGCACTCCTGGTTCGCGACCCTCTTCGAGGCCAAGCGGCACAAGGCGGGCGGGGACCCGGAGCTGTTCGCGACCTACGGCGTGCTCATCGACGAGAACAGCGACGTGGTCGACCGGCACGTCGAGGCGCTGATCGACCAGGTCCGCTCGATCGTCGAGGAGGGCGCCCGGGAGGCCGAGTTCACCGACGCCGACCCGGAGGCCACGGCCCGCGCGCTCTTCCACGCCACCGCCCGCTTCCACGACCCGGCCTACGCGCCGGAGTGGCGGCGGCCCGCGATCGAGTCCGAGTTCGAGTCGGTGGTCGGCCTGCTGCTGCGCGGCCTGCGCCCGTAGCCCCCGCCGACCCCACCGACCCGCCGCCCCCTACGTACGTACGGGAAAGCCCCCGGTTCCGAGGACGGAACCGGGGGCTTTCCCGTACGGGTGACCCGACTCAGCAGCCGAGCAGACGGCTGCCCAGGTAGCTCTGGATCTGGTCGAGGGAGACGCGCTCCTGCTTCATCGTGTCGCGCTCGCGCACGGTCACCGCGTTGTCGTCGAGGGTGTCGAAGTCGACGGTGACGCAGTACGGGGTGCCGATCTCGTCCTGGCGACGGTAGCGGCGGCCGATGGCGCCGGCGTCGTCGAACTCGATGTTCCAGTTCTGCCGCAGGTCGGCCGCGAGGCCCTTGGCCTTCGGCGAGAGCTGCGGGTTGCGGGACAGCGGCAGGACCGCGACCTTGACCGGGGCCAGGCGGTGGTCGAGGCGCAGCACGGTGCGCTTCTCCATGACGCCCTTGGCGTTCGGCGCCTCGTCCTCGATGTACGCGTCGAGCAGGAAGGCCAGCATGGCGCGGCCGACACCGGCCGCCGGCTCGATGACGTACGGCGTGTAGCGCTCGCCCGTCTCCTGCTCAAGGAACGTGAGGTTGGCGCCGGAGGCCTTGGAGTGGGCGTTCAGGTCGTAGTCGGTGCGGTTGGCGACGCCCTCCAGCTCGCCCCACTCGCTGCCGCCGAAGGAGAAGCGGTACTCGATGTCGGCGGTGCGCTTCGAGTAGTGGGAGAGCTTCTCCGCCGGGTGCTCGAACCAGCGCATGTTCTCCTCACGGAGACCCAGGCCGGTGTACCAGTTCCAGCGCTGCTCCATCCAGTATTCCTGCCACTGCTCGTCCTCGCCCGGCTTGACGAAGAACTCCATCTCCATCTGCTCGAACTCGCGCGTGCGGAAGATGAAGTTGCCCGGAGTGATCTCGTTCCGGAAGGACTTGCCCATCTGCGCGATGCCGAACGGGGGCTTCTTGCGCGAGGTGGTCTGCACCTGGGCGAAGTTGGTGAAGATGCCCTGGGCGGTCTCGGGGCGCAGGTACGCGACGGAGCCGGTGTCCTGGGTCGGGCCGAGATGCGTGGAAAGCAGGCCGGAGAACTGCTTGGGCTCCGTGAAGGTGCCCTTGTTGCCGCAGTTGGGGCAGTTGAGGTCGGTGAGGCTCTCGGGGAGGCGGCCGTGCTTCTCCTCGTACGCCTCCTCCAGGTGGTCGGCGCGGTAGCGCTTGTGACAGGAGGTGCACTCGGTCAGCGGGTCGGTGAAGGTGGCGACGTGACCGGACGCCTCCCACACCTCGGTGGCCAGGATGACGGACGAGTCGATACCGACGACGTCCTCGCGCGAGGTGACCATGTAGCGCCACCACTGACGCTTGAGGTTCTCCTTGAGCTCGACACCCAGCGGTCCGTAGTCCCAGGCGGCCTTCTGGCCACCGTAGATCTCGCTGCACGGGTAGACGAAGCCACGGCGCTTGCTCAGGCTGACGATGGTGTCGATCTTGTCGGCGGCCACGGTGCTCTCTTCATTACGACGACGAAGTGCGAATGCCTCAGGTTACCGGCGCCCGCACCCCCCGTATCAAATCGGTTCCTCCTGGTCCCGGAGTGCGCGGGAACACACCGGGACGAAGCGTTCGGCAATTGACAACCGTTTCCACTTTTGTTGAAAATGAGTGTCATGAACGTACGCCGTCTGATACCCGCCACCGCCGTCGCCGGAGCCGTCACCCTCGGTCTCGTCACCCTCTCCGCCTGCTCCGGAAGCCCGGACGCGGCCGGCAAGGGGAGCGGCGGCAAGCTGGACGTGGTGGCGTCGTTCTACCCCATGCAGTACCTGGCCGAGCAGATAGGCGGCGGCCACGTGGCCGTCGACACCCTCACCAAGCCCGGCGTCGAGCCGCACGACCTGGAGCTCAAGCCGAAGCAGATCGGCGAGCTCGGCGAGGCCGACGTCGTCCTCTACCTCAAGGGCATCCAGCCCGCCGTCGACGACGCCATCGCCCAGGCCGGCGTCAAGAACACCGTCGACGCGGCCACCCTCACCAAGCTGGAGGAGCACGGCACCGAGGTCGGCGGCCACGCGGGCCACGACCACGGCACCGCCTCCGAGGAGGCCGGCCACGACCACGCGTCCGAGGCCGGCGCCGACCCGCACATCTGGCTCGACCCCGTGAAGTACGCCGAGGTCGCCAAGGGCGTGGGCGCCGCCTTCGAGAAGGCCGACCCGGACCACGCCGCCGACTACAAGAAGAACACCGACGCCCTGGTGAAGAAGCTGGACGAGCTGAACACCTCGTTCGAGACCGGCCTCAAGGACACCACCACCAAGACCTTCATCACCACCCACTCCGCCTTCGGCTACCTCGCCGAGCGCTACGGCCTGGAGCAGGAGGGCATCACCGGCATCGACCCCGAGTCCGAGCCGAGCCCCGCCCGCGTCAAGGAACTCCAGGACATCGCGAAGAAGGACAAGGTCTCCACCGTCTTCTTCGAGACCCTCGCCAGCGACAAGACCGCCAAGACCCTCGCGAAGGACACCGGCCTCACCACCGATGTCCTCGACCCGCTGGAGGGAATCACGGACAAGTCCAAGGGCGCTGACTACATCGAGGTCATGCGGTCCAACCTCGCCGCGCTGCAGAAGGCCCTCGGCGCGAAGTGACACCCACCCAGCAGGGAAAGCAGCAGGAGGCACCCGTGAGCGCACCCGTGAGCGCAGCCGTGCACGACGGACCCGTCATCTCCGTCCGCGGAGCCACCGCGGCCCTCGGCTCGCGCCCCGTCCTGCGCGGCGTCGACCTCACCGTCCAGCGCGGTGAGGTCGTCGCCCTGCTCGGCGCCAACGGCTCCGGCAAGTCCACCGCCGTCCGCTCCGTCATCGGCCAGGTGCCGCTGACCGGTGGCAGCATCGAGCTGTTCGGCACCGAGCAGAAGCGGTTCCGCGACTGGGCGCGCGTCGGCTACGTGCCGCAGCGCACCACCGCCGCCAGCGGCGTGCCCGCCACCATCCGCGAGGTCGTCGCCTCCGGCCGGCTCTCCCGCCGCCGCTTCGGCCTGACCACCAGGGCCGACCGGGCCGCCGTCGACCGGGCCATCGCCCTCGTCGGCCTCGCCGACCGCGCCAAGGACTCCGTCGCCGCGCTCTCCGGCGGCCAGCACCAGCGGGTGCTCATCGCCCGCGCGCTCGCCTCCGAGCCCGAGCTGCTGATCATGGACGAGCCGATGGCCGGCGTCGACCTGGCCAGCCAGGAGATCCTCGCCGCGACCCTGCGCGAGCAGGTCGCCGGCGGCACCTCCGTCCTCCTCGTCCTGCACGAGCTCGGCCCTCTTGAGCCGCTGATCGACCGCGCGGTCGTCCTGCGCGACGGCTGCGTCGTCCACGACGGCCCGCCCCCGCAGGCCGTCGGCCAGCACGCGCTGCCCGGCCACGACCACGTCCACCCGCACGCGGCCGACGAGCCGCTCCGTACCGGTCTGCTGACCTGAGGACGGCCCCCATGGAATTCCTCCAGCTCGCCTTCATGCAGCGCGCGCTCATCGCGGCCGTCCTCGTCGGCATCACCGCGCCCGCCGTCGGCATCTACCTCGTCCAGCGGCGCCAGGCGCTGATGGGCGACGGCATCGGCCATGTCGCCATGACCGGCGTCGGCCTCGGCTTCCTGCTGAACACCAGCCCCGTGTGGATGGCCACCGCCGTCGCCGTCGTCGGCGCCGTCGCGATGGAGCTGATCCGCGCGTACGGCAAGACCCGCGGCGACCTCGCCCTCGCCCTGCTCTTCTACGGCGGCATGGCCGGCGGCGTGCTCCTGATCAACCTCTCGCCGACCGGCTCCAACGCCAACCTCAACTCGTTCCTGTTCGGCTCCCTCTCGACGGTCTCCGCCGAGGACGTCACGGCCATCGGCATCCTGGCCGCCTTCGTCGTCCTCGTCACCGTCGGCCTGCGCCGCCAGCTCTTCGCGGTCAGCCAGGACGAGGAGTTCGCCCGCGTCACCGGCCTGCCGGTGCGGTTCCTCAACCTGCTCATCGCGGTCACCGCCGCCGTGACCGTCACGGTCGCCATGCGGGTCGTCGGCCTGCTCCTGGTCAGCGCGCTGATGGTGGTCCCGGTGGCCGCCGCCCAGCAGCTGTCCCGGTCCTTCCGTACGACCTTCGTGCTCGCCGTGGTCATCGGCACCGGCGTCACCCTGACCGGCACGGTCACCTCGTACTACCAGGACGTGCCGCCCGGCGCGACGATCGTGCTCCTCGCGATCGGGGTCTTCATCGCCCTGACCCTTCTCGCGACCCCGCTCGCCCGGCGCCGCGCCCGGGCCGCCGAGACCGCCGCGCACGGCTGCGACGCGGAGCTCCCCGGCACCAGGCGTCCCACGGACGACGTGAAGGTCTGAGCCCGGTCCGGGCCCAGGGGGGCGGGGGGCTGGCAGAATGGCGGGGGCAGACAAGATTCAAGGAGGCCCCCGTGGTGACGGCAGGACCCCCCGTACGAGGCCGCTCGACCAAGCAGCGGGCCGCCGTGTCGGCGGCGCTGAACGAGGTGGACGAGTTCCGCAGCGCGCAGGAGCTGCACGACATGCTCAAGCACCGCGGCGACTCCGTCGGCCTCACCACCGTCTACCGCACGCTCCAGTCCCTCGCGGACGCGGGCGAGGTGGACGCGCTGCGCACCAGCGACGGCGAGACGGTCTACCGGCGCTGTTCGACCGGCGACCACCACCATCACCTGGTCTGCCGCGTCTGCGGCAAGGCCGTGGAGGTGGAGGGCCCGGCCGTGGAGCAGTGGGCGGAGACGATCGCCGCCGAGCACGGCTTCGTGAACGTGGCGCACACGGTGGAGATCTTCGGCACCTGCGCGGAGTGCGCGGCGAAGTGACCTGACATACGAGGAGGCCCGCACCGGGAACACCCGGTGCGGGCCTCTTCGTACGGACGTCAGCGGATCCGGGTGATGTTCCGGTCCAGGACCTCGCGGAGCCGGTCGGCGTCACCGGCGTCGGCGAGCCCGCGCTTGGGCAGGAAGGCGACCCCGACCCGGCCCTTGTCGGCCGAGAGCAGCACGAACTGGTCCGGCGTCTCGGCGTACCGCGAGAAGAGCTGCCACCGGCCCACGACCTCGCTGTCCCGGCTCGTCCAGCGGACCCCGTCCTCCTCGACCCGGGCCTGGTGCTCGCCCTGCCGCTCGATCAGCGGGAAGAGCTGCCGGGCGGTGAGCCGGGGCATGAGCGGCACCAGGACGAGGCCCATCAGACCGAGCGCCGCCAGGAAGACCATCCCGCCCACCGGAGGCTCACCCGGCGCGAGGAAGAACAGCACGGCGAGCGCCACGGCCGCGAGACCGGTGGTGATCCGCATCAGCACCCGCGCCCGCCGGAACGTCCCGAACCGCATCTGGACGCGTACGGCGTCGAAGACATCGTCACGCGTAGGCGTGTAGACCAGCTCCACCATGTCCCGGATCCCCGCTCAGCCCTTGTCGAGGACCGCGAGGTCCGCCGGGTCCACGCCGCCGAAGCGCCGGTCGCGCTGGGCGAACTCGACACAGGCCCGCCACAGGTCGCGGCGGTCGAAGTCGGGCCACAGCACGTCCTGGAAGACCATCTCGGCGTACGCGCTCTGCCAGATCAGGTAGTTGGAGGTGCGCTGCTCGCCGCTGGGGCGGAGGAAGAGGTCGACGTCCGGCATGTCCGGGTAGTACAGGTACTTCTGGATCGTCTTCTCGGTGATCTTCGCGGGGTCGAGCCGCCCCGCCCGGACGTCCTCGGCCATCGCCTGCGCCGCGTCCGTGAGCTCCGCCCGCCCGCCGTAGTTCATGCAGAAGTACAGCGTGAGCTTGGTGTTGTCCTTGGTCTGCTCCTGCGCGACCTGGAGCTCCTTGGCCACCGACTTCCACAGCTTGGGCATCCGCCCCACCCAGCGCACGCGTACGCCGAGGGAGTCGAGCTGGTCGCGGGACTTGCGGATGAAGTCGCGGTTGAAGTTCATGAGGAAGCGCACCTCCTCGGGCGAGCGCTTCCAGTTCTCCGTGGAGAAGGCGTACAGCGAAATGGATCCGACGCCCATCTCGATCGCGCCCTGGAGCACATCGAGCACCTGCTCGGCGCCGACCTTGTGCCCCTCGGTGCGCGGCAGCCCGCGCTCCTTGGCCCAGCGGCCGTTGCCGTCCATGACGATCGCGACATGCTCGGGCACGAGCTCCGGCTGGAGCTTCGGCGGGCGGGCGCCGGACGGGTGCGGCTCGGGGGTGGCGTACTCCCGGCGCTGGCGCCCGAGAAGTCGTGCGATGGCCATGGCGATGGTTCTCCTAGCTCTTCTCTACGTACCGCAACGAGCGCAGCCCGCGCTCCAGGTGCCAGTGCAGATAGGCCGACACGAGGCCGCTGCCCTCCCTGACGTGACGCGGTTCGCACGCGTCCGCCGTCGCCCAGTCGCCGGTGAGCAGCGCGCTGAGCAGGCCTACGGCCTCCGCAGAGGGTACGACGCTTCCGGGCACCCGGCAGTCGCCGCATATGACTCCGCCCGCACCGACCGAAAAGAACCGGTTGGGCCCGGCAAGTCCGCATTTCGCACAGTCGTCGAAACTGGGCGCGTACCCGTTCACCGCGAGCGAGCGCAGCAGAAAGGCGTCGAGGATCAGATGCGGCGCGTGCTCCCCCCGCGCCAGGGTCCGCAGCCCGCCCACGAGCAGCAGATACTGCTGCACGGCCGGCTCGCCCTCATGATCGGTGAACCGTTCCGCCGTCTCCAGCATGGCGGTCCCCGCGGTGTACCGGGCGTAGTCCGTCACGATCCCGCTGCCGTACGCGGCGATCGTCTCGCTCTGCGTGCACAGCGGCAGCCCGCGCCCGATCAGCTCACTCCCCCGAGCGAAGAACTGCACGTCCACGTGCGAGAACGGTTCGAGCCGCGCCCCGAACTTCGACTTGGTCCGCCGCACCCCGCGCGCGACGGCACGCACCCGCCCGTGCCCCCGCGTGAGCAGCGTGATGATGCGGTCCGCTTCACCCAGCTTCTGGGTGCGCAGCACGATGCCGTCGTCGCGGAACAGACTCATGAGGCCATTCTCCCGTACGGGGAGAGCGCCCCGGGCCGCTAGCCCACCCAGGCCCCCTCGCGCATCACGACCCGGCCCCGGAGCTCCGGTTCTCCGCGCCAGGCGCGCACGGTACGCGGCACCACGCGCAGATACGCGTACGGGCCCTCCTCCCGTCGCGGATCCCAGCCGAACTTGCCCGCGAAGGCGTCCGCGGCGGCCTCCGGGACCTCCGCCGCCGGGTAGCACGTCGCCTCCCCTTGGAGCAGTACGACATCGAGGGCGTCCGGCAGGGCCAGCCGTACGCGCGGTTCCTCACGCGCGTTGCGTACGGTCGCGGAGCCCGCGCCGGTGCACAGCCACACCGCGTGCCCGTCCCAGAGGAACCACAGGGGCACCTGATGCGGGCCGTGGTCGGGGTGGGACGTCGACACCCAGATGTCACGCTCCGAACCGAGCCGTCCGAGGGTGTCCCGAATGCGTTCCGCCGGGTCGCGGCGGCTGATCTCCGTGGCTTGCTGCATGGCTGCCGACCCTAGCCAGCGGGGTGCGCGGTACGCATGAGGCGCAGGCCCTAGGTCCGGAGGCGGACCCGGGCCTCAGTGCTTGCCGGTCCGGGTGACGACCGCGCCGAAGAGGGCGAGCCCCTTGATGACCACACGGGGCCGGCCGGGCGTGCCGGTGCGGCGGGCGGCGCGCTTGTCGAAGACGCCGAAGAGTCCGAAGCCGCGGACGTCGACCTCGACGTCCTCCGGGACGAAGATCTTGGTGCCGCCCCAGAGGGCGACGGCCCGGATCCGCGTCTCCTGGCTGCTGAAACGCGCCTCGGTCAGATCCACCTTGCCGCCGCCCCACATGGACCAGAAGGTCATGCGCGGGGGCACGACCCACTGCCCCTTGCGATGGAAGCCGCCGAAGATCCCCGCGACGAAACGCCCCGAGGTGGGGGCCCGGTCGACGACGAGGGCGTCCCGGGGACCGGGCGCGGGCAGCCCCCGGCAGGCGACTTCGAGGTCGCCACGGGTGCGCGAGGCATGCACCTCGTCGAGGCGGGACGCGAGCTGTTCGAGCGGAAGCCGCCCAACCTCGACGGCGAACCGCAGCCGCTCCTCGGCGGCGTACCGCTCCTGGTCGGAGGCGAGGATGTCGAGGTCGTGCTGCGTCATGTGGTCAACCCTTGGAAGGTAGGCGGCGGGTGCGGAGGGGGTGGTGGTGCTCGTGGTGGGAGGTCGGGTGGGCTTCTGGTGCGGCCGCCCTCTTTCCGAGAGTCGCACCTTCCACCACCGCGTCAAGGGCGCTCCCTACGGTCGCGTCGCTGCGCGATGGCCTACGGCCACCCTTGACCCGGCGGCTCCAGGCGCGAAAGACCTCTCGGAGGGCGGCCGGGGGCGGGGCCGCGCGGACGAGGAGGGGAGTGGCCGGGCCCGGCTGGCGGCGTGCGGGCCGGTGGGTGGGGAGGCCGGGTATCGGCCGGGGTTGGTGCGATGTCCGTCGGGTGAGTGGGTGGGGGCTGGGTTTGTGGCCGGGGCCGGTGGGCGGGCTTCCCTCGGCTCGGGGTGCGCGGCAGTGGAATGGGGCGGCGGGGCACGGCTCAGCGGCGAACGGCCGGTGGGTGACCGGGCCTCATGCCCCGCTGGTCACTCTGATGGGTTCGGGGTGCAAAGTCCGATCTCGCGAGCCGAGATGGGACGAACGGGGACTCGTGTGACAGGAGAGGTGAGGAATGGGGCCACGCATCGCTCGGGCACGGACTTAGCACCCAGACACTGCGCCGCTGTTCACGTACGAGTCCACGTTGATCGAGTAACCGGCACCGGCGGTGGGGAAGACGACTTGCAGGCTCATGGCGTCTTTGGTGAAGCACAGGTCGTCGGAGGGCGAGGCCTCGCGGCCCGGACTCCACCCATCCCGAAGCGCCACCGTCCGGTAATGCGTGGCCACTTCGTCCCGCGTGCCAGGGAAGGCGTATGTCCGCCCGGCGTACACCACGACATCGCCGCTGTCCGCCCAGCAGCCGGCGTCGACCTTCTCGAAGCCCCGCGCGACGGCGGCTTCGTCGGGCCGGGAGTCGAGAATGTCGAGCGCCGCCAGCTCCGCTACCCGGGCGTCGGTCCCCTCGCAGGTCCGGGCGAGATCCAGCAGCGCGCAGCCGGTGAGCGACACGGCCAAGAGCGCGCTCGCCAGAAGGAGCGATGTCGTGCGTGTGATGCCTGTCCGCAGGGGCAAAGCGGGCTCCAGGTCGGGGTCGGCCCGGAGGCGTCGGAGCTCGATCAGCCTTCGAATCCCGTCGACCGCCAGTCCGGTCACACCCACGGCGACCGCCGCACAGGCCGTCCATCTCTTCAAGGGTGACTCCCGCAGTGCAAGCAAGTAGTTCCGGCATCGAATGACTTAGCGACGAGCCAGCCTACCGAGCCGACCGAGACGCGATGCAAAGTCCCATCTCCCGCTCCTCGATGAGGCAGACCGGCACTCGTGTGACAGGAGAGGCGACCACCAACCCTCCCCACGCGCGAAGGCATTGACCAGCGGGGCATGAGGCCCAGGCCCCCACCGGCCGTCCGCCGCCGAGCCGAGCCCCGCCGCCCCATTCCACAACCGCGCACCCCGAGCATAGGGAAACCCGCCCACCGGCCCCGGCTACGAACCCAGCCCCCCACCCACCGGCCCGCGCCCCGCCATCGGAGAACGGCCGATACCCGGCCTCCCCACCCACCGGCCCGCACGCCGCCCCGCCCGCCCGGCCACTAACCGGAGAGGTCGCGCGGCCCCGCCCCCGGCCGCCCTCCGAGTGTGAAAAGGCCGCCGGAGTCGGGCCGTCAAGGGTGGAGCGCAGCGGAATCGCGGAGCGACGCGACCGCAGGGAGCGCCCTTGACGGCCCGGCTCCGGCGGCCACACTCGGAAAGAGGGCGGCCGCACCAGAAGCCCACCAGGACCCCCACCACCCGTACCCCTCCCCCGCGCTGACGCCGAGCCATACGATCACGCCCATGCCGACCACTTCGCCGATCCCCATACCCGTCCTGCACAGCGGCAAGGACACCGTCGTACGTCCCGAAGGCGACGCGCTGCTCATACGGCGCCCCCACGAGGAGACCCATATCCCGCTGAAGGCAATCAGCAGGGTTCTCGTCGAGGGACGGACCGTCACGATCAAGCTGACTAGCGGGCCCGAGACGGCCACGACCTACGTCCACCACGTCCAGGACGTGGACGAGGCCGCCGGGCTCGCCTTCGCCGAGGCCGTGAACAGGGTTCTGCCGGAGCGGACCGAGGCGGTCGACGGGGCGGGTCTCGTCACGGGCGAGCGTCTCTACCAGCCGAGTTACCGGAACTGGATCCGCCGGGTGAAGCGAGGGTCCCTGTTCGCCCTGCTCGCCGCGGCCGCGCTGTGCGTCCTCGTGGGCGTCACGGGGCATCCGGCCGCCCTGGTCGCGATCATCCCGTTCTCCGTCACCGCGATCCCGTTCGCGGCGTTCGGCACGGTGCTGCTGTTCGAGCCGTACGAGGAGTGGTACCTGCGGAGGCACGGCGTCCGGACCTCCGCCATCCGGCTCCGGGACCAGCGCGCCACGTACGCGTACACGGATCCCGGCGGCCTGATCCGCACCGTGCGGGGCAGCTCCGAGACGTGGAACATCATGGCGGTGTACGACCCTCGGGACCCGGGCCGCGTCGTGCCCCTCCGGACTCGATCCCAGCGGATCCTGAGCAGCGGCATGGCGCTGCTCGTCCTCGGCATCGGCCTGCTCTTCGCCGCCGGCGTCGTCGTTTCGGTGGTCGGCGCCTTCCTCGGCGTCTTCGAGGGGCCCGCATGGAACTGACACTTATGGAACCCATAAGTCCGCCTTATGAGGCCATAGACCGGGGGCGGGTACCACTCCCCGCGACGGGTTATTTAGGGTGACCTAAGTGTCGGCGGCTTCGCCGCCATGTCGCTTGCGAAGGGAACCCCGTCATGCCCCGCCCCCTCCGGGTCGCGATCGTCGGCGCCGGCCCCGCCGGAATCTACGCCGCTGACGCTCTGCTGAAGTCCGAGGCCGCCACCGAGCCGGGTGTGTCCATCGACCTCTTCGAGCGGATGCCCGCCCCGTTCGGCCTGATCCGCTACGGCGTCGCGCCCGACCACCCCCGCATCAAGGGCATCATCACCGCCCTCCACCAGGTCCTCGACAAGCCGCAGATCCGCCTCTTCGGCAACGTCGACTACGGCACCGACGTGCACCTCGACGACCTGCACGCCTTCTACGACGCCGTGATCTTCTCCACCGGCGCCACCGCCGACCGCGCCCTGAACATCCCGGGCATCGAGCTCGACGGTTCGTACGGCGCCGCCGACTTCGTCTCCTGGTACGACGGGCACCCGGACGTCCCGCGCACCTGGCCGCTGGAGGCCGAGAAGGTCGCCGTCCTCGGTGTCGGCAACGTGGCGCTCGACGTCGCCCGCGTCCTCGCCAAGACCGCCGACGAGCTCCTGCCCACCGAGATCCCCGCGAACGTCTACGACGGCCTCAAGGCCAACAAGGCCCTGGAGATCCACGTCTTCGGCCGCCGCGGCCCCGCCCAGGCCAAGTTCAGCCCCATGGAGCTGCGCGAGCTCGATCACTCGCCCACCATCGAGGTCATCGTCAACCCCGAGGACATCGACTACGACGAGGGCTCCATCGCCGAGCGGCGCAAGAACAAGCAGACCGACATGGTCGCCAAGACCCTGGAGAACTGGGCGATCCGCGACATCGGCGACCGCCCGCACAAGCTCTTCCTGCACTTCTTCGAGTCGCCCTCCGAGATCCTCGGCGAGGACGGCAAGGTCGTCGGCCTGCGCACCGAGCGCACCGAGCTCGACGGCACCGGCAACGTGAAGAGCACCGGCCAGACCACCGACTGGGACGTCCAGGCCGTCTACCGCGCCGTCGGCTACCTCTCCGACGAGCTGCCCAAGCTGCCCTGGGACGCCGCCAGCGGCACCGTCCCGGACGCGGGCGGCCGGGTCGTCGAGGAGAGCGGCGCCCACCTGCCCTCCACGTACGTCACCGGCTGGATCCGGCGCGGCCCCGTCGGCCTCATCGGCCACACCAAGGGCGACGCCAACGAGACGGTCGCCAACCTCCTCGACGACCACGCCAACGGGCGGCTCCTCTCCCCCGAGTCCCCGCAGGAGGACGCGGTCGTGTCCTTCCTGGAGGGCAAGGGCATCGCGTACACCACCTGGGAGGGCTGGTACGCGCTCGACGCCGCCGAGAAGGCGCTCGGCGAGCCGCAGGGCCGCGAGCGCGTGAAGATCGTCGAGCGGGACGAGATGCTGCGCGCCAGCGGCGTCGACCTGGGCTGACCCGCACCCCTCCGCGCCCCCCCGTCCTACGCTGAAAGCACGGGGGGCGCGAAGGGAAGTGACCGCCATGAGCGTCCGCGAGCGGGCCCGAGGCCCTGGCTCGGCGGCCCCCGAGGACCGTCCCGGCTCCTACGCCCGCCTCCACGAGGCCGACCGGCACCCCGCCGGCCCCCGGGGCCCCCTCCGCCCCCGGGATCTCGACGCGCTCGCCGACTCCGCCTGGTGGTCCGGGCACGTCGACGAGTCGGTCTCCGTCCGCCTGCGCGCCCATGCCGCCCACGTGGCCGAGGGCGACTGGCGGGGCGCCGGGCGCACGGCCTGGTGGCTCCACCAGGCGTACGGGCGCCTCGGCCGGCCCGTCGCCTCGGCGGGCTGGCTGCACCGGGCCCGGCACCACCTGGAGGGGCGGCCCGACTGCCCCGAACAGTGCCTCCTCGCCCTCACGGACATCGCCGAGGCCGAGGCGCGGCACGATCCGGCCGCCGCTCTCGCCGCCGCCCGGCGCATGCACCGGCTCGCCGCCCGCTCCGGCGGCCCCGGCCTGCTCGCCCTGAGCCGCCAGGCCGAGGGCGCGCTGCTCCTGGCCTGGGGCCGCCGGGCCGAGGGGCTCGCGCTGCTGGACGCGGCGATGGGTTCCGTGGCGCGCGGCGAGCCGAGCGCGACGACCACCGGCCTCCTGTACCGCCTGACGCTCGACACGTGCAGGGGCGCGGCGGAGTTCGGGCGCTGGGTGGAGTGGACGCGCGCCGCGATGACCTGGTGCGCGGCCGCGCCCAACCCCTTCCGCGCCCCCTGCCGCCTCCATCACGTCGAGGTGCTCGACCTGCTCGGCGACTGGGCGCGTGCCGAGGAGGAGGCGCGGCTGGTGTGCCAGGAGGCCCTGGAGGACGCGCTCGACGCCACGGCCGCCGCCTCGTACGCCATGGGCGAGGTGCAGCGCCGGCAGGGGCGCCTGGACGAGGCGGCCCGCTCGTATGCCCGCGCGTACGGTCTTGGCCGGGTCCCCCAGCCGGGGCTCGCGCTGCTCCGGCTCGCGCAGGGCCGGGCGGACGCGGCGCTCGCCGGGCTGCTGCTGGCCCTGGACTGCCAGAGCGACCCGTCGCACGACGTCCTCGGCCGCGCCCGTCTGCTCGCCGCCCTCGTCGAGGTGCGGCTCGCGGTCGGCGGGCCCGGTGCCGCCGAGGGGGCGGTGGTGGAGCTGGAGGCGCTGGCCTCGGCGCGGGGTGTGCCGCTGCTCGCCGCGATGGCCGCCACCGCGCGCGGGGCGTGCACGCGGGGCGCGGGAGCGCGGGAGCCCCTGCGGCGGGGGCTGGCGCTCTGGCGGGGGCTGGGGATCCCGTACGAGCAGGCGCGGACGCTGACGCTCCTCGCGGCGGCGGAACGGGCGGCGGGCGACACCGGCTCGGCCCGGCACGCGCTGACCGCCGCCCACGCGACCTTCGCCCACCTGGGGGCGACGGAACGAGCGGCGGGCACCCCTACAACGACGTGGTCCGCGCCGTAGCCAGCAACCGCGCCGTGTCGTCCGCGCACAGCGCCAGCGCGTTGCCGACCGTCCCCAGCACCTCCCGTTCGGCCGGGCTGTACGGGCCGTCCGCGAGGGCGATGCGGGCGCCCTGGAGCAGGATCGATTCTCGGCCTGCGGCGGCCAGGTGCGGGGCGAGGGGTTCGAGGGCCTCGTGGAGTTCGATGGCGAGGGCCGCTCCGCCGCTGCTGACGTCGGGCAGGAAGCGCCCGGTGTCGGCGGCGAGCGCCTCGACGAGGTCGATGAGCTGGAGGGCCGTACAGTCCGTGAACCCGGCCGCGCGGACCCCGGCGGCGGCGGTGTCGACGGCGGTGCGGGAGGTGGTGCCGCCGGCGGCGAGGACGGCGAGGGCGACGGTGTGGACGGCGTCGCGCAGCATCGCGGAGAAGCGGCCGGTGGTCGGGTGGGTCAGCACGTCCGTACCGAAGTGGGTGTGGCAGGCGGCGCACTCGACGACCGGTCCCGCGGCGCCCCGGGGCAGCAGCGGCACGCCGAGGAGGGCGAAGCGGCGGCGGCCGGTGCGGCGGCGGTAGTTGCGGTCCCCGCCGCACTCCTCGCAGAAGAACTCGCCGTCGCCGATCGTGTTCCAGGAGGTGCGGATCCCGCAGAGAACCCTGCTCCGGTCCGATGACTTCCGCGTCGACCGCACGCCGCACCTCCTCCACGTCCCGGCAGCACTGCCGGTGTTGGCGTGATGTTAGCCACATCGATGATGCGGCGTCAGCACCTCGTCAGCAGAACGACAGGGAGATGGCCGAGACCCGCCGGGCCCCTCGGGGGTCCGGCGGGTCTCGGTCGGGAGGTCAGGAGGCGCGCTTGCGCAGCTTGGCGAAGGCCAGGAAGCCGCCGCCGAGCAGGACGATCGCGCCGGCGATCCCCATCGCGGCCGGGCCGAAGGCCGAACCGGTGGTGGCGAGATCACCCTCCGGGGTGGACGAGGGGGACGGGGCGGGAGCGCCCTCCGAGGTGGAGGAGGACGGGGACGGGGAGGCCGGGGACGACGGGGACGACTCCGACGGGGTGGGGGTGGCCGGGCCGGACGGGCTGCCCGACGGGGTGGTCGGGGTCGCCGGCTTGGTGGGGACGTCCGTCGGGGTGGGCTTGGGCTGCTCGGGGGTGACCGGGGGCTTGCCGGGGGTGGTGTCGGTGGGCAGGCAGCCGGTGAAGTTCATCTGGTGGGTCTCGGCGCCGGGCACGGTGACCAGCTTCTCGGCGACGACGGAGCCGTTGACGTGGCCGGGGCCGACACCGGGGCCGCCCATCTCGACGGTGGCGTTGGGCGCGAAGATCGTGCCGGGCCAGGAGGTGTAGTTCTTCTTCACGCTCTCGGCCTGCGGGAAGTTCCACAGCAGCTTGGAGCGGACGTTCTTGAAGGCGTCGCTGCCCGCGTTGTAGTCGTCCATGACCAGCGCGCCCTTGGCCTCGTCCCAGAGGTAGACGCCGTAGGTGGGGGCGGTGCTCATGTCGTACGAGCCGCCGAGGACGTTGACGAGGGTGGAGGAGCCGGCCGGGACCTTGAGGGAGATCGCGCCGGCCTTCTGGAGGTCGGCGGCGGACACGGCGAAGACGTTCAGCTTGGCGTCGGTGCCGGTGAGCATCAGGCCCTGGTAGTCGGTGGAGCGGCCGACGGTGCCGTTGGGCTCGACGGCGGCCCAGCCGGTGGAGAGGGCGCGCAGGGAGGTGAACTCCTTGCCGAAGTCGATCGGCGAGGTCGGCGAGCCGCCTTCCTTCACCTTGTCGCCGTCGACACCGAAGCCGGAGCCCTTGGTGGAGCGGTCGACGACCTTGCCGGCGATGCCGGTGCCCTTGTCGAGGACGACCTGGTTGGCGTAGAGGGTGCCGCCGACGACGAGGCTGTGGCCGCCGGGGAGCGCGGCGAGGTCGCCGGAGGTGAGGCGGCTGCCGATGGAGAAGCCGGAGGGCTGCTTCGGGTCGCCGAAGGTGGCGTCGCCGCCGACCGCGACGGCGCCCTCGGAGTCGGAGTGGCGTATCGAGTCCTTCTCGACGAACTCGGCGTAGCGGCCGGCCGTACCGAGCGGATTCGTCTCGCACGCGGTGGTGGCGGAGGCGGCGGGGGCCCAGGTGAGGGCGGCTCCGGTCACGGCGAGGACGGCGGCCACGGCGGCGGACGTGCGCATGCGAGCTCCAGGTCGAGGAGTGCGGGGAGGGTGGTGTCCGGGGATGATCCAGGCGGACGTGCCGACCTTCCGTCATGCCCTGATGTGGCGTCAACTCACCTGATATGCCGCCGATTCCGGCATGTCGACAGGATCTTCCTTAAGTGAACCTGAAACCGTGACGCACTTCACACACTTCCCGGGCGCGCCGCTGCCCCGCGCCCCTCGGAGGGGTGCGGGGCAGCGGCCCGGGAGGTGCCTCAGCGCGCCGAGCGGTTGACCGCCGAGACGACCGCCTTCAGCGAGGCGCGGGTGGTGTTGGCGTCGATGCCGATGCCCCACAGGACCTTGCCGTCGATGGCGCACTCGATGTACGAGGCGGCCTGCGCGGAGGCGCCCTCGCTCATGGTGTGCTCCTGGTAGTCCAGCAGGCGGGCGTCCACGCCGACCGCCTGGAGGGCGGCGAAGAAGGCGGAGATCGGGCCGTTGCCGGAGCCGGTCAGGACGGTCTCGACGCCGTCGACGACGGCCTCGACCTTCAGGGTGTCGGTGCCGTCCGTGTCGGAGGTCGACTGGCCGGAGCGCAGCTGGATACGGCCCCAGGCCGCGGAACCGTCCGCGCTGGGCAGGTACTCGTCCTGGAAGACGGACCAGATCTGCGCCGGGGTGACCTCGCCGCCCTCGGCGTCGGTCTTGGTCTGGATGATCCGCGAGAACTCGATCTGCATCCGGCGGGGCAGGTCCAGCTTGTGGTCGTTCTTCAGGACGTACGCGATGCCGCCCTTGCCGGACTGCGAGTTGACCCGGATCACGGCCTCGTAGGAGCGGCCGACGTCCTTGGGGTCGATGGGCAGGTACGGGACCGCCCACTCGATGTCGTCGACGGTCTTGCCCTGGGCGGCCGCGTCGGCCTCCATGGCGTCGAAGCCCTTCTTGATGGCGTCCTGGTGGGAGCCGGAGAAGGCGGTGTAGACGAGGTCGCCCGCGTACGGGTGGCGGGGGTGGACCTCCATCTGGTTGCAGTACTCGGAGGTCCGGCGGACCTCGTCGATCTGCGAGAAGTCGATCTGCGGGTCGACACCCTGGCTGAACAGGTTCATGCCCAGGGTCACCAGGTCGACGTTGCCGGTGCGCTCGCCCTGGCCGAACAGGCAGCCCTCGACGCGGTCGGCGCCGGCCATGACGGCCAGTTCGGCGGCGGCCACGGCGGTGCCGCGGTCGTTGTGCGGGTGGACGGAGATACAGACGTACTCGCGGCGGGTCAGGTTGCGGGCCATCCACTCGAAGCGGTCCGCGTGCGTGGAGGGCGTCGAGCGCTCCACGGTGGCGGGCAGGTTGAGGATGATCTCGCGGCCGGGGCCGGGCTGCCAGACGTCGCAGACCGCCTCGCAGACGTCCAGGGCGAAGTCCAGCTCGGTGTCGGTGAAGATCTCCGGGCTGTACTGGTAGCCGAAGGTGGTCTCCGGGCCCAGCAGCTTCTCGGCGTACTCCATCACCAGGCGGGTGCCGTCGACGGCGATCTGCTTGATGTCCTCCTTCGAGCCGCGGAAGACGACCCGGCGGAAGGTGGGCGCGGTGGCGTTGTACAGGTGGACGGTGGCGCGGTGGGCGCCCTTCAGGGACTCCACGGTCCGCTCGATCAGGTCCTCGCGGGCCTGGGTCAGTACGGAGATGGTGACGTCGTCCGGGATCGCGCCCTCTTCGATGATCGAGCGGACGAAGGCGAAGTCCGTCTCGCCGGAGGACGGGAAGCCGACCTCGATCTCCTTGTAGCCCATCCGGACCAGCAGGTCGAACATCTCGCGCTTGCGGGCCGGGCTCATCGGGTCGATCAGGGCCTGGTTGCCGTCGCGCAGGTCCGTGGACAGCCAGCGGGGCGCCTTGGTGATGCGGCGGTCGGGCCAGGTGCGGTCGGGGATGTCGACGGCCTCGTACTGCCCGTACTTGTGGACGGGCATCCCGGACGGCTTCTGGGTGTGCGTCGCGGTGGTGACGGGCGTCGGACGGCTGACGAACGGCGACTGGGACATTGCGTAGGGCTCCTCGGAAGTCCTGGAACAGGGACGGCCGACTGTCGAACGCAACACCGAAACCCGCGGGGAGGGGGTCGGCCTACGACTACAGGCCCTCGCCGCGGCAGCTAAGGAGAAGCAGCCCGAAACGCATGATGTGCGTCACCATAGCCCAGCACTGGCGGGGGCGGACGTCCCGTTTCAGTATGCGGGACGGTGTCGGCGTCAATCCCGAAAGGTGATCCATCACTCCATTTCGCCAATCATGGTCGCTAGTCGTGACAGTCGGGGCACTCAGTGCGACATTGCCGTCATGACTTCCCACACGCCCGTCTTCTGCACCATCGTCCCGCCGCACCTCCTGGACCGGCTGGCGCAGGCCGAGGACCCCCGCTTCTTCGAGCCCGCGCAGCGCACCCTGGAGATCGACGGGGCCCAGCGCACCCGCCGCCGGGTGACCGCCGCCAGGGGGATCGCGCCCCTGGCCGCACCGGCCGGCGCGCTGTCGGACACGCCCCTGCGCACGATGTACGACGCGGGGCACGGCACCACGCTGCCCGGCGTCAAGGTCCGCGACGAGGGCGGTCCGGCGAGCGCGGACGCCACCGTCAACCGCGCGTACGACGGACTCGGCGCCACGTTCGACCTCTATCTGAAGGCCTTCGGCCATCACTCGATCGACGGCAACGGGATGCCGCTGAACGCGAGCGTCCACTACGACGAGAAGTACGACAACGCCTTCTGGGACGGCGAGCAGATGGTGTTCGGCGACGGCGACGGGGAGCTCTTCCTCGACTTCACGATCCCGGTGGACGTCATCGGCCACGAGCTGTCCCACGGCTTCACCCAGCACTCCGCGAACCTGGAGTACTACGGCCAGTCCGGCGCCCTCAACGAGTCCGTGTCGGACGTCTTCGGCTCGCTCGTGAAGCAGCACGCGCTGGGCCAGACGGCCGAACAGGCCGACTGGCTCATCGGCGAAGGACTCCTCGGCCCCGCCATCGACCGGGGAGTCGCCCTGCGCTCCATGAAGGAGCCCGGCACCGCCTACGACGACGACGTCCTCGGCAAGGACCCGCAGCCCTCCACCATGGACGGCTACATCCACACCAGCCGCGACAACGGCGGGGTGCACCTGAACTCCGGCATCCCCAACCACGCCTTCTACCTGCTGGCCACCGACCTCGGCGGCAACGCCTGGGACCGGGCCGGAAAGATCTGGTACGGGGTGATGACCGGCGGCGAGCTCGCGTCGGACGCCGACTTCGCCGCCTTCGCGCGGGCCACGGCCGCGACGGCCCGCACCCTCTACGGCGAGGGCAAGGAGGTCCAGGCCGTCCTCAAGGCCTGGGCGACCGTCGGCGTGCCGACCTCCTGAGGGTGCGGTAGACAGGCCCCATGAAGATTCGCGTCGTACGCACAGGGGGCTTCGCGGGCATCGAGAAGTCGGCCGAGCTGGAAACGGACGGCCGACCCGAACACGAGCGACTGAGGACCCTGGCCCGCGAGGCCCTCGCCGCCCCACCCCAGCCGGAGAGCCGCGGCGTCCCCGACGGCTTCGGCTACGAGATCACGATCGACGGCAAGACCGTGAAATGGGCCGACCCGGACCTCACCCCCGACCAGCGCGAGCTGATCCAGCTCGTCCTCGACGAGGGCGCGTAGCTCCTGCCTGGGGAAGCCCAGGTCAGGGCCTCGGTACGCCCTGGATAGGCTGCACGAATGGACGACGGGCACAGGCGTACGCCGTGCCCGTCCTCCCGTTTCATGTCGTCTGTTCCTGGAGTTCCACCCTCATGCGCCGTTCCCTGTCCTCGGCCCTGGCCTGCCTCACGCTGTTCACCGCCGGGTGCGCGGCCAAGGCCCCGGCCGCCGCACCGAAGACCACCGCGCCCACCGCATCCGCATCCGCCTCCGCGACGGCCGAGGCCGACCACGCGCGGGTGGTGAAGGCGGCCGTCGAGGGGCTCACCTCGGCCCGTACGGCGTACCGGTGGGAGGTCGGCCGGCCGGGTGACCGCGCGTACGCCGTCACGGGCAAGGGCGGCCATGACTTCAGGCAGAAGCGGGGAACGCTCGTGGTCGGCATCGAGGACGCGGCCCGGTTCGAGCAGGTCTTCACCCCTGAGCGGCTCTACCTGCGGGGTGGGACGAAGCTGGAGTCGGCCGACTGGACGTTCGTGGACCGCTCGGAGATGAAGGCCGAGCGGCTCCTCAAGGCCCCCGGCAACGACCCCGAGTTCCTGCTGCGCCAGGCGGTCCGGGCGGAGCGCTACCAGCGGGTCGGGAAGGAGGACCTGGCCGGGACCTCCGCCACCCGCTACCGGGGCGAGCTCACCCATGCGGCGCTGACGCTGAACATGTCGGCGGACGCCCGGAAGAAGGTCGACCAGATGCGCGACATGCTGGGCGGCGCGATACCCGCCACCGCCGATGTGTGGATCGACGGACGCGGCCGGCTCGCGCAGGTCCGGCTGGAGATGATCATCGAGGGAGTGATCGAGTCCACGACCACCCTGACCCTCACCGGGCAGGGTGAGCCGGTGAAGGTCCGGGTTCCCGCCGGCGCCGTCGCGGGAGCCCCGTCGTCCCTCGTCTGACCTGCTAGAAGCCCAGCTTCCGCAGCTGCTTGGGGTCCCGCTGCCAGTCCTTGGCGACCTTCACGTGGAGGTCGAGGAAGACCGGGGTCCCGAGCAGGGCCTCGATGTGCTTGCGGGACTTCATGCCGACCTCCTTGAGGCGGCTGCCCTTGGGGCCGATGATGATGCCCTTCTGGCTGGGGCGCTCGATGTACACGTTGGCGTGGATGTCGAGGAGCGGCCGGTCCGCCGGGCGGTTCTCGCGGGGGATCATCTCCTCGACGACCACCGCGATGGAGTGCGGCAGCTCGTCGCGTACGCCTTCGAGGGCGGCCTCGCGGATCAGCTCGGCCACCATGACCATCTCGGGCTCGTCGGTGAGGTCGCCCTCCGGGTACAGCGGCGGGGACTCCGGCAGGAGCGGGATGAGCAGGTCGGCGACGAGCTGGACCTGCTTGTTGCCCACGGCCGAGACGGGGACGATCTGCGCCCACTCGAAGCCGAGCTCCTTGCCGAGCAGGTCGATCGCGATCAGCTGCTCGGCGAGGGTCTTGGAGTCGACCAGGTCGGTCTTGGTGATGATCGCGACCTTGGGCGTCTTCTTGATCTCGGCGAGCTCCTTGGCGATGAAGCGGTCGCCGGGGCCCAGCTTCTGGTCGGCGGGCAGGCAGAAGCCGATCACGTCGACCTCGGCCCAGGTGGTGCGCACGACGTCGTTGAGGCGCTCGCCGAGCAGGGTGCGCGGCTTGTGGAGGCCGGGGGTGTCGACCAGGATCAGCTGGGCGTCGGGGCGGTGCACGATGCCCCGGACGGTGTGCCGGGTGGTCTGCGGCCGGTTGGAGGTGATGGCCACCTTCTGGCCGACCAGAGCGTTCGTGAGGGTGGACTTGCCCGCGTTGGGGCGGCCGACGAAGCAGGCGAAGCCGGCCCGGTGGGGGGCGGTGTTCTCATCAGTACGAGCGCTCATGGGGGCCATTCTCCCCGATGGACGGCCACCTCACGTACTCAGTGCCCTGCGCCGCCGGATCCGGAGGCCGACGAGGCCCGCCGCACCCCCGGCGACGAGCACCGCGAGGGGCAGCCAGGGCAGGGCCAGGAAGGAGACCCGGCCGGACTCGCGGACGTCCTTGGCGGTCGCGGTCAGGGTCAGGTCGCCCCAGTCGAGCTGCGGGGCTCCGGTCCACCGCGCGGTGAGCCGGATCTTCTGCCGGGGCAGCAGCTCGGCGGGCAGCCGGTCCAGGTCGCGGGTGAGCAGGGTGCGCCCGAAGAGCCCCTGGGCCTTGAGGGCGACCTTGGGGTTGAGGGTGACGTTGCCGCGGTTGTGCAGGGTGTACGAGACGACGGCGGTGCTCGTGCCGGCGCCGGGGACGAGCGGCCGGTCCTGGTCGAGGGTGACGTCCTCGACGCCGAGGGCGGGCACGGTCGGGCCGCCGACCCGCAGATAGACCCGGGCGGCGACCGCGCGCTGCACGCCGAGGGCGACGGAGCCGCCGGAGCCCTTGGCGATCCGTTCGTCGAGGGCGACGACGGCGCCGGGGTGGTCGCCGGGTTCGGCGTCGGCGGGGACGGTGAGGGTGTAGGGGACGGTGACGGCGGAGTGCGCCGGGACGGTGACCCGGTCGCGGGCGGGCCTGATCCAGGCGCCGGCGCCGGTCTGCCGCTCCTGCCGGGTGCGGACGGCGAAGCCGCCGTCGCGTTCGGTGTTGTACGCGTCGGCCCCGTACAGCAGGAAGCTGAGCGGGGCGGCGGTCTTGTTGGCGACGGTGACGCGGTCGGTGACGGCGGTGCCGGGGTCCGCGGAGAGGTAGAAGTACGGGCGGCTGCCGAGCTGGGAGGCGGCCGGGTAGACGGCCCACTCGCCGTTCTCGGCGGCGGAGGCGGGCGCGGCGGCGAGCCCGCCGAGCAGCCCGCCGAGCAGCGGGGCGGCGACCAGCGGGCTCAGGACGCGGAGGACCCTCAGGAGGAGGACGTACGGCTTGCGCACGGGTGCGGACCCCTTGGGAAGTCGGCGACGGGCCGGCCGGGTGCGCGGCCGGCCCGTCGGGCGGTCAGGACAGCGTCAGGGTGAGCACGCCCGCGTAACCGCCGGGCGCCGTGAACGCCGGGACGTCGAGGGAGAGCCCCGCGTCGATGGTGAACTCGCCGCCGGTGAGGGTGCCGTTGGGCGTGGAGGCGAGGGTGGCGCCGGTGGCGCCGACGGGTCCGGCCGCGCCGGGGACGCAGGTGCTGGGGCTGCCCTCCTTGGTGGTGCAGGACGGCGTCCAGCTGAGCCGGTCGGCGCCGATGGCCCCGCCCGGTCCGGTGAAGTCGGTGACCTTGCCGCTCAGGGACCAGCCCGCGGGGCCGCCGCGGAAGTCCTTGACGGTCACCGTCTGGAGGGGTCCGGTGGCGGCGCCGCCCTGGCCGAAGTCGACGGCCGAGAGCTGCACGGTGTCACCGGCCTGGGTCATCGACAGCTGGCCCGCCTTGACCGAGGCCGTGATCTTCTGGCTGTTCGGCGGAGCCGGGGTGTCGTCGATGACCTGGTACGCGACGGGGCCCGCGCCCTTGGCGGGGTCCCAGGCGGCGCCCTCGTACGCGACGATCCCGGTGGTCGCCTTGTCGTTGACCTTCAGGCGGGCCATGAAGCCGCCCTCGCTGTCGGTCGTGACGGTCATCCGGTCGCCGGTCTCGGCGGCTCCGGCCCGGCCGACGACGGTGACGTCGGTGAGCGGGGTGAACTTGGAGCCGGAGACGGTGACCCGGACGCCGGGCGCGCCGGAGGCGTTGGCGAGCTGGAGCGCGCGCTCGTTGGCCCCGGGCTGCGCGCTCGCCGTGACCGTCTCGGAGACGGGTGCGTTGCTGACGGTGCAGGGGGTGTCCAGCTCCATGATGTAGCTGGTGTGGATGTTGTAGTCGCCGGGCGAGAGGGTGATGTCGCCGGGCGTGGTGACCGTGAAGGTGCCGGTCATGGAGAACGCCGGGAAGGTGCCCTTGCCCGGGATGGGCGGGTTCTTCTTCAGTCCGGTGACGGTGACCGCGCCGGACTGGGCACCGCCGAGGGTGACCTTGCCGCTCGGGGTCATGATGTCGGCCGGGAGGGCGAGGTCCACCGGGTTGGAGGCGGCGGGCTTGGTGACCGTGTAGGTGACCTTGACCGTGTCGCCGACCTTGGGCGCGCCGTTGTCGACCGTGATCTGCGCCGTGGTGGTGCCGTCGATCGGCGGGATGCCCGCGATCGGCGGCGGCACGCAGTGCGTGGCGAAGTCCACGGGGACGGAGGTCGTGGAGGCTCCGGCGGGTGCGGCGAGCGCGCCGCCGGCGGTGAGCGCGAGCGCGGTGGCGCCGAGGACGGCCGTCCAGCGACGCCGTCTTCGAGCCGCCGCGCGGCTTCGTTCGAGTGCCATGTGTGGGTCCCCTCCTGAGGGATGAGAGGGCGCCATTGACGGCTGTGGGCCGAGAGAAGTCAATGCAATCGAGACCCATCGACTGATGACCCATCAGATACTGTCAAGATCGCTGCGGTTGTCGAATTTCCGCAGGTCACAGCAACGACCGGCACCGCCATCGGCGGTACCGGTCGGCCGTGCGGGAAGGACTCAGAACACGAAGGGCCCGGGCGACTGCGTGCTGAGGGCGTCGCAGTTCACGGTGACACCGAAGATCACCATCTTGAGCGCGGTGCCCCCGAAGTACGAGTTGAGACTGTCGCCGGAGGCCACCGTCCCGGTGAGCGGGCCCATGGTGACCGACCCGTTCATGGGGATGGCCGGGTTCTTGGTCCCGGTGAACACCCGGGTGCCGCCGCTGCCCTTGGCCAGCGTCAGCGTGGAGTTGATGGTGTCCTTGGCGACCGCGACCGGCGTCTTCACCGCGGAGGTGATGGTGATGGTCGCGGTGGTGCCGCTCTGCGTGGCCGTGAGGGTGGCGCCGCCGCCGCCCCAGGACCCGCAGTCGTAGTTCGCGGTGGCGGTGCCGGGCGACACGGCGTAGGCGCCGGGCGCGAAGGCGAGGGCGGTGGCGGCGAGCGCTCCGGCGAGCGCCGCGGTGGTCCCCAAGGCGGTTCTGCTTCTCATGACGGGTCGTACCCCTTCCGATGGCGAACGCAGGGGTGCGGACACTGCGTCTGTGGCGAGAATCTGACGGTCCGTCGGACCGGTCGCTGTTATTGATGCGTACCGGAGCGGGGAAGGCAAGAGAAGTTCCGTTGATCCTTCACAAACGCGCAAGAGGCCCGGCACGCGACGCGCGCCGGGCCCCTCGAAGCACAGGAGTACGGGCTCAGCCCGCCGCGACCGCCGCCTTGAGGCGCCCGTCCGGGCCGGCGAGCAGCACCGGGGTCTCCGGCCCGCCCAGGTCCCGCACCGCCGCGCGGTCCTCGGCGGAGGCGGTCTCCGCGGCCGAGACGACGGCCGCGGCCTCCAGCGACTGGGCGCCGCTGGCCACCGCCATGGCGACCGCGGTCCGCAGCGCGCTCAGCTTGAGCGACTCCAGCTCGACCGTGCCGGCGACGTACGTCCGCCCGGTCTCGTCGCGTACCGCCGCACCCTCCGGCACCCCGTTGCGGGCGCGGGCGCTGCGCGCCAGCGTGATGATCTTG
The DNA here is from genome assembly GCF_040303965.1 of Streptomyces sp. NPDC094032. NCBI lineage: Bacteria > Bacillati > Actinomycetota > Actinomycetes > Kitasatosporales > Streptomycetaceae > Streptomyces > Streptomyces sp. NPDC094032. The sequence goes on along the minus strand of NZ_JBEOUE010000004.1, from coordinate 288,075 downwards.
AGGTCCTCGGCACCGAGGTCGTCGTGCTCGCGGTTGAGTGTCATGATCCGAGGATAGGACGGCCCGAGCCGCCCACGAGCGGCCGCCCGACCTGCGGACACCGGCCTACCGAACCCCGGACACCCGGGGGGGGCCGCTCAGCCCGCCACCGGATACATCGCCCCGCGCCGCCCCTCCGGCGAGACCAGCCACTCCAGCTTGGCGGCCGTGTCCGCCTCCGCGAGCGGGGTGTGCAGGACGATCACCAGGTCCGGGCGGGCCGGGACGCGCAGTTGGGTGGCCTCCACGACCAGCGGGCCGACCAGGGGGTGCTCCAGCTCCTTGCGGTTCTGGCCGCCGGGCAGGATGTCCCGGCGCTCCCACAGCTCCGCGAACTCCCCGCTCGCCGCCTTCGCCTCCTCGACCACCTCCCGGAAGCCCTCGTCGTCGGGGCACTCCGAGCAGGCCGAGCGGAACTGGGCGACGACCTTCGGGGCGACCTCGTGCCAGCGCGGCGAACGCACCCGGTAGATCGGGTCCGTGAAGAAGGCGATCAGGCAGTTCTGCACGATCTCCGGCCGCATGCCGAGCACGATCGCCGCCGCGTCGTTGTACATCACGGTGTTCCAGTACTGGTCCATGATGTGCGCCGGGAACGGCATCCAGGTCTCGATGAGCCGCCGCAGCCCGTGGCACATGTCCCGGTCCTCCGGGGCGAGCTCCGGCGCCGGCGGGTTCAGCGCCGCCAGCACGTACAGATGGCGCCGCTCGGTCGGGCTGAGCCGCAGCACCCGCGCCACCGAGTCCAGGACCTGCGGCGACACCGTGATGTCCCGGCCCTGCTCAAGCCACTGGTACCAGGACACCCCGACCCCGGCGAGGACGGCGACCTCCTCGCGGCGAAGGCCCGGGGTGCGGCGGCGCGCACCGCCGTCGGGCAGGCCCGCCTCGGCGGGGCTCACCCGGGCCCGGCGGCTCATCAGGAACTCGCGGAGCTCGGCCAGCCGGTGCGCCTTCGCGTCGGTGCTCTCCAATGCCGTGGCCACGTCTGCTTCCTCCCCCTGGATGCCTGGTGGTGCGACCAACAGGATAAGTTCCCGCTCCCCACCGTTGTTCCCGAGCCACCAGAGTCGTGGGCATGGCAACCGTGACCTCTCCGGACCGCTCCACCGCTCCGGCTCCCGCCCCCGCTCCCCCGTCCCTCTCCGGCCGCTCCCGGCTCATCCTGATCGTGCTCTGCGCCGCCCAGTTCATGGTGGCGCTGGACTTCTCCGTCCTGAACGTGGCACTGCCGGTGCTCGGCGCCGACCTCGGCCTCAGCCCCGCCGCCCTCCAGTGGGCGGTCACCGCCTTCGCCCTGCCGTCCGGCGGCTTCCTGCTGCTGTCCGGCCGGCTCGGCGACCTGTACGGGCGCAAGAGGCTGTTCCTCACCGGCCTGGCCCTGTTCGGCGCGGCCTCCCTGCTCGCCACCCTCGCCTGGGACCCGGCCTCCTTCCTCACCGGGCGCGCCCTCCAGGGCCTCGGCGCGGCGATGATCGTGCCGACCGGCATGTCGCTGCTGACCACCACCTTCCCCGAGGGCCCGCTGCGCGACCGGGCGCTCGGCATCTCCGGCACCCTGCTGTCGCTGGGCTTCACGATCGGCATGGTCCTCGGCGGGGTCATGACCGACACCCTGGGCTGGCGCTCCACGATGGGCCTGCTCACCCTGTTCAGCCTGATCGTGCTGCCGCTGGCGCCGGGCCTGCTGCCCGAGTCCCGCACCCCGGAGCGCCCGAAGCTGGACGTGCCGGGCGCGGTGACCGTCACCGGCGGTCTGCTCTCGCTGATCTACGCCCTGTCGACGGCGGCCGAGCGCGGCTTCGGCGGCGCGGACGTCCTGGTCACCCTGGTCGCGGGCGTCGCCCTGCTGACGGCGTTCGTGGTCGTCGAGTCCCGCAGCTCCGCCCCGCTGGTGTCGCTGCCGATGCTGAGGCGGCGCACGGTCGCCTTCGGCAACCTGGGCGGTCTGGTCACCTTCTCGATGATGTCGACGGTCGTCTTCGCCCTGACCCTGTACCTCCAGGAGACGCTGGGCCTCTCGGGCTTCCTGACCGGTCTGGTCTTCGGTGTCCAGGGCATCCTGTCGGTGTTCGCGGGCTCGCTCGCCCCGAAGGTGATCGGCCGCTTCGGCGCCCGCCGCGTCCTGGTGGTCTCGCTCGTCGGGCAGGGCCTGCTCACGGCGGCGATCCTGGGCATCGGCGCCTCCTCGGGCGCGATCCTCGCCACCGTCTTCGTCTCGCTGGCCTCGATGTGCCACCTGGGCGCGATCATCTCGTACGGCGTGACCGTCACCTCCGGTGTGCCGAACGAGGAGCAGGGCCTGGCCACCGGCCTGGTGACCACCACCCAGCAGGTCGGCATCACCGTCGGCATCCCGCTGCTCGGCGTGCTCGCCACCACCGGCGAGAGCCTGTACGGGGGTGTCCGCACGGTCCTCGCCATCGACGCGGCGATCGTGCTCGGCGCGGCCGTCGTGGTCGGCCTCGGGCTGCGCCGCCGGTGACTCAGGGGCGGTCGAGCCGGAGCCGTACCGCCTTCGGCAGACCGGCGACCACCAGGTCGTACGAGTCCTCGACGAGCTCCCGGACCATCCGGTCCGGGAGCTCGCCGACGGTCACGGTGTTCCAGTGCCGCTTGTTCATGTGGTAGCCGGGGGCGATCGCCGGGTGCTCATCGCGGAGGCGTACGGCGTCGTCCGGATCGCACTTGAGGTTGATCCGCAGCGGCTCGGAGTCCAGCGCCGCCAGCGCGAACATCTTCCCGGCGACCTTGAAGACGGAGGTCTCCGGGGTGAACGGGAACTCCTCCGTGGCGTCGTTGAAGTCCAGGCAGAAGGCTCGCAGCTGGTCGGGCGTCACGATTCCGGGTCCTCCTCGGCGCCGGCCGGCTCGACCGGCTCGGCGAGCACGGTCACGATCTTGTTCCGGCGGCCGGCCGGGGACTCGGCGGTCAGCCGCAGCCGGCGCCGGTCCGGCAGCTCCACGACGGCGTTGGCACCGGCGATCGGCACCCGGCCGAGGGCCTTGGCGAGCAGTCCGCCGACGGTCTCCACGTCCTCGTCGTCGTACTCGTCGGGACCGAAGCCGTAGAGCTCGCCCAGGTCGCCGATGTCGAGACGGGCGGTGACCCGGTAGCGGTCGTCGCCGAGCTCCTCGACGGGCGGCAGCTCCCGGTCGTACTCGTCGGTGATCTCCCCGACGATCTCCTCCAGGATGTCCTCGATGGTGACGATCCCGGCCGTGCCGCCGTACTCGTCGATGACGACGGCGACGTGGTTGCGCTCCTGCTGCATCTCGCGCAGCAGGTCGCCCGCGTTCTTGGTGTCGGGCACGAAGGCCGCCGGGCGCATCGCCGTGGACACCAGGTCCGCCTCGGCGTCCCGGTTGATGTGGGTCTTGCGGACCAGGTCCTTCAGATACACGATGCCGACGATGTCGTCCTCGTTCTCACCGGTCACCGGGATGCGCGAGAAGCCGGAGCGCAGGGCGAGGGTGAGGGCCTGCCGGACGGTCTTGTAGCGCTCGATGCAGACGAGGTCGGTGCGCGGCACCATCACCTCGCGCACCAGGGTGTCGCCGAGCTCGAAGACGGAGTGCACCATGCGGCGCTCGTCGTCCTCGATGAGCGACTCCTGCTCGGCGAGGTCGACCATCGCCCGCAGCTCGGCCTCGGAGGCGAAGGGGCCCTTGCGGAAGCCCTTGCCGGGCGTGAGCGCGTTGCCGATGAGGATGAGCAGCTGCGGGATCGGGCCCATGATCCGGGCCAGCGGCAGCAGCACGTACGCGGCGGCGGTCGCCGTGTTCAGCGGGTGCTGGCGGCCGATGGTGCGCGGGGAGACGCCGACGGCGACGTACGACACCAGCACCATGACGGCGATGGCGACGAGCAGCGCCTCCCAGGTCTCCGGGAACTCCTCCAGGCAGGCGTACGTGACGAGGACGCCGGCCGCCATCTCGCAGGCGACGCGGACGAGCAGCGCCACGTTGAGATAGCGGGTCGGGTCGGCGGCGACCTGCGCCAGTTTCTCGGCGCCGCGCCGCCCGGACCGCACGGCCTCGGCCGCGCGGAAGCTGGAGACGCGGGCGATGCCGGCCTCGGCGCAGGCGGCGAGCCAGGCGACGACGACCAGGGCGACCGCGCCCAGGATCAGCTGAGCACTCATGGCCGCCCGCTCAGGAGACGGTGGGCGCCGGGGACGGGCCGGTCAGGCCCTTCTCCGCGCGCCAGCCGTCCACGATGGCGGCCTGGAGACCGAACATCTCGGCCTTCTCGTCCGGCTCCTCGTGGTCGTAGCCGAGCAGGTGCAGCACCCCGTGGACGGTGAGGAGCTGGAGCTCCTCGTCCATGGAGTGCTGCGTCGGGGCGTCCTTGCCCTGCTGGGTGGCGACCTCCGGGCAGAGCACGATGTCGCCGAGGAGACCCTGCGGGGGCTCCTCGTCGTCCTTCGCGGGCGGCCGGAGCTCGTCCATCGGGAAGGACATGACGTCCGTCGGGCCCGGGAGGTCCATCCACTGGATGTGGAGCTGCTCCATCGCCTCGGCGTCCACGACGATCACCGAGAGCTCGGAGAGCGGGTGGATGCGCATCCGGGCGAGCGCGTAGCGGGCGATGTCGAGGATCGCCTGCTCGTCGACCTCGGTTCCGGACTCGTTGTTGACGTCGATCGACATGTGCTGCTGTTTCTACTTCCCGTTGCGGCCGCCGCCGCGGCTGTCGCCACGGCCCGCGTTGCGGCCCTCGTTGCGGATGTCGTACTGCTCGTACGCGTCGACGATACGGCCGACCAGCTTGTGCCGTACGACATCCTGCGACGTGAGCGTCGAGAAGTGCACGTCGGGGACCCCCTCCAGGATGTCCCTGACCTGACGCAGACCGCTCTTCGTACCGCCCGGCAGGTCGACCTGGGTGATGTCACCGGTGATGACGATCTTCGAGTCGAAGCCGAGGCGGGTGAGGAACATCTTCATCTGCTCGGGGCTCGTGTTCTGCGCCTCGTCGAGGATGATGAACGCGTCGTTGAGCGTACGGCCGCGCATGTACGCCAGCGGCGCGACCTCGATCGTCCCGTTGGCCATCAGCTTGGGGATCGAGTCGGGGTCGAGCATGTCGTGCAGCGCGTCGTAGAGCGGACGCAGATACGGGTCGATCTTCTCGTAGAGCGTGCCGGGCAGGAAGCCGAGGCGTTCGCCCGCCTCGACCGCCGGCCGGGTCAGGATGATCCGGGTGACCTGCTTGGACTGCAGGGCCTGGACCGCCTTGGCCATGGCCAGATAGGTCTTTCCGGTACCGGCGGGGCCGATGCCGAAGACGATGGTGTGCTTGTCGATGGCGTCGACATAGCGCTTCTGGTTGAGCGTCTTGGGGCGGATCGTGCGACCGCGGCTGGAGAGGATGTTCTGCGTGAGCACCTCGGCCGGGGTCTCCTGGCCGTCCTCCCCCTGACCGTTCTCGCTCGCCCTGAGCATGGCGATCGAGCGTTCCACTGCGTCCTCCGTCATCGGCTGACCGGTGCGGAGCACCAGCATCATCTCGTCGAACAGGCGCTGGATCAGCGCGACTTCCGCGGCGTCTCCGGCCGCGGTGACCTGGTTGCCCCGCACATGGATGTCCGCGTCGGGGAACGAGTCCTCGATGACGCGCAACAGGCTGTCACCGGATCCGAGGACGGTCACCATGGGGTGCTTGGCGGGGACGGTGAAGAGAGCGCGGGCCTGGCCGGGCGTCCCGTCGAGGGGCGCTCCGTCGTGGGCTGTGGGTGTCTGAGTCATGGGCCGGCACTAAGGCCTGCACATACCTCCCGTTGCAGGGTTCTCGCTGCTCGACAACCTCTCGGATACCAAGCCTACGACTCGGTACGGACATCCCCGAAGTGGTTTACGGCTACGAGGCCGCGGCCCGGAAACCGATGGTGGGGACGGCCCTGCGGAGCGGCCAGGTCCGGTCCGGCACCGGCAGCAGCCGCTCCAGGAAGGCGTAGCGGCCGCGCAGCGCCGCCGGGTCCTGGCCCTCGTGGCCCTGGACCGTCTGCCACCAGGCGGCGATCTCGCCCCAGGTGGGCGCGGAGAGCGAGCCGCCGAACTCCTGTACGGAGAGCGCGGCGGTCAGACCGGCGAAGGCGAGCCGGTCGGCGAGCGGCCAGCCGGCCAGGGTGCCGGTGACGAATCCGGCGACGAAGACGTCCCCGGCGCCGGTCGGGTCGAGCGCGGCGACCTGGATCGCGGGCACCTCGGCGGTCTCGCCGGTGCCCCCGTCCACGGCGTAGGCCCCTTCGGAGCCGAGCGTGACGACGGCGTAGCGCACCTTGTCGGCGAGGGCGCGGGCGGCGGCGCGCGGGCAGTCGGTGCGGGTGTAGCGCATGGCCTCGGCCGCGTTGGGCAGGAAGGCCTCGCAGTGCTCCAGGTCGCCCAGACCCGCCAGGTCCCAGCGCCCGGTGTCGTCCCACCCGACGTCGGCGAAGATCTTGGCGCCGCCGCGGGCCGCCCTGGCCACCCACTCCTCGCTGCGGCCGGGCACCAGGGAGGCGACGGCGGCGCGGGCGTGCGGCGGGTAGGCGTGCGGGGGGTAGGCGGGCATCGAGCCGTCGAGCGGCGGGGCGGCGTGGCCGTGGGAGACCATGGTCCGCTCGCCCTCGTACGCCATGGAGACGGTGACGGGCGAGTGCCAGCCCGGCACGGTCCGCGACAGCGAGAGGTCGATCCCCTCGCCCTGTGCCAGGGCGTCCCAGCAGTACTCGCCGTAGTGGTCGTCGCCGAAGGCGGCGGCGAGCGAGGTGCGCAGCCCGAGCCGGGCCAGCGCGGTCGCCATGTTGGCGACCCCGCCCGGACTCGATCCCATCCCCCGGGCCCAGGACTCGGTGCCGCGCACGGGGGCGCTGTCGAGGCCCGTGAAGATGATGTCGAGGAAGACCGTGCCCGTGAGGAAGACGTCGCAGTCCGGGTCGGTCGGCTCGCGCAATCGGACCAGCGGGTCGACGTCGGTGTCGCGTTCGGTCACGGCAGGCTCCCCGGTCGTGGTGCGGCGGATCGGCACCCAGGTGCTGATCCGGACAGTGTGCCCGAAGGGGGTGGCGGGGCAGGGGTGACGCAACGAGGTCGTCGCTTGATACCCACGAAATCCCACCCCAAACCGATCGTGACTCACATCACAGATCCAATCGGGGGATAACGCCTTCTCCGCCCACTCGGATGCTTGATACACATGGTGCCGCGACCGTGTGGATCACCGGGCGTCATCTCATTTCCCCGTTCAGTCCCTGGAACGCCCATGCCCGCGCGCCCGCGTGCCCTGGGGGCCCTCGTAGCCCTTTTCACGGCCGGTTACCTCGCCCCGTACCTGCTGCCGACGATCGTCGGCAGGCTCTCCGCCGGTCTCGCCCTCAGTGCCGCGCAAGCCGGTTCGGTCGGCTCGATCCTGCTCCTCGGCTCGGCCTGCGCCGGCCTCACGCTGGCGTCCCGGGTGGAACGGATCGGCCCCCGCAGGGCCGCCCGGCTCGGGCTGCTCGCCATGGTGCTCGGATACGGGACGGCCGCCGCGAGCGGCACGCTGCCGCCGGTCGTGGCGGGCGCGGTCCTCGGCGGCTTCGGCTCCGGCACCGCGACCGCCGTCGCCGCGGCGGGCATCGCGGGCCGCCCCGACCCGCACCGCGCGGCCACCCTGGGCCTGCTCAGCGTCTCCGCGACGGCGGGCGCGCTCTATCTGGGCCTGCCGCGTCTGGGGGGCGGGCACGCGCTGCCGTTCGCGGCGATAGCGGGGACGGCGGCGCTGGTGTGGCCGGTGACGGCGTGGCTGCCGCGCGCGACGAGCGGCCCCGAACGCTCGGCGTCCGGCCCGCTCCCCTCGCGCCGCGCGGGGGCCGCCCTCGCCGCCTCGATCCTGTGCTGGTCGATGGCCCAGAACGCGCTGTGGGGCGTCAGCGGCCGGATCGGCCTCACGCAGGCGGGGCTCTCCGAGGTCACCCTCGGCCTGGTCTTCGCCGTCGCCCTGGGAGCCGGACTCGCCGGCGTCACCGTGGCCGGGGCGCTGGGCCGCCGCCTGGGCCGCACGACCCCCATCGGCCTAGGCACTGTCGTCATCGCCCTCTGCGTCCTCCTCAGCTCCGCCGCGACGAGCCCGTCCTCGTTCGCGACCGGCGAGATCCTCTGGAACGCGGTGTACCCGGTGGTCCTCTCCTACCTGCTAGGCCTGGCCGCCTCCCTGGACCCACGCGGCCGCTGGGCCGTCCTGGTCGGCTCGGCCTCCTCCCTGGGCGTAGCCTGCGGCCCCCTCACCGGCAGCCTCCTGTCAGAGACGGCCGGCTACCCGGGCATGGGCCTGACCCTGTGCGCCCTGCTCCTCGCGGTGGCCATCCCGATGACGGCGGTGTCCCGCCACGCAGACGGCCGCCCCCTGCTCCCGACCCTGCGGGGCTTCTCCCCCACCCCGCCCCTTCCCGAACTGGGGGCAAGCCCCCAGACCCCCGGACGGCCTGCGGCCGTGCCCTCAAACGCCGGGCGGGCTGGATTTTCCGCCCGGCGGGCGAAGCACCGGCAGCCACAATCCCGGCCCGCAGAACTCCAGCGTCGCTGAGGCAAAATCCAGCCCCGCCGGCGTTTGAGGCGCGGGGTCCGGGGCGGAGCCCCGGTTCGGGAAGGGGCGGGGTGGGGAAAGGACCCGCCGCAGGCGCTCCCGTCTGGCCCGCTACGCCCCGCCGCCCCCGAACTCGTACGCCTCGACCTCCGCGAGATACCGCCCCCGCAACCCCTCCGCATCCTCCAGGAACGCCGCCACGAACGAGTTCCGCGCCAAGGTCCGCACCTCCTCCTCCCCCAACCCCAACGCATCCCGCACCGCGCCGAAGTTGTCCCCCACATACCCCCCGAAATACGCCGGATCATCGGAGTTGACCGTCGCCACAAGCCCCGCCGCCAGCATCTCCCGCAGCGGATGGTCCTCGATCGTGTCGATCGCCCGCAGCCGCACGTTGGACAGCGGGCACAGCGTCAGCGGCACCCGCTCCCGCGCCAGCCGCTCGACGAGCGACGGGTCCTCCAGGCAGCGCAGCCCGTGGTCGATCCGCTCGACGCCGAGGACGTCCAGGGCCTCGCGGATGTACGAGGGAGGACCCTCCTCGCCCGCGTGCGCGACCCGCCGCAGCCCGAGCCTGGCGGCCTCCTCGTACACCGCGCGGAACTTCGCCGGCGGATGGCCGACCTCCGCCGAGTCGAGGCCCACGCCCGTGATCCGGTCGAGGTATGGCCTCGCCTCCTCCAGGGTCGCCATCGCCGACTCGGCCGACTCGTCGCGCAGGAAGCACATGATGAGCCGGGTGGAGATCCCGTACCGCTCCTGCGCGCGGTCGAGGGCGACCCCCAGCCCCTCCACCACCACACCGAACGGGACACCACGGGCGGTGTGCGCCTGCGGGTCGAAGAAGATCTCGGCGTGCCGCACGCCCTGCTCCCCGGCCCGCGCGAGATAGGCGTCGGCGAGCTCGGCGAAGTCCTCGGCGGTGCGCAGCACGCTCATCAGGCCGTAGTACAGGTCCAGGAAGGACTGCAGATCGCTGAAACGGTACGCCTCACGCAGCGCGTCGGTGTCCGCGTACGGCAGGGTGACGCCGTTGCGCGCGGCGAGGGCGAAGGCCAGCTCGGGTTCGAGGGTGCCCTCGATGTGGAGGTGCAGTTCGGCCTTGGGTACGGGCATGGTGCTGGTGCTTCCTGGTCTGTGACGGGCTATCGCTTCGGTACGGGAATCCTCATCAGGTCCTGGGCGACGCTCAGCTCGCCCTCGAACCCTGCCGCCCGCGCCTGCCGCTCGAACTCCGAGGGATCGGAGTACCGCTGCGAGAAGTGCGTCAGGACGAGATGCCGCACGCCCGCGTCCCGGGCGACCGCCGCCGCCTGGCCGGCCGTGAGGTGGCCGTGGTCGGTGGCGAGCCGGACGTCCTCGTCGAGGAAGGTCGACTCGATGACGAGCATGTCGGCGCCCTCGGCGAGCGCGTACACCCCGTCGCACAGCCGCGTGTCCATCACGAAGGCGAACCGCTGGCCGCGCCGGACCTCGCTCACCTCGTCGAGGGTCACCCCGCCGAGCACGCCGTCGCGCTGGATCCGTCCGACGTCGGGGCCCTTGATGCCGTGCGCGGCGAGCCGCTCGGGCAGGATGCGGCGGCCGTCCGGCTCGGTGAGCCGGTAGCCGTAGGACTCCACGGGGTGGGAGAGCAGCCGCGCGTCGAGGGTGTACGCCTCGGTGACGGCGAGCGGCCCGTCGGCGTCGACCGGCGCCTCGGTCAGCGGCACGGTCTCGCGGTAGGCCGTGGCGTACCGCAGCCGCTCGAAGAAGCGCTGCCCGCTCGCCGGGTAGTGCGCGGTGACCGGGTGCGGGACCTGGTCGAGGTTGATCCGCTGGATCACCCCGGCCAGGCCCAGCGAGTGGTCGCCGTGGAAGTGCGTGACGCAGATCCGGTTCAGGTCGTGCGCCGCGACCCCGGCCCTGAGCATCTGGCGCTGGGTGCCCTCGCCGGGGTCGAAGAGGATGCCCTGGCCGTCCCAGCGCAGCAGATAGCCGTTGTGGTTGCGATGCCGGGTCGGCACCTGGCTCGCGGTGCCGAGGACGACCAGTTCACGTACGGACACGGTGACGTCCCGGCCTATCCGGGGGGCCAGTTGAGGCCACGGCCGCCGAGGACGTGGGCGTGCGCGTGGAAGACGGTCTGGCCGGCGCCGGTGCCGGTGTTGAACACGATCCGGAAGCCGTGGCCGTCGATCTTCTCCTGCGCGGCGACCTCGCCGGCCTCGCGCAGCACGTCGGCGGCGACCGTCGGCGCGGCGGCGGCGAGCGAGGCGGCGTCCGGGTAGTGCAGGCGCGGGATGACCAGGACGTGGGTGGGCGCCTGCGGGTTGATGTCGCGGAACGCGAGGGTCGTCTCGGTCTCGCGCACGATCGTCGCCGGGATGTCCCCTTCCGCGATCTTGCAGAACAGGCAGTCGTCCTGCGGTTCTCCGGCCATGGCCCGGTCCTCCTCGACTCCGTTGATCAGTACACGCGCATGCTATCGGGACCCCGCCGGGGGATGCCGTGGGATGCCGTGGGATGCCGTGGGAGCTAGGACCAGCGCCCGGTGCGGCCGAGGACGAGCGCGGTCGCCGCCGTGCCGGCCGTGGAGGTGCGCAGCACGCTGTGCCCGAGACGGTACGGCCTGGCTCCGGCGGCCTCGAAGAGCGCCAACTCCTCCGGGGAGACGCCTCCTTCGGGGCCGACGACGAGCACGATCTCGCCGCTCGCGGGGAGTTCGGCGGTGGCGAGCGCCCCGCTCGGGTGGTCGCGGTCCTCGTGCAGCACGGCCGCGAAGTCCGCGGTGGCGAGGAGGGCGGCGACCTGCTTGCCGGTCATCGCGTCGGCGACCTCGGGGAAGCGGGTGCGGCGGGACTGCTTGCCGGCCTCGCGGGCCGTCGCCCGCCACTTGGCGAGCGCCTTGAGCCCGCGGTCGCCCTTCCACTGCGTGATGCACCGCTGCGCGGCCCACGGCACGATCGCGTCCACGCCGGTCTCGGTCATGGTCTCGACGGCCAGCTCGCCGCGGTCGCCCTTGGGCAGGGCCTGCACGACGGTGATACGGGGCGCGGGCGCCGGGTCCGCGTGGACGGCGGTGACGTCGACGGTCAGCTGGTCCTTGCCCTCGGCGGCGACGACCACACACGCGGCCCAGGCACCGCTCCCGTCGGTCAGCACCAGCTCCTCCCCGGCCCGCAGCCGCTTCACGGAGACGGCGTGCCGCCCCTCGGCCCCGCCCAGGAGGAAGCCGCCCACCGGGGGCACGGTGTCGACGACGAAGACGGGTGCGGTCACGGGGTGCTCCTGGAGCTCGTCAGTGCGGTGTGGAGTTCGTCTGCGAGGACCTCCACGAGCCGGGCGGCGGGGAGGTCGCGGGCCAGGCGGTGGCCCTGGCCGGCCCACAGGGACATGCCCTGCGGGTCGCCGGCGGTCGCGGCGGCCTTGCGCAGCGGGGCGGTGAGGTGGTGGACCTCGGGGTAGGCGGCGGGGGCGTACGGCCCGTGCTCGCGCATGAAGCGGTTGACCAGGCCGCGGGCCGGGCGGCCCGAGAAGGCCCGGGTGAGCTCGGTGCGGGTGAACAGCGGGTCGGTCAGGGCCCGCTTGTGCAGCGGGTCGGCGCCGGACTCGGGGCAGGCCAGGAACGCGGTGCCGAGCTGGGCCGCGTCGGCTCCGGCGGCGAGGACGGCGGCGATCTGCCGGCCGCGCATGATGCCGCCGGTGGCGACGATCGGCAGCAGGGTGTTCTCGCGCACCTCGGTGAGCAGCGCGAGCAGCCCGCTGCCGCTGCCTGCGGACGGCCCGTCGGCCGGGTCGTCGCGGTGGGTGCCCTGGTGCCCGCCGGCCTCGGTGCCCTGCACGCACAGGGCGCCCGCGCCGGCGCGCTCGGCGGTGCGGGCCTCCTCGACGGAGGTGACGGTGACGATCGTGAACGTACCGACCCGGGCGAAGGCGTCGAGCGCGTCGCGGTCGGGGCAGCCGAAGGTGAAGGAGACCACCGGCACCGGGTCGTCGAGCAGGATCGCCAGCTTGGACTCGTACCCGTCGTCACGGCCCTGGTCGGGGTCCCCGAGCTCCGTCTCGTACCAGCCGGCCTCCCCGGCGAGCTGGTGCCGGTAGACCTCGACGGCGGCGGGGTCGGCGGGCTGGCCGCTCTGCGGCATGAAGAGGTTGACCCCGAAGGGCTGTCCGGTGAGCCCGCGGACCCGTTTGATCTCCTGGTAGAGCCCGCCCGCGGTCTTGTACCCGCCGGCCAGGAACCCGAGGGCCCCCGCCTCGCACACGGCACCGACGAGCTCGGGGGAAGAGGCGCCACCCGCCATGGGGGCCTGCACGATCGGATGACGAGAGAGATCGTTCAGTGCGGTGGACATGCAGGCATCGTGTCATGCCCGCGCGGGCGGGCCGAATCGGTACGGGACGGCATACGGGAGGGGGTACGCCGAGAGGCGGCCCCGCTCGATGCGGAACCGCCTCTGGACTTACGGCATACGGGCTCAGCGCCCGTTGGACGCGTCCTTCAACCGCGAGAACAGCCCCTGCTGCCCCGGCTGACTGTGCTGGCCCGGGGGACGACCCCCGGACCCCCAGCCGAGCGCCTACCGCCCGTTGAACGCATCCTTGAGCCGCGAGAACAGCCCCTGCTGCCCCGGCTGGAACTGCCCCGTCGGGCGCTCCTCGCCGCGCAGCTTGGCCAGCTCGCGCAGCAGGCGCTCCTGCTCCGGGTCCAGCTTGGACGGGGTCATGACCTCGACGTGGACGATCAGGTCGCCCCGGCCGTTGCCACGCAGGTGCGTGACGCCCCGGCCGTGCAGCGGGATCGACTGGCCGGACTGGGTGCCCGGGCGAATGTCGACGTCCTCCAGGCCGTCCAGCGTCTGGAGCTGCACCTTCGTGCCGAGCGCCGCCGCGGTCATCGGGATGGTGACCGTGCAGTGCAGGTCGTCGCCGCGCCGCTGGAAGACCTCGTGCGGGGTCTCGTGGATCTCGACGTACAGGTCGCCGGCGGGCCCGCCGCCGGGGCCGACCTCGCCCTCGCCGGCCAGCTGGATCCGGGTGCCGTTGTCGACACCGGCCGGGATCTTGACCGTGAGCGTGCGACGGGAACGGACCCGGCCGTCGCCCGCGCACTCGGGGCACGGGGTCGGGACGACGGTGCCGAAGCCCTGGCACTGCGGGCAGGGGCGGGAGGTCATGACCTGGCCGAGGAACGACCGGGTGACCTGCGAGACCTCACCGCGACCGCGGCACATGTCACAGGTCTGCGCGGACGTGCCGGGCGCGGCGCCCTCACCGGAGCAGGTGGTGCAGACGACAGCCGTGTCGACCTGGATGTCCTTCGTGGTGCCGAAGGCCGCCTCGTCGAGGGTGATCTCCAGGCGGATCATCGCGTCCTGGCCGCGCCGGGTGCGCGAGCGCGGGCCGCGCTGGGACGCCGTACCGAAGAACGCGTCCATGATGTCCGAGAAGTTCCCGAAGCCGCCCGCGCCGAAGCCGCCCGCGCCACCGCCGCCGGAGGCGGACAGCGGGTCGCCGCCGAGGTCGTAGACCTGCTTCTTCTGCGGGTCCGACAGCACCTCGTAAGCGGCGTTGATCTCCTTGAACCGCTCCTGGGTCTTCGGGTCCGGGTTCACGTCCGGGTGAAGCTCACGGGCGAGTCGGCGGAAGGCCTTCTTGATCTCGTCTGCCGACGCGTCGCGGCGTACGCCGAGCACGGCGTAGTAGTCCGTGGCCACTTACGACTCCGCCAGGATCTGTCCGACGTAACGTGCCACTGCGCGTACCGCTCCCATCGTTCCGGGGTAATCCATGCGGGTCGGTCCGACCACGCCGAGTTTGGCGACTGCCTCGCCGCCGGAACCGTAGCCGACCGAGACGACCGACGTGGACGTCAGCCCCTCGTGGGCGATCTCGTGCCCGATGCGTACGGTCATGCCCGATTCCTTGGCCTCGCCCAGCAGCTTGAGGAGCACGACCTGCTCCTCCAGGGCTTCCAGGACGGGCCTGATCGTCAGGGGGAAGTCGTGTCCGAAGCGGGTCAGATTGGCGGTGCCGCCGATCATGAGCCGCTCCTCCTGCTCCTCCACGAGCGTTTCGAGGAGGGTCGCGAGCACGGTGGTGACCGTGCCGCGGTCCTCGATCTCCTCGAAGGACTCCGGCAGGTCCTGCACCAGCTGCGGCACGTCGGCGAACCGGCGGCCGACGACCCGGCTGTTGAGCCGGGCCCGCAGATCGGCCAGGGAGGTCTCGCCGAAGGGCGCCGGGCAGTCGATGACACGCTGCTCGACCCGGCCGGTGTCGGTGATGAGCACCAGCATGAGCCGGGCGGGGGCCAGCGACAGCAGTTCCACGTGCCGGACCGTCGAGCGGGTCAGCGAGGGGTACTGCACGACGGCGACCTGCCGGGTGAGCTGCGCGAGCAGCCGCACCGTGCGGCCGACGACGTCGTCGAGGTCGACGGCTCCGTCGAGGAAGTTGTGGATCGCCCGCCGCTCGGGGGTCGACAGCGGCTTGACGCCGGCCAGCCGGTCCACGAAGAGGCGGTAGCCCTTGTCGGTGGGGATGCGCCCGGCGCTGGTGTGAGGCTGGGCGATGTAGCCCTCCTCCTCCAGCACCGCCATGTCGTTGCGCACGGTGGCGGGCGACACACCCAGCTTGTGGCGCTCGGTGAGCGCCTTGGAGCCGACCGGCTCCTCCGTCCCGACGTAGTCCTGGACGATGGCGCGCAGCACCTCGAGTCTGCGTTCGCTGAGCACCGCGCACACCTCCAGCTCTCGGTCGGGCTTCGATCCGGGCTTCGATCCGGTTCCGGTTCTTCCGCTTTTGGCACTCGCCCTGCCCGAGTGCCAGGAATCCCCCGGCCAGTGTACGGCGGCCGACATCGCTCCTGGCAAGGAGGCGGGGTCGGCGGGGTCGCACCGGTTAGCGTCGCCGCATGGATGTGGAATGGGAAGAGTACGGCTGGGAGCGCCTCGCGGAGGGGGTCGGCAGGCGCCGGCTGCCGGGCTGGGACGCCACGGTGGGCCTGGTGATCGGGCGGGACGCGGTGCTGCTGTACGACACGGGCGCGACCCTCGCGCAGGGCACCGAGCTGCGGACCCAGGTGGGGGCGCTGACGGGCTGCCGCCGGGTGACGCATATCGCACTGAGCCATCCCCATTTCGACCATGTGCTGGGCACGGCGGTCTTCGCCGGGGCCGAGGTCTTCGGGGCGGCGGGCATGGACACGCTGCTGCCGCGCGAGCGGGACGAGCTGTGCGGGGACGCGGTACGGCACGGGGTGGACGCCCACGCGGCGGCGGAGGCGGCCGAGGTCCTGGTCGCGCCGCGCCACACGGTCTCGGGCGAGTGGACCCTGGACCTGGGCGGGCGCCAGGTGCTGCTCGCCAACGTCGGCCCGGGTCATTCGGGCCACGACCTGGCCCTCTTCGTCCCGGGCGCGCCGGAGGTCGTCTTCTGCGGCGATCTGGTCGAGGAGTCCGGGGAGCCCCAGGCGGGTCCGGACGCGATGCCCGCCCGCTGGCCTGCGGCGCTCGACCGGCTGCTGTCCCTGGGCGGCGAGGACGCGGTGTACGTGCCGGGTCACGGGGCGGTGGTGGACGCCACGTTCGTGCGCCGCCAGCGCGATGAGCTGGCACGGCGCTTCGCGGTGTCGTAGCGTCGCCCGAATGCGCGTCCGTGGGGCGGGACCTGACGCTCCCTCGGCCGCTCACCGCGACCTCGCGACCCCCACAGGACGGAACGGAATCGAGCCCATGCGCAGCTACAACCCGGACCTGACTCCGCCCTGGAAGCGCTCGGCGCCCGTCCCGGAGGTCCCGGCGGACCGCGATCTCGTCGTGGAGGAGGTCACGACCGGCTTCTGCGGGGCCGTGATCCGCTGCGAGGCGGACACGGTGACCCTGGAGGACCGCTTCGGCAAGCACCGGGTCTTCCCGATGGAACCGCGCGGCTACCTCCTGGAGGGCCGGGTCGTCACCCTGGTCCGCCCGACCCGCGCGGCCCCGTCCCGCCCCGCCCGGACGGCCTCCGGCTCGGTCGCGGTCCCGGGCGCGCGGGCGCGCGTGGCGCGGGCGGGCCGGATCTACGTGGAGGGCCGTCACGACGCCGAGCTGGTGGAACGGGTCTGGGGCGACGACCTGCGGATCGAGGGCGTCGTCGTCGAGTACCTGGAGGGCATCGACGACCTCCCGGCCATCGTCGCCGAGTTCGCCCCGGCCCCGGACGCCCGGCTGGGCATCCTGGTCGACCACCTGGTGCCGGGCTCCAAGGAGTCCCGCATCGCGGCCCAGGTCTCGTCCCCGGACGTCCTGATCGTCGGCCACCCGTACATCGACGTCTGGGAGGCCGTGAAGCCCTCCTCCGTGGGCATCCCGGCCTGGCCCTCGGTCCCCCGGGGCCAGGACTGGAAGACCGGCGTCTGCCGCGCCCTGCGCTGGCCGGAGAACACGGGCGCGGCCTGGCAGCACATCCTGTCGAAGGTCACCTCGTACAAGGACCTGGAGCCGGAGCTGCTGGGCTCGGTGGAACACCTGATCGACCATGTGACGGCGCCTTGACGGGGGGCGGCCGGGCGCGAGGGCCCTGGGCGGACGCGAGGGCCCCGGGCGGGTGCGGGCGCGAGGCCCCGTCCAGCCGCCGCCCTCTCAGTCCACCAGGTCCCGCACCACCGCGTCGGCCAGCAGGCGGCCCCGCAGGGTCAGCACCGCGCGTCCGTCGGCGTACGGCTCGGGGGCGAGGAGGCCGCCGTCCAGGGCCTTGCGTGACGCGGCCAGGCCCGCCGGCTTCAGGAGGGCCAGCTCGACGCCCTCGCGGAGGCGCAGCTCCAGCAGGACGCGCTCCACCCGCCGGTCCTCGTCCGAGAGCAGCTCGCGCCCGGCGCCGGGCGACCTGCCGGAACCCAGCGCCGCCGCGTACGCGCCCGGATGCTTGACGTTCCACCAGCGCACCCCGCCCACGTGGCTGTGGGCGCCGGGCCCGGCGCCCCACCAGTCGGCGCCCCGCCAGTACAGCTCGTTGTGCAGGCAGCGCCCGGCCTCCGAGGTGGCCCAGTTCGACACCTCGTACCACTCGAAGCCCGCCCCGGAGAGCGCCTCCTCCGCCATCAGGTAGCGGTCGGCGTGGACGTCGTCGTCGGTCATCGGTATCTCGCCGCGGCGGATGCGCCGGGCCAGCTGGGTGCCCTCCTCCACGATGAGCGCGTAGGCGCTGACGTGGTCGGGCCCGGCGCCGATCACCGCGTCGAGGGAGGCCTGCCAGTCGTCGTCGGACTCGCCGGGGGTGCCGTAGATGAGGTCGAGGTTGACGTGCTCGAAGCCGGCCGCCCGCGCCTCGGCGACGCACGCCTCGGGGCGCCCGGGGGTGTGGGTGCGGTCGAGGATCTTCAGCACGTGCTGCCGGGCGCTCTGCATGCCGAAGGAGATCCGGTTGAAGCCGCCCTCGCGCAGCGTGGCCAGATACGCGGGGTCGACGGACTCCGGATTCGCCTCGGTCGTCACCTCGGCGTCGTCGGCGAGCCCGAACTCGTCCCGGATCGCCCCGAGCATCGCGACCAGGTCGCCCGCGTCGAGCAGCGTGGGCGTGCCGCCGCCGACGAAGACGGTCCGGACCGGGCGCGGGTCGTCGCCGAGGACCTTGCGGGCGAGCCGTATCTCCTCGGTGACCTGGCCCGCGTAGTTGTCGCGGGAGGCGAGCACGCCGCCGGCACCGCGCAGCTCGCTCGCGGTGTACGTGTTGAAGTCGCAGTAGCCGCAGCGGGTCGCGCAGTACGGCACGTGCAGATAGAACCCGAGCGGCCGCTCACCGGCCCCCTCCAGGGCGTGGGCGGGCAGCGCCCCGTCCTCGGGCATGGGCTCACCATCGGGCAGTACGGAAGGCATGAAGCCATTGTCCCGTACCGCCCGACGTGCCCGCCGATCCTGTGGATAACTCGGGAAAACCCCAGCTCAGGCCCAGATCAGGCCCAGCTCAGGCCCGGATCAAGCGGGGCTCAGGCCTCCCGCGCGCCCTCGTACATCTCCTCGATCAGGTGCTGATAGGTCCGCTCCACGACCGGCCGCTTCATCTTCAGGCTGGGCGTGAGCTCACCGTGCTCGATGTCGAGGTCGCGCGGCAGCAGACGGAACTTCTTGATCGTCTGCCAGCGCTGCAGCCCCTCGTTGAGGCGGGTGACATAGCCCTCGATGAGCTTCTGGGTCCGGGGGTCGGCGACGACCTCCGCGTAGGACCTGCCGCCGAGCTCGTGCTCGGCGGCCCAGCCGAGGATGGCGGGCTCGTCGAGCGCGATGAGCGCGCTGCAGTAGTTCCGGTCGGCGCCGAGCACCACGATGTTGGAGACGAACGGGCAGACGGCCTTGAACTGGCCCTCGACCTCGGTCGGGGCGATGTACTTGCCGCCGGAGGTCTTGAACAGGTCCTTCTTGCGGTCGGTGATCCGCAGGTAGCCGTCGGCGGACAGCTCGCCGATGTCGCCGGTGTGGAACCAGCCGTCCGCCTCCAGGACCTCCGCCGTCTTCTCCGGCAGGCCGTGGTAACCCTCCATGATGCCGGGGCCGCGCAGCAGGATCTCGCCGTCGTCGGCGATCCGGACCTCGGTGCCGGGCAGCGGCTTGCCGACGGTGCCGGTGCGGTACGCCTCGCCCGGGTTGACGAAGGAGGCGGCCGAGGACTCCGTCAGGCCGTACCCCTCCAGGATGTGGATGCCGGCGCCGGAGAAGAAGTAGCCGATCTCGGGGGCCAGCGCGACCGAGCCGGAGACGGCGGCGCGCAGCCGCCCGCCGAAGGCCTCGCGCAGCTTCGAGTAGACCAGCGCGTCGGCGACCTTGTGCTTGGCGGTGAGACCGAAGGGCGCGGAGGCGGTGCCGGTGCGGCGGAAGTTGTCCTGGGTGACCTTGGCGTACTCGCGGGCGACCCCGGCCGCCCACTGGAAGATCTTGTACTTGGCGCCGCCGCCCTCGCGGGCCTTGGCGGCGACCCCGTTGTAGACCTTCTCGAAGATGCGCGGGACGGCCGCCATGTAGGTGGGCTGCACGATCGGCAGGTTCACGATGATCTTGTCGATGCGCCCGTCGACGGCGGTGACGTGACCGACCTCGATCTGCCCCGAGGTGAGCACCTTGCCGAAGACATGGGCGAGCGGCAGCCACAGGTACTGCACGTCGTCCTGGGTGACCAGGCCGGTGGCGGCGATGGCCTTCGCCATGTACGACCAGTTGTCGTGCGGGAGGCGGACGCCCTTGGGGCGGCCGGTGGTGCCCGAGGTGTAGATGAGGGTGGCGAGCTGCTCGGCGGTGATCGCCCCGACCCGCTCCCGTACGGCCTCCGGGTTCTTCTCCAGGTACGCCTTGCCGCGGGCCTCCAGGTCGGCGAGGGTCAGCACCCACTCGTCGTCGGTGTCGACGCCCTCGGCGTCGATGACGACCACGTGGTGGAGGTGGGGCAGCTCGGCGCGCCGCTCGACGGCCTTGGCGAGCTGGTCGGCGTTCTCCGCGATGAGGACGCGCGACTCGGAGTCGGAGAGGATGAACGCCGACTCCTCGGCGTTGGTCTGCGGGTAGATCGTGGTCACGGCGGCGCCCGCGCACATCACACCGAGGTCGGTGAGGATCCACTCGACCCGGGTGGAGGAGGCGAGCGCGATCCGCTCCTCCGGCTGGACGCCGAGGTCGACGAGGCCGGCGGCGATCCCGTAGACCCGCTCGGCGGCCTGCGCCCAGCTGAGCGACTTCCACTCGTCGGGACCCTGGCCCGAGGCCGAGGGGACCGGGTAGCGGTAGGCCTCCGCGTCCGGGGTCCGCTCGACGCGCTCAAGGAAAAGGGTCGCCACGGACGGCGGCCGGTTCTCGATCAGGGTCTGTGTGTCGCTCACGACGTCCTCCGGGCGGCGGCGGTGCGGTCAGGCGGTGCGTGACGGCCGTGGCGTGACGACCGTGCGTTCGAACCGTACGTTCGGGCCGTACGTATCTAACTGGCGAGTAACCTTCGAGCGGCTTCAGAGTAGAGCGCCGGAGACTGGCGCGTAAGGGCTTGCATATAACGAACGGGTCCGGGCGCCCTCGGCACCCGGACCCGTTCGTTGCATACGGCAGCTATCTCGCGGCCTTCGGCCGGGGCTACTTCTTGCCCTTGCCGCCCGCCGAGTCGTCGCTGGACAGGACGGCGATGAAGGCCTCCTGCGGGACCTCCACGGAGCCGACCATCTTCATCCGCTTCTTGCCTTCCTTCTGCTTCTCCAGCAGCTTCCGCTTACGGGAGATGTCACCGCCATAGCACTTGGCGAGGACGTCCTTGCGGATGGCGCGGATGGTCTCGCGGGCGATGACCCGGGAGCCGATCGCGGCCTGGATCGGCACCTCGAAGGCCTGCCGCGGGATCAGCTCGCGCAGCTTGGCGACGAGCCGGACACCGTAGGCGTAGGCCGCGTCCTTGTGCGTGACGGCGGAGAAGGCGTCGACCTTGTCGCCGTGCAGCAGGATGTCGACCTTGACCAGGCTGGACGCCTGCTCGCCGGTGGGCTCGTAGTCGAGCGAGGCGTAGCCGCGGGTCTTGGACTTCAGCTGGTCGAAGAAGTCGAAGACGATCTCGGCCAGCGGCAGGGTGTAGCGGATCTCGACGCGGTCCTCGGAGAGGTAGTCCATGCCGAGGAGGGTGCCGCGCCGGGTCTGGCACAGCTCCATGATCGAGCCGATGAACTCGGTGGGGGCCAGGATCGTGGCGCGCACGACCGGCTCGTACACCTCGTCGATCTTGCCCTCGGGGAACTCGCTCGGGTTGGTGACCGTGTGCTCGGCGCCGTCCTCCATGACCACGCGGTAGACCACGTTGGGGGCGGTGGCGATCAGGTCGAGCCCGAACTCGCGCTCCAGGCGCTCGCGGATCACGTCCAGGTGCAGCAGGCCGAGGAAGCCGACGCGGAAGCCGAAGCCGAGGGCCGCGGAGGTCTCGGGCTCGTAGACCAGGGCCGCGTCGTTGAGCTGCAGCTTGTCGAGGGCCTCGCGCAGGTCGGGGTACTCCGAGCCGTCCAGCGGGTACAGACCGGAGAAGACCATGGGCTTCGGGTCCTTGTAGCCGCCCAGGGCCTCGGTGGCGCCCTTGTTCAGGGAGGTGATCGTGTCACCGACCTTGGACTGGCGCACGTCCTTCACACCGGTGATGAGGTAGCCCACCTCGCCGACGCCCAGGCCGTCGGAGGCGGTCATCTCGGGCGAGGAGACACCGATCTCCAGGAGCTCGTGCGTGGCGCCCGTGGACATCATCTTGATGCGCTCGCGCTTGTTGAGCTGCCCGTCGACGACACGGACGTAGGTCACGACACCGCGGTACGAGTCGTAGACCGAGTCGAAGATCATCGCGCGGGCGGGGGCGTCGGCGACGCCCACCGGGGCGGGGATGTCCCGGACCACGCGGTCCAGCAGGCTCTCGACGCCCATGCCGGTCTTGGCGGAGACCTTGAGGACGTCCTCCGGCTGGCAGCCGATGAGGTTGGCCAGCTCCTCGGCGAACTTCTCCGGCTGGGCGGCCGGGAGGTCGATCTTGTTGAGGACCGGGACGATGGTGAGCTCGTTCTCCATCGCCAGGTACAGGTTGGCCAGCGTCTGCGCCTCGATGCCCTGCGCGGCGTCCACCAGCAGGATCGTGCCCTCACAGGCCGCGAGCGAACGCGAGACCTCGTACGTGAAGTCGACGTGCCCGGGGGTGTCGATCATGTTCAGGATGTGCGTCCGGCCCTGGTCGGCCCCCTCGGTGGGGGCCCAGGGCAGACGGACCGCCTGGGACTTGATCGTGATGCCGCGCTCGCGCTCGATGTCCATCCGGTCGAGGTACTGGGCACGCATCTGCCGCTGGTCGACCACACCGGTCAGCTGGAGCATCCGGTCGGCGAGCGTGGACTTGCCGTGGTCGATGTGCGCGATGATGCAGAAATTGCGGATCAGAGCCGGGTCGGTTCGGCTCGGCTCGGGCACGTTGGTAGGAGTCGCGGGCACGCAGGGTTCTCGTCTCGGGCGATGTTCAGAACGGATACGTAGGCTCCATGGTCCCATGACTGCGGTCCGGCGCTCGGTTTGGGCGGGGTGGAGCACGGCTGATAAAGTGGACAGCTGTGTCTCGTATGCCCCCTCGGCCGCGTGGCACATCCAGTAGGAACATCGAACCTGTAAAGGCTCTTTTCGTGGCGAACATCAAGTCCCAGATCAAGCGGAACAAGACCAACGAGAAGGCGCGCCTGCGTAACAAGGCCGTCAAGTCGTCGCTCAAGACCGCGATCCGCAAGGCCCGCGAGGCCGTCGCCGCCGGCGACCTCGAGAAGGCCACCGTTGCCTCTCGTGCCGCCGCGCGTCAGCTCGACAAGGCTGTCTCGAAGGGTGTCATCCACAAGAACGCCGCCGCCAACAAGAAGTCGGCGCTGGCCACCAAGGTTGCCACCCTCCAGGGCTGAGCTCTGATGTGAACGGCCGCACGGGAATCCAGCGGGCCCTCTAACCGCTCCCGTCCGGCCATCCCGGCCACGTACGCGAGACGCGTTCGCCACGCGTGTACGGGCCACCCACAGCATGAAACCGCGGGCCCCGCCGCCCTCCTTCCCCAGGAGAGCGACGGGGCCCGCGGCGTGTTCTGCCTTATTTCGGGTGGGGGCTCGGGTCAGCCCCGTCGCATCCGCGCCGCCCGCGCGATCGTGACGACGGCCTTCTCCAGCGCGTACTCCGGATCGTCGCCGCCGCCCTTCACCCCCGCGTCCGCCTCGGCGACCGCCCGCAGGGCGAGGGATACGCCGTCCGGGGTCCACCCGCGCATCTGCTGCCGCACCCGGTCGATCTTCCACGGCGGCATCCCCAGCTCGCGCGCGAGGTCCGCGGGCCGTCCGCCCCGGGCCGAAGAGAGCTTGCCGATGGCCCGGACGCCCTGGGCCAGGGCGCTGGTGATCAGGACGGGGGCGACACCCGTCGACAGGGACCAGCGCAGGGCCTCCAGGGCCTCCGCCGCCCGCCCCTCGACCGCGCGGTCCGCGACCGTGAAGGAGGAGGCCTCGGCGCGGCCCGTGTAATAGCGCCCGACGACCGACTCGTCGATCGTGCCGTCCACGTCCGCCGTGAGCTGCGCGACCGCGGCGGCCAGCTCGCGCAGGTCGCTGCCGATCGCGTCGACCAGCACCTGGCACGCTTCGGGCGTGGCCGAGCGGCCGAGC
This sequence comes from Streptomyces sp. NPDC094032, assembly GCF_040303965.1. NCBI lineage: Bacteria > Bacillati > Actinomycetota > Actinomycetes > Kitasatosporales > Streptomycetaceae > Streptomyces > Streptomyces sp. NPDC094032. The sequence goes on along the minus strand of NZ_JBEOUE010000004.1, from coordinate 264,344 downwards.
GAGCGGAACTCCTGCCGCACGAAGGTCAGCCGCTCCGCGGGCTTGGTCGTCTTGGGGCAGGCCACCTCACGGGCGCCCGCCTTGCGGGCCGCGTCGAGCAGCCCCTTGCCCTTCGCGCCGCCCGCGTGCAGCACGACGAGAGAGATGTCCTCGACCGGCGCGTCGAGATACGCCTTGATCTCCTTGATCGTCTCCGCCGGGAGGTCCTGCGCGTTCCGCATGATCAGGACCTTGCGCTCGGCGAAGAGCGAGGGGCTGGTCAGCTCCATGAGGGCGCCGGGCTGGAGCTGCTCGGGCGCCAGGTCGCGGACGTCCGTGTCGGCGTCGGCGGCCCGGGCCGCCGTCACCACCTCGCGGACCGCGCGGTCGAGCAGCAGGTCCTCCTGGCCCACGGCGAGCGTGACGGGGGCGAGGAGGTCGTCGGTGGAAGTCTTTCTGGTGGCCATCGCGATCCAGCATCCCACGGGCCACCGACAGCCGGGCCATCGTCGAGAATGTGCACGTGAGCGATGTGAGACACGTACTGGTACTCCCCGACCGCGACGCCGCCGAGGAGGTCGCCGAGGCCCTGCCCGACGCCTTCGGCCTGACGGAGGAGCCGCAGCTGGTCCGGGACGCCCTGGCCGGCGAGGACGACGCCGAGGACGCCCAGTGGCTGGTGATCGTGGAGGACCCGAGCGGTCGGCTCGACCCGGCGGCCCTGGACGCGCTGGCCGCCGAGCACGACGGCTGGCTGGAGGCCCCGTAGACGGGGTGTGGGGCGGGGCGGGGCTCAGCCCTTCTTGGGGACGATCTGGATGTCGAGATCGATGGTGATGCTGGAGCCGACCGCCGCGATGCCCCGCGCGAGCAGCGTCTGCCAGGTCAGCGTGAAGTCCTCGCGGTGCAGCTCCGTGGTCGCCCGGCAGGCGCACCGGGTCTCGCCCTCCAGACCGCTGCCGATGCCCAGGTACTGGGTGTCGAGGGTCACCGTGCGGCTGACGCCGTGCAGGGTCAGCGCACCGGTGACGCCCCAGCGGCTGCCGCCCCGGTGGACGAAGCGCTCGCTGTAGAACTCCATCGTCGGGTACGCGCCGACGTCGAGGAAGTCGCCCGAACGCAGGTGGTCGTCGCGCATCTGCACGCCCGTGTCGATGGAGGCCGCGTCGATCACGACGTGCATGGCCGACTGCTCCATGCGCTCGGCGACCCGGATGACCCCGGCGAAGCCGTTGAAGCGGCCGTGGATCCGGGCCAGGCCGATGTGCCGCGCGGTGAAGCCGATCTGGGAGTGCGCCGGGTCGATCTCCCAGTCGCCGGGCTCGGGGAGCTGCGGCTGGGGCGCGACCTGGAGCGTCAGGTCGCCCAGGCTGGTATGCCCGTGCTCGGTGACGACGGCGGCGCCGCGGTACGGCGTGTAGCCCTCGGCGGTGACCGCGAGCCGGTACTCGCCCGCCGGCACCGTCGCGAGCACGCTGCCGTACGGGTCGGTCTCCCCCGCGAGGACCTTGCGGCCCGCCGGGTCGCTGACCACGAACTCGGCCTGGCGGACCGGCTCGTTGACGGGGTCCAGGACCCGGCAGCTCAGGACGCCCGCCGACGACGGGACCGTGAGCCCCGCGAGCGGGCCCCCTCGGCCGGCCGCGGAGCCGCGCTTGCCGAACAGACCACCGAACATGTTCACGTACCCCCGGACAAACCACCGACAACCGCCGGATTCCCTCACCGACGAAGACGCATTCGATCACTGTTGCGATGTTCGAGGCAAACGGCGTAAGTGTTACCGGGAGTCCGAATGTTCCGCTTGGGCCGGCGCCGGGGCCGGCTCCCGCTCCGGCAGGTCCCGCAGGCGCGCCAGTGGCGAGGGCAGCACCCAGAGCACGGCGAGGACGGCTCCGGCCGTCGCCAGCCACAGCGTGGGCCGCAGCCCGAAGGCCGTGCCGAGCAGACCTCCGGCGAGCGCGCCGAGCGGGCGGAAGCCGTGGTTGAGCGTCCGGAAGGCGCCCATCACCCGGGACCTGATCGCGTCGGGTATCAGCGCCATCTGGAACGAGCCGGCGGCGATGTCCGCCACCATCACCCCGGCGCAGGACAGGAACTCGGCGACGAACAGCAGCCCGATCACCAGCGGCAGCGGCCCTCCGGCGAGCGGTATGAGCAGCAGCGGCAGCGTGAAGGCGACGAAGCCGGTCACGACCGACGGGCCGACCCCGATCGCTCGGACCACCGGGCCGCCGCACGCCGCCCCGATCAGACCGCCCACGGCCCCGGCCGCGAGCACGGCGCCCAGCACGCCCGCGCTCAGACCGAGTTCGGCCGTCGCGTAGAGCACGAAGAGGGTGTGGAACATGTAGTTGAAGAACTGGACCGTCCCGGAGGCGGCGAACAGCGCGCGCATCGAGGGGTTCCGCACCACCCAGCGCAGACCCTCGGCGAAGTGGCCCTTCTCGACCGGGGCGGGCGGCGGCTCGACCGGGCGGATCCGGGCCAGGTACCCGGCCGAGACGAGGTAGGTCAGCGCGTCCGCGAGCAGCGCGAAGGGCGCGGTGAGCACCTGCACCAGCACACCGCCGATGCCCGGCCCCGCCAGCCACGCCATCGAGCGGCTGCCGTTGACCAGCGAGTTGGCCTGCACATAGCGCTCGGTGGGGACCATCGCCACGAACAGCGTGGTGTTGCACACCTCGAAGAGCACGGTGAGCGCCCCCACCCCGAAGGCCACCGCGTACAGCTGACCGAGGGTCAGCGCGTCGAGCAGGTAGGCGACGGGGAGGGTGAGGAGCAGCGCCGCGCGGCCGAGGTCGGCCGCGATCATGGCGCGCCGCCGCCGGGCCTGCCGGTCGGCCCAGGCGCCGAGCGGCAGGTTGAGCAGCAGCGCGGGCAGCAGCTCGGCCGTCTTGAGCCAGCCCATCTCGGCCGCGTCCGCGCCCAGGACCAGGACGGCGGCGAGCGGGAGCGCCATGAGCGAGATCTGGTCGCCCACGAAGGAGATGGTCTGCCCGGTCCAGTACCGCCGGAAGGGCCGCTCGCGCAGCAGCGCGGGTATGCGGTCGACGATGGGCATCGCTCACTCCTCCCCTGCGCCGAGGTCGCGGTCCACGAAGGCGAGCCGGAGGATGCCCACGGGGCGGGCGCCCTCGGGCCGCCGGGCGGGGTCGCCCTCCCGCTCCTCGTAGGGGCGCAGCAGCTCCTCGATCCGCTGCCCGAGGCCGGTCAGCTCCTCGGCGGTGAGGTGGAGCAGCGTGTCGCCGAACTGCTCGGCCTCCCGCCACTCCGCCGGCAGGCTCTGCCGGTTCTCGATGGCCTTCAGGACCCGCTGGAAGTAGTGCTCCGCCGTGGCCGCGCTGAGCGCGTCCGCCGCCTGGGCGACCGCGGCGTCCTCACTGCGGTCCGGCCACTCGGTGAACCTGGCCGTGGCCCGCCAGGGCTTCTCCCGCCCCTTGCCGCCGGGGGCCTGCTCGACAAGCCCGTACTTGGCGAGTATCCGCAGGTGGTACGAGCAGCTGGCCACGGACTCGCCGGTCAGCTCGGCCGCCTTGGTGGCAGTGAACGGGCCGCTCCTGCGCAGCAGGCCCACGAGGGTCATCCGGGTGGGATGCGCGTAGGCCCTAAGGGCGCGTGGGTCGGTGAGCTCGATGCTGTGCGACTGCTCCGTCATGATGGAAACATATCTTTAGAAAGATTCCTTTACAAGGATTCCTTTACAAGGGCTTCTTCACGAGGGCGGGGAACGTGTGCGCCGTCAGCTCCAGGCCCGCCCCCGTCACCGCGATGGCGCCGTCCCGGTCCGTGCTCAGCACCCGCGCCCCGCCGTCCCGCAAGGCCTCCACGGTCAGCGGCGAGGGATGCCCGTAGGGGTTGTCACGCCCCGCCGACACCAGCGCCAGCCGGGGCCGCACCGCCCGTATGAGCCCCGGGTCCTGGTGCGCCGAGCCGTGATGGGCCACCTTCAGCACGTCGACAGGCGGCAGCGACGGGTACGCCCGCAACAGACCGCGCTGGGCCGGCGGTTCGAGGTCCCCGAGCAGCAACAGGCTCACCCCGCCCGGAGCGCGGACGAACAGCGTGACGCTGGCGTCATTGGCCCCGGAGTCCCCTGACTCGCCGGAGTCCCCGGACTCCCCGGACCTGGCGGACTCCCCGGACCTGCCGGGCTTCCCAGGGGCGGGGCCCGGCCACAGCACCCGCCACTCCAGCGGGCCCAGCACCCGCCGCTCCCCCGCCCCCGCCCGCACCAGCGGGACCCCCGCCGCCGCGGCCGTCCGGCGTACGAACTCCGCCTGCTCCGGCGGCTCCACCAGTCCGGTCGTCTGGATCGCGCCCACCGCCCGCCCTCGCAGCACCCCGGGCAGCCCGGCCACGTGGTCCGCGTGGAAGTGGGTCAGCACGAGCAGCGGGATCCTGCGGACCCCCAGGTCCCGCAGGCACCGGTCGACCGGCTCCGGCTCGGGCCCGGCGTCCACCACGACGGCGGTGTCCCCGCCCGCCGCCAGCACGGTCGCGTCACCCTGGCCGACCTGGCACATCGCGAACACCCAGCCCGGCGGCGGCCACCCGCTCACCAGCCGGACCAGCGGCGGCGGCCGCACCACCGCCAGGAGCAGCAGCACCCCGCAGCCCGCCCCGATCCACCGCCGGTACGGCAGCCGACGCGCGCCGAGGACCACGAGCCCGGAGAACAGCGCCAGCAGCAGTCCGCCCCACCACCCGTCCGGCCAGTCCGTCTCCGCCCCCGGCAGCCCCGCCCCGGCACGGGCCACCCCGGCGATCCACCCGGCGGGCCACCCCGCGACCCACGCCACGGCCTCGGCGGCCCCCGGCCACAGCGGAGCGAGCCCCAGGGCGGCGAACCCGAGGACCGTCGCCGGGGCCACCGCGGGCTCCGCGAGGACGTTGGCCGGGACGGCGACCAGACTCACCCGGGCCGCGAACACCGCCACCACCGGCGCGCACACCGCCTGCGCCGCCAGTGTGGCCGCCAGCGCCTCCGCGATCCTGCCCGGCACCCGGCGGCGCCGCAGCGCCTCGCTCCACCTCGGGGCGACCGTCAGCAGCGCCCCGGTGGCCAGGACCGACAGCAGGAAGCCGTAACTCCGGGCCAGCCACGGGTCGTACAGCACCAGGACGAGCACCGCCGCCGCGAGCGCCGGGACCAGCGACCGGCGACGGCCGGTCGCGATGGCCAGCAGCGTGACGAGCCCGCAGGCCGCCGCCCGCAGCACGCTCGGATCGGGACGGCACACCACGACGAAGGCGAGCGTGAGACCGCCCCCGGCCAGTGCGGTGGTCCGCAGCGGGATGCCGAGCCGCGGGGCGAGCCCGCCGCGCTCGATCCGCTGCGCGGCACCGGGCCTGCCGATCAGGAGCAGCAGGACGAGGGTGAGGTTCGAACCGGAGACGGCCAGCAGATGCGTGAGGTCGGTCGCCTCGAACGCGGCCTCCAGCTCCGGCCCGATCCGCGAGGTGTCGCCGACCACGAGCCCCGGCAGCAGCGCCCGCGCGTCCGGGCCGAGGCCCTCCGTCGCCCGCCGCAGCCCGGCCCGCAGGTCCCCGGCGGTGCGCTGGAGCGCGCTCGGCGGCCCTGTGACCCGGGGCGGCCCGGCACCGTCCGCCCGCAGCACCGCCGCGAACGGATCGCCGGCCCGGGCCGGGAGCGCGAGCCGCCCCGTCACCCGCAGCCGGGTCGACGGCAGCAGCCGCAGCCACTCCCCGCGCCCCTCGCCCGCCGCCACGAGGAGCAGGATCGGCGCCCTGGTCCGATGCACGGCGCCGTCCCGGTCCTCGACCCGCACCACCTGGCCCTCCAGGACCACGGAGACCGGCGCCGCCCGGCTCCCGCCCGTCTTGGGCCGGGTGAGCCGTGGATCGGAGGTGACGACCACCTCGGCCCCGACCTGGCCACCGTCCCTGGCGAGCCCGGGGACCGGCCCGCGCCGCAGGTCGGCCGCGTGCAGCCCGCCGGACGCGGCCCCGGCGGCGGCGCAGAGGAGCACTCCGGCACAGGCGGTCGCCCGCAGCCCGCGCCGCGCGACCGGCTTGAGGAGTGGCACGGCCCCGACCAGACAGAGCAGCACACCCGCCACACTCCACCAGCCGACGACACCCACGGCGAGGGCCGCCCCACCCCAGGCCGCCAGAGCGGGCGGCACCAGCCGCAGATCGGCAGGACCCTCGTGCCATCCCCCGGACCACCCGACCTCGGTCTCGCCCGCGCCCCCGGAGCTCATGGCCGCACCAGCGGTTCGAGGTCCGAGAACCGGCGCTCGCCGATCCCGTTGACCTCGCGCAGCTCGGCGACCGACCGGAACCCGCCGTGCTCGACCCGGTGCTCCACGATGTGCCGGGCCAGCACCGGTCCCACTCCCGGCAGGGTGTCGAGCTGTTCGACGGTCGCCGCGTTGAGGCTCAACGGCTGAGCGGGACCCGGCACCCCCGGCAACCCCGCTCCCTGCCCGCTCGCCCCGGCCCCCGGCAGCCCGACCACGACCTGCTCGCCGTCCACGAGGACCCGGGCCCGGTTGAGGCCCGTGACGTCCGCGCCCGGGCGAGCGCCGCCCGCCGCGCGCAGGGCGTCGGCGACCCGGGAGCCCGCCGGCAGCGTGAGCACCCCCGGCCGGCGCACCTTGCCGCCGACGTCCACGACGACCACGGGCGCCGCCGTGGCCGGGGGCGCCGGGACTCCCGGGTCGGTGGGGTCGGGCGCGGCCTCGGGCAGTGGACGGACCGCGCCCACCACTTCAGGCGCCCTGACCCGCTCCGGCCGCCCCGACCAGAAGAACGCGCCCGCGACACCGGCGGCCACCACGAGGACCACGGCGAGCGCGGCCAGCGAGCGCCGTTCGAGCCCGCACCGGGACTGCACCCACAACGGCAGCCGCTCCCGCACCGCGAGCCGCAGCCGCTCCCTCCGCGACGGCGCCGATTCCGGAGGCGGTGGAGGAGGCGGAGGAGCCGGTGGCGGCGGCGGGGGCGCGGGGACGAGCGGGGGCGCCGCCGCCGGGAACAGCGCGTCGCCCCGGCGCCGTACCCCTCCCGGCGCCACCCCGGCCGCATGCCTCGCCCGGGTCCGCCGCCGGGCCCTCCCGTCCGAGCCCGGCGGCCTGCCGGGACCGCTGGTGAATCCGGCGCCACGGGTACGCCGACGGGTCGTTGCGATGTGTGTACGAAGAGTCATGAACGAGACGGTAGGCGGATTCCGCCCCACCCGCCGAGACGCCCCAATTCCAGTGGACAACCACCCAGTTGTGGAAAACCTCGCCACTCGAACGAGGGACCGAGGGACCGACTGTCGAGGATCCCTAAGCCCCCCGCCCACCCTCAGCGCGGCGAGACGACCACCGCGAGCAGCCCCGGCCCCGTGTGCGCGCCGATCACCGCGCCCACCTCGGTGACCTGGAGGTCCTCGATCGCCGGCAGCCTGCCCCGGAGCCGCTCGGCCAGCGCGACGGCGCGGTCGGGGGCGGCGAGGTGGTGCACGGCGATGTCGACGGGGCCCGCGCCGGCCCGTTCGACCGCGATCTCCTCCAGCCGGGCGATGGCCTTCGAGGCCGTGCGTACCTTCTCGCGCAGCTCGATCCGCCCGCCGTCCAGTTCGAGCAGCGGCTTCACGGCCAGCGCGGATCCGAGGAGCGCCTGCGCGGCCCCGATGCGCCCGCCCCGGCGCAGATAGTCGAGGGTGTCGACGTAGAAGAAGGCGGAGGTCCCCTCGGCCCGCTTCTCCGCCGCCGCGACGGCCTCGTCGAGCGAGCCGCCCGCGTCGGCCGTCTCGGCGGCGGCCAGGGCGCAGAAACCGAGCGCCATCCCCACCATCCGGGTGTCGACGACCCGGACCGGCACGGGGGCGTCCTTGGCGGCCACCACGGCGGCGTCGTAGGTGCCGGAGAACTCGGCGGACAGGTGCAGCGAGACGATGCCGCGGGCACCCGCGTCCGCGGCCGCGCGGTAGGCCGCGGCGAAGACCTCGGGGCCGGGCCGCGAGGTGGTCACCGAGCGGCGCTTCTGCAGCGCCTCGGCGAGGGAACGGGCCGAGATCTCGGTGCCCTCCTCCAGCGCGCGGTCGCCGATGACGACGGTGAGCGGGACGGAGGTGATGGCGTGCCGCTCCATCGTCTGGGGTGGCAGGTAGGCCGTGGAATCGGTGACGATCGCGACATGCCGGGACATGAGCGGGAGGTTACCCGCAGGGGGCGGGGCACGGCAGCCCGGCCCCCACCGCTCTCAGGTGGTGGTCTCCGGCCGCGTCGACTTCTCCCACGGATACGGCGTCCGCAGGGGGTCGGGGCCGGTGATCGCCTGCGGCTGCTCCGCCGCGGCGGACGGGGCGCCCGCCCAGCTCTGCCCGTGCTCGGCGGCGGCCGCCGGGGCCCCCGCGTCGGGCCAGGAGGAGCCGGCCGCGCCCGCTGTCCGCCCGGTCGCGTCCATGCCGTCGGCATCCGCTCCGGTGGTCCAGTGGCGCAGGGCCCCGGCCTCCATGTCGATCTGGGCGCTGAGCGAGGACAGCTCGTCCTGGGCGAAGCGGTGGGCCCGGTCCCTGGCCGCCCAGCGCAGCGCGTCGGCGGACTGGGTGACCTGCTCCGTGCGCCGGCGGAGCTCCCCCAGCTGTGCCTTGACCCGCGTCTTGTCCGGCTCCCGTTCGAGCCGCTTGAGGTCCTCGTCCAGCTCCCGGCCATGGGCGCTCAGGCGCTGGAAGAGGTCGAGGGACTCCTTGAGGGAGGCGTCCTCGGCGACGCCCGCCTGGAGCGCGTCCTGGGTGGCCCGCATCGAGGTCCGCAGCGAGAGCCGCAGCTGTGCCAGCTCGCCCGGGACGCCGACCTGTCCGAAGCTCTTGGCGCGCAGGGTCGTGTCCTCGACCGTGCGCCGGGCCTGGTCGATGGTGCGGTCGACACCGCGCTTGGCGGCCTTGGCCACCTTCACCGTGGCGTAGACCCCCAGTGCCACGAAGGCGACGAAGAGCAGCGCCATGATCGTGATCGCGGCTTCCATGTGCCTCGCCCCTCCGGCTGCGGTTGTGGTTCTTCCACGGTAAACGGAAGGGGCAGGCCGAGGGTTCCAACGGAACCCCCAACCTGCCCCCACCCTCCCCCTAGGGGACGTCGGGCGTCAGGCGACGATGTTGACCAGCTTCGGCGCGCGGACGATCACCTTGCGGATCTCGGCACCGCCCAGCGCGGCGACCACGTTCGCGTCGCCCAGCGCCAGCGCCTCCAGCTCCGCGTCGGTGATCGACGGGGAGACCTCCAGGCGCGCCTTGACCTTGCCCTTGATCTGCACGACGCAGGTCACGGTCTCGTCCACGACGTACGCCGGGTCGGCGACCGGGAAGTCCTGGTGGACGACCGAGTCGGTGTGGCCCAGGCGGTGCCACAGCTCCTCGGCGATGTGCGGGGCCAGCGGGGCGACCAGCAGCACCAGCTGCTCGGCGACCGGGCGGGACAGCGCGTCACCGGACTTGGTCAGGTGGTTGTTCAGCTCGGTGATCTTCGCGATGGCGGTGTTGAAGCGCATCGCGGCCATGTCCTGGGAGACCCCGTCGATGGCCTTGTGCAGGGCACGCAGGGTTTCCTCGTCGGCCGGCGCGTCCACGACGGTGGCCTCGCCGGTCGACTCGTCGACGATGTTGCGCCACAGCCGCTGCAGCAGTCGGTACTGGCCGACCACGGCGCGGGTGTCCCACGGGCGGGAGACGTCCAGGGGGCCCATGGCCATCTCGTACAGGCGCAGGGTGTCGGCACCGTACTCGCCGCAGATCTCGTCCGGGGTGACGGCGTTCTTCAGGGACTTGCCCATCTTGCCCAGGACGCGGCTGACCTTCTCGCCCTCGTACCAGAACGCGCCGTCGCGCTCCTCGACCTCGGCGGCCGGGACCGCGATGCCGCGGGCGTCCCGGTAGACGAAGGCCTGGATCATGCCCTGGTTGTACAGCTTGTGGAACGGCTCGGCCGAGGAGACGTGCCCCAGGTCGAACAGCATCTTGGACCAGAAGCGCGCGTACAGCAGGTGCAGCACGGCGTGCTCGGCGCCGCCGACGTACAGGTCGACGCCACCGGTGGGCATGCCCTCGCGCGGCCCCATCCAGTACTGCTCGACGGCGGGGTCGACCAGCGCCTGGTCGTTGTGCGGGTCCAGGTAGCGCAGCTCGTACCAGCAGGAACCGGCCCAGTTGGGCATGGTGTTGGTCTCGCGGCGGTACTTCTTCGGCCCGGCGCCGTCGCCCAGGTCCAGGGTCACGTTGACCCAGTCCTCGTTGCGCGACAGCGGCGTCTCGGGCTTGGTGTCCGCGTCGTCCGGGTCGAAGGTGCGCGGCGAGTAGTCCTCGACCTCCGGCAGCTCCAGCGGCAGCATGGACTCGGGCAGCGAGTGGGCGACGCCGTCCTCGTCGTAGACGATCGGGAAGGGCTCGCCCCAGTAGCGCTGGCGGCTGAACAGCCAGTCGCGCAGCCGGAAGTTGACGGTGCCCTCGCCGATGCCGCGGTCGGCCAGCCAGGCGGTGATCTTCTCCTTGGCCTCGACGACGCCCAGGCCGTCCAGGGCCACGTCCTCGTTGGAGGAGTTGACCAGCTTGGCCTCGTAGGAGGAGAAGGCCTCGTCCCACGTGGACGGGTCGGTGCCGCGCTCGTCCGAGGGCTCGACGACGCAGCGCATCGGCAGCTCGAAGGCGCGCGCGAAGGCGAAGTCGCGGCTGTCGTGCGCCGGGACGGCCATGATCGCGCCGGTGCCGTAGCCCATCAGGACGTAGTCGGCGATGAAGACGGGGACCTGCTCGCCGCTGACCGGGTTGGTCGCGTAGGCGCCGGTGAAGACGCCGGTCTTCTCCTTGGCCTCGGCCTGCCGCTCGACGTCGGACTTGGAGGCGGCCTGCTTGCGGTAGGCGTCGACGGCCTCGGCCGGGGTGGCGTGGCCGCCGGTCCAGACGTCGTGGGTGCCCTCGGGCCAGGCGGCCGGGACGATCTTCTCGACCAGCTCGTGCTCGGGCGCCAGCACCATGTAGGTGGCGCCGAACAGGGTGTCCTGGCGGGTGGTGAAGACCGTGATGGCGCCGGCGTCGCCGACCTGGAAGTCGACGCGCGCGCCCTCGGAGCGGCCGATCCAGTTGCGCTGCTGCAGCTTGATGGCCTCGGGCCAGTCCAGCGCGTCCAGGTCGTCCAGCAGGCGGTCCGCGTAGGCGGTGATGCGCATGTTCCACTGGCGCAGCTTGGCCTTGAAGACGGGGAAGTTGCCGCGCTCGGAACGCCCGTCGGCGGTGACCTCCTCGTTGGCCAGCACGGTGCCCAGGCCGGGGCACCAGTTGACCGGGGCGTCGGAGGCGTACGCCAGGCGGTACTCGCCCAGGACGTCGGCGCGCTCGACGGCGCTCAGGGCGCTCCAGTCGCGGCCGCCGGGGACCTCACAGGTGCCGTTCTCGAACGCCTCGACCAGCTCGGCGATCGGGCGGGCCTTGCCGGCCTCCGGGTCGTACCAGGAGTTGAAGATCTGCAGGAAGATCCACTGGGTCCAGCGGTAGTACTCCGGGTCGATCGTGGCGAACGACCGGCGCTTGTCGTGGCCCAGGCCCAGCCGGCGCAGCTGGACCTTCATGTTCTCCATGTTGGCCTCGGTCGACACGCGCGGGTGCGTGCCGGTCTGCACGGCGTACTGCTCGGCCGGCAGGCCGAAGGCGTCGAAGCCCAGGGTGTGCAGGACGTTGTGCCCGGTCATGCGCGCGTGACGGGCGAAGACGTCGGTCGCGATGTAGCCCAGGGGGTGGCCGACGTGCAGACCCGCGCCGGAGGGGTACGGGAACATGTCCATGATGAACTTCTTGGGGCGGGCCACCACGGCCGCGTCCCCGGCGAGGTCGCCGGTGGGGTTGGGGGCCTCGTAGGTGCCCTCGGCGTCCCAGGCATCCTGCCAGCGTGCCTCGATGTCGGCGGCCATGGCCGCCGTGTAGCGATGCTGGGCCGCCGTCTCGGCAGCCGTGTTGATCTCGGTCATGATCCTTGAAGCTCCATCGATCGTCTCTGCCCACTGCCAGCAACTGCCACGAAACGAAAAAACCCCTCGCACAGGAGGGGGCGCCGCGCCGATGCCGACCGGATCTTCATCCGTCGGGACTGATCAGCGCGGCTCGCTAAGCAGAAGGCGTACGGCACGCATGGCGCCAGGGTACCGCAGGGCCGGATCGGGCCGCATCGACGTTCCAGGGGCCGGATCGCACACAAGGAACCGGATCGCGCACAAAAGAAGCGGGCCACCCGATCCGGGTGGCCCGCTTCTTTATTGTGGAGCTAAGGAGATTTGAACTCCTGACCCCCTGCATGCCATGCAGGTGCTCTACCAACTGAGCTATAGCCCCTTGCCGTTCGTCTTCGCTTCGGTTTTCGTTTCCGTTTCCCTCGCGGCGACAGACAGAACATTAACCGGCTCCTCGCCGGATCACCAAATCGGTTCCTCAGGAGGTCACGGCCCTGCGGGTAGGGTCGCCCCCTGTGACCCAGACCGTGCTTGCCCGATCCCCCGTCCGCCGGTGGCCCCTGGCCACCGCCGCCACCGTCTGCCTGCTCTCGTTCGCGGCCTTCTGGGTGGCCCAGCGCCTCGCCCACGTGAACATGCTCGACGTGATGGTCTACCGGGCCGAGGGCGAGACGCTGCGGGCCGGCGGCGACCTCTACGCGATGCGCGCCACCTCGGCGAACCTCGCCATGACCTATCCGCCGTTCGCGGCCGTGCTCTTCCTGCCGCTGACCCTGGTGGACGTCCCCCTGATGCGGACGCTCGCCACCGCGGGGAACCTGCTCCTGGTGGTGGCGCTGGTCCAGCTGTCGCTCCAGTTGGTCCGCCCGGCACTGTCCCGCACCGGGGCCCGCGCCGATCTATGGCGTACGACACTGTGGATCGCCGCGATCGTGGTCTGGTGCGAGCCGGTGTGGACGACGCTGCGGTACGGCCAGATCAACCTGCTCATCGCGGTCGCGGTGCTGTGGGATCTGACACGCCGCGAGGGCAGCCGCTGGGCCGGCCTGGGCATCGGGCTCGCGACCGCCGTGAAGCTCACCCCGGGTCTCTTCGTGGTCCTGCTGCTCGCCGCCGGGCTGCTGCTGTGGCGCCGGGACCGGGCCATGAACCAGTGGCTGCGGACGGCGTTCACGGCGACCGGCGTCTTCCTGGTGACGACGCTCACCATGGCGCTGGTCCTGCCCGCCGACTCGAAGAAGTTCTGGACGCAGACCCTGTTCGAGACGGGCCGGGTCGGCCACGCCGAGGAGACCGCCAACCAGTCCATCAGCGGGGTCCTGGCCCGGCTGTTGCACACCGACGCCCCGGGCCTGTGGTGGGTGGCCGCGGCCGCTCTCCTGGGCGGCGCGGCGATGGGCGTCGCGGTACGGGCCGCGGTGCGCGGCGACAAGGCGGTGGCCGTGGTCGTGACCGCGTTCACGGCGCTGATGATCAGCCCGATCTCCTGGTCCCACCACTGGGTGTGGTGCGTGCCGTTGCTGATCCTGCTGTACGACCGGACCACGCGCTTCTGGCCGGTGACGGGTGTCGTGGCGCTGGCCTTCGCCTCGTTCGCGCTGTGGTGGGTGCCGCACGACCCGGGCCGTCCCGAACTGGACCAGAACGCGGGCCAGATGCTGCTGTCGGCGGTCTATCCGCTGACGGCGACGGCGGTGTTCGCCGGATACCTGCTCGCGCGCCGCCGGGCGGTCAGGGACGGGGCTCCGGCCGCGCCCGGCACTTCTGTGCCCGCGGCCCGTGAAACCCGCGCATCGGCGCGGGCGGCGGCTCAGGCCGTCGCGAAGGAGTAGAACCGCTTGAGGGTGCAGTGTTCGTCGAGGAGCCGGCCGTAGATCGGCTCCCCTTCGAGCTCACGGTAGGTCTCGATCGGGTCGCCTTTTATGATCAGCGCCCGCGCGCATTCCTCGCACCAGTACTGGAACTCGGGGTTGACCGGGTCCATGTCCCGGACGATGGGCGTACCGCTGCCGCACCAGTCGCACTTCCGCCTGTGTGCACCCATCGGTCAACTCCGGCCGTGGCGACGGGGCGTACACGGACAAGGCGCGGCTGGTTCCGCGACGGCATCGGCTTCGGTCACCTCGGCACCGTCCACGGCCATGCGCGCTCCCTCCCGCCCGGACCCACGTCCCCCTCCGGCGGTCCGATTCTGCCATGGCCCCGCAAGGGGGTCGGCGCCGTCGCCGGACGGGCCCGGGGCGGCGGCCCAGGGGCGGGAAACGACGAATCCCGCCCCCTTGTTGGGGACGGGATTCGAGGACTGTGGAGCTAAGGAGATTTGAACTCCTGACCCCCTGCATGCCATGCAGGTGCTCTACCAACTGAGCTATAGCCCCTCGTGTTCTTCGCGCTCTGCGCTGCGAACAAGAAGAACTCTAGCCTGTGACCTACCGGAAAGTGAAATCCGGGGTCCGGGGGCCCGGGCCGGCCTCAGGCGTCGTCGCCGAGGACGGGTTCGGGCAGCGTGCCGGCGTTGTGCTCCATGAGCCGCCAGCCTCGCGCGCCCTCGCCGAGGACGGACCAGCAGCAGTTCGAGAGCCCGCCAAGGCTCTCCCAGTGCCGGGCCTCCAGGCCGAGCAGCCGGCCGATGGTGGTGCGGATGGTGCCGCCGTGGCTGACCACGACGAGCGTGCCGTCCGGCGGCAGCTTCTCGGCGTGCTCCAGGACCACCGGGGCGGCCCGGTCGGCCACCTCGGTCTCCAGCTCGCCGCCACCGCGGCGCACCGGCTCGCCCCGCTTCCAGGCGGCGTACTGCTCGCCGTAGCGCGAGGTGATCTCGTCGTGGGTCAGCCCCTGCCACTCCCCCGCGTACGTCTCCCGCAGGGCGGCGTCGTGGGCGACCTCATGACCGGTGATCGCGGAGAGCTCGGCGGCCGTGGCCGCCGCCCGCTTCAGGTCGGAGGCGACGATGGCATCGGGCTCCAGCGCGGCGAGCAGCCGGGCGGCCCGGCGCGCCTGGGCGACGCCGGTCCCGGTCAGCTCGATGTCCGTGGACCCCTGGAAACGGCGCTCCAGGTTCCAGGAGGTCTGGCCGTGGCGCCACAGGACGATTCGGCGGCCGGTGCCACCCTTGCCGCTGGTCAGCTCAGCTCACCGTCCGCCCCGTCGGTGCCCATGAGGCGGGCGTGCTCCTCGGCCTTGCCGTGGGTCTTCACGGCGTCCTCGGGAAGCGCGATCTCGGGGCAGTCCTTCCACAGCCGCTCAAGGGCGTAGAAGACCCGCTCCTCGCTGTGCTGGACGTGGACGACGATGTCGACGTAGTCGAGGAGGATCCAGCGGGCGTCGCGGTCGCCCTCCCGGCGCACCGGCTTGGCGCCGAGCTCCTTGTTCAGCCGCTCCTCGATCTCGTCGACGATCGACTTGACCTGGCGGTCGTTGGGGGCGGAGGCGAGCAGGAAGGCGTCGGTGATCGACAGCACATCGCTGACGTCGTACGCGATGATGTCGTGCGCGAGTCGGTCGGCCGCCGCCTGGGCGGCGAGGGTGACGAGCTCGATGGAGCGGTCCGTGGCGGTCACAAGCAGGCTTTCGTCGGCGGTCTGGGACACCTCAAGGGTCTCATGCACCGCCGACGGGCCCGAAAAGGATTAACCGAGGGTCACCGGCCGGCTCCGCGAGCCTTGTAGTCCTGCCCCAGCACCGCTGTGACCTCGGCGTTTCCGGCGGCCTTGCCCTTGGTGACGGATCCGGCGGGCAGGCCAAGGGTCTTCGCGACCTCGACCGCGTTCGCCTTCTGGGCGTCGTCGCCGTAGATCACCTGGGACTTCTCCTGGGTGTCGGCCTTGGTGCCGCCGACCACGACGTAGCCGCCGTTGTTCAGGACCACGCGGGCCGAGTCGGTGGCGTCGGAGCCGCTGGCGTCCCGGATCGCGACGCGGGTCGCCGCGCCCTGCTCCGGGGCGGTGACCTTGCCGCCGAGGATGTCCTTGACCACGCTGTCGCCGGTGGCCTCGCTCAGCGAGCCGTCGGACTCGACGGGCAGGACGGCCGTCTTGTAGTCGCCGACCTTGGCGTGCTCGGCCAGCTTGGCGAGGGAGGCGCCGAGGTCCTTCTCCGGCAGCGACGGGTCGAGGATCTGGGCGAGGGTCTCGATGGTGACCGTGGCGGCCTTGGGGTCGTCGGAGATCTTCCGCAGCACCCCGTACATGACCTGGCCGAAGCGCTGGAGCTGCTTGGCCTCGGCCTCGCCGGGCGCCTTGTAGGTGGCGTAGGCGACGGCGGCGCGGCCGTTGAGGGTCTGGTTCTCACCCTTCTTGACCAGCGGATCGGCGCCGGGCTTGGCGCCGGGGACCTCGGTGTCGGTGGTGATGTCGATGCTGCTGACGAGCTCGACGAGGTTCTCCAGGTACGGGGTGTCGATCCGCCAGGTACCGGCGATCTTCGCGCCGAGCAGGTTGCCGACCGCCTCGCGGGTGCCGCTGGAGCCGTCCTCCTCGACGGACTTGGCGAGCGTGGTGGTGGAGCCCTCGTCGTCGGCGACGGCGAGGGAGTTGGGCAGCAGCACGGTGGTGCCCTGCTTGGTGGTGGTGTTGTCCACGAGGAGCGCGGTGGACGTGCCGCCGCCGGTGGTGTTGTGCAGGTGGACGATGATCGTGTCGCGCTTCTGCGGGCCGGTGGCGGTGTTCTTCTTCTGCTCGTCGCCGGAGGTGCCGGGCAGCATCCCGGCGTACCAGAGGTAGCCGACGCCGCCGGTCACGGCGAGGACGAGGGCCACCACGAGGGCGACGACACGGTTGCGGCCGCGGCGCCGGGCCTCCTCGCGCCGCTCGGACCGGCTCTCGGTGAACGCCAGCCAGTCGATGACGTCCTCGGAGTCCTCGTCGGGCTCCTCGATGAACGAGAACTGCTCGGTGCGGTACGCGCGCCCGTCGTCCTCCGGCGCCGGGCGCTGCCCGGGCACACCGGCCTGGGGCGCGGGCGGCGCGGCCTCCGGCGCCGCGACCGGCGGCGGTACGACGGGGACGGCCTCGGTCCGGACGGCCCACTGCTGCCCGGTGTGGTCCTCCTGGACCGGCTGCGCGGGCTGGGCCGGCTGCGCCGGGTGCTGCGGCTGGGCGGCGTAGTCCTGCCGGCCGGTGTCGTACTGCTGGTAGTCGTACGAGGTCTGCTGGGCGTACGGGTCGTACTGCGGCTGCTGGACGGGCTGCTGCGGCTGGACCTGCTGCTGCGGCTGCCCGTACGGGTCGTAGCCGTAGGCCTGCTGGCCCTGCGGCTGCTGCGCGTACGGGTCGTAGTGCTGCTGCGGCACCTGCTGCTGGTACACCGGCTGCCCGTACTCGTCGTAGCCGATGATCTGCGGCTGCGGATAGTACGGGTCGTACGGGTTCTGCTGGTCGTTCACCGGTGCCCCTCCCCGAGGCTCAGTCGCCGCGGTACAGCTGGCGCTTGTCGATGTAGCGCACCACGCCGTCCGGAACCAAGTACCAGACCGGGTCGCCCTGGGCGACCCTCACCCGGCAGTCGGTGGAGGAGATGGCGAGCGCGGGGACCTCGACCAGCGAGACCCCGCCCTTGGGCAGGCCGTCGTCGGTGAGGTCGTGGCCCGGGCGGGTGACGCCGATGAAGTGGGCGAGCGCGAACAGCTCCTCGGCGTCCCGCCAGGTGAGGATCTGCGAGAGCGCGTCGGCGCCGGTGATGAAGAAGAGGTCCGAGTCGCTGTTGAGAGAGCGCAGATCCCGCAGCGTGTCGATGGTGTACGTCGGACCGCCGCGGTCGATGTCGATGCGGCTGACCGAGAACTGCGGGTTGGAGGCGGTCGCGATGACCGTCATGAGATAGCGGTCCTCGGCGGCCGAGACGGCCTTGTGGCTCTTCTGCCACGGCTGCCCGGTCGGTACGAACACGACCTCGTCGAGGTGGAACAGGGCGGCCACCTCACTGGCGGCCACCAGGTGTCCGTGATGGATCGGATCGAACGTTCCGCCCATCACGCCGAGTCGGCGCTTGGCGCGGCCGCCAGTAGGCACTTCCTGCTCTCCCATGCGTGCAGAGCCTACTGGCACGGCGTCGGACGCCGGATCAGCGGCCTCTCGGCTCAGCGGTCGCGGTTGAAGCGGGTGGTGATCCAGAGCAGAAGCAGCAGCGCGAGGAGGGCGCCGCCACCCGTGACGTACGGGCTGAGGCTTTCGTGGTTGCCGCCGTGCTCGGCACCCTCGTTCGCGAGCGTGACCAGGTTGGCGGCGGTGGCGTGGAGGCTCATCTTCGGCAGGACCTTCGATCGGGGATGGGAGCGGAGACTTCGCGCACATCGTATGCGGGACGTCGCGGCGCGCTCACGCCGACTCAGGCGTTGGCGTCACCGGCGCGGTTTTCCTTGACAGCGTTCTCAGCGATCTTGACGTTCGCGGCACCGTCATCGTTCCCGGCACCGGTGTCGTTGTCGTCGGCGCCTCCGTAGCCCCGCAGCAGGAACCAGGCCAGCAGGGCACCGCCCACGATCGAGACGAGCAGGACGATGCGGAGGGTGTTGCCGGGGCCCTGCTGCTCCGTCGTGGCGAGCAGGGTGGTGACGGCGGTGGTCGCGTGGTCCGTCATGGCGGTGGTGCTCCTCGGTTGTCCGCGGTGCCCGAGTTATCCACAGGCTCCGGCACACGGTAGCCCCCTCGCCTAGTCTGGGTTGCGTCAGGGGGACGAGCACCGACTCGTACGAATTGGGGGCATCCATGACCGAGAAGACCGACAACGGGCACGAGAACCTTCCCGGGCGGCGGCGCAAGCGCTTCGCCGGTATCTCCTCGCGGGCCTACGAACACCCTGCCGACCGCTCGGCGCTGGTCGCGCTGCGCAAGCTGAGCGGCTTCGACACCGTCTTCAAGGCGCTGAGCGGGCTGCTGCCCGAGCGGAGCCTGCGGCTGCTGTTCCTCTCCGACTCCGTGCGGGTGAGCGACGCGCAGTTCTCCCATCTCAACGACATGCTGCGGGACGCGTGTTACATCCTGGACCTGGAGAAGGTCCCGCCGATGTACGTCACGCAGGACCCCAAGCCCAACGCGATGTGCATCGGCCTGGACGAGCCGATCATCGTGGTCACCACCGGGCTCGTGGAGCTGCTCGACGAGGAGGAGATGCGGGCGGTCGTCGGACACGAGGTGGGCCACGCGCTGTCGGGCCACGCCGTCTACCGGACGATCCTGCTCTTCCTCACCAGCCTGGCCGTGAAGGTCGCCTGGATACCGCTGGGCAACGTCGCGATCATGGCGATCGTGACCGCCCTGCGCGAGTGGTTCCGCAAGTCGGAGCTCTCGGCGGACCGGGCGGGGCTGCTCGTGGGACAGGACATCCAGGCCTCCATGCGCGGCCTGATGAAGATCGCCGGAGGCAACCACCTGCACGAGATGAACGTGGACGCGTTCCTCGCCCAGGCCGACGAGTACGAGAAGGGCGGCGACCTGCGCGACTCCGTGCTGAAGATCCTGAACGTGCTGCCGCGCTCGCACCCGTTCACCACGGTCCGGGCGGCCGAGCTGAAGAAGTGGTCCGAGACCCGCGACTACCAGCGGATCATGGACGGGCACTACCCGAAGCGGTCCGAGGACAAGGACACCTCGGTGACCGACTCCTTCCGCGAGTCGGGGCGGCACTACGCCGAGACTGTGCGCGGCAGCAAGGATCCGCTGATGAAGCTGGTCAACGACATAGCCGGCGGCGCCGGGGACCTCGCGGGCGACCTGGGCGGCAAGCTGTTCGGCCGCTTCGGAGGCGGCACGGGCGGCACCAGCGGCACGGACGGCAGCACCGACGAGAGCGGCACCGACGACGGCGGCAAGGGAGCCAAGGGCGGTCAGAGCGAGGGCTGAGCGCTCGGGGCGAGCGTCCCGCAGAGCGCGGAGGTGGTGGGCCGGCCCGTCGCGTAGGGGTCCGTGCCCGCCTGGCGGGACCGGTCGGCGCGCTCGCCCGCGAGCAGCGGGTGCAGCGAGCCGGTGGTGTCGGCGCCGCAGGCCTGCGGGCCGGCCTGGACGGTGCTGCTGAGCAGCTCCGCGCGGTGCATCCGCAGGTCCTCGCGGTCGAAGCGGAAGTGCAGCTCGCGGTGGACCGTGAACAGCGAGGCCTGGGCCGTCGGGCCGGTGTCCGGGCCGGCGGGGCGGACCGCGTAGGTGAAGGTGTGGTCCGCCGTGACCTCCAGGAGGTCGGTGTCGATCTCCACGACGCGCAGGGTGCCGTGGACGCGGGCGGACGGGGCGGCGAGGGCGACCTGGTGGGGGTCGAAGCGCACCAGCCAGCCGGCGACGGCGTGCCGGCCGTCGTCCTGGGGCTGCTCGACGCTCCGGTCGAACTGCTCCAGCTGGTCCGGGTCGACCAGGAGCCGGGCCGGGCGGACGGTCGCGCCGGTGAGGACGCCGGGTTCGAGGGAGGAGGCGACCAGATATTCCTTGGCGATGCCGAGGGCGGACAGGACCTGGCTCTCGGAGAAATGGGGGGTGCGGCCGGTCAGCGGGAAGTTGATCCCGGCGGCGCCGCTGGGGTACTCGGCGGCGGGGCTGTGGGCGAACAGGCGGTCGGGCTGGCCGCCGGTGACGGGGCCCTGCGGGGCGAGCGGGACGACCGTGGTCCGCAGCGGTTCGGCCGGCTGGTCGACGGGGGCCTGATAGGGGTTGCGGACGCCGAGATAGACCGCGGTGCCGAAGGCCAGCAGGATCAGCAGCACCAGCATCAGGGCCTGCCGGGAGCCGCTCCGGCCCTCCCAGGAGGGGCGGGACCTGACGGCCTGGGCGTGCTCCCCCATCCGTTCCTGGGCGGAGAACTCCTGGAGCCGGGCAGCGCGGACGAACGCCTCGTCGAAGACAAGGGATCCGTACTCGTCCTCACCGCCGGGGAGCCCCTCGGGGGTCCCCTCAGGCGGGTCGCCACGCCCTGCCATACCTTCAGGGTAGGTCTGCGGAAGCCCCGGTAAACGCCGAGGTGCGCGACAACTTCCGAGGAAGCCCGGCGGACGGGGGTCAGGGGGCGCCGGGCGCGGCAGGAACGGCGGGCGCGGAGGGCACGGTGGCGCCGGACGGGACCGCGCGGGGCTTGTCCACGCCGCTGCTGGCGGGCGGCGGGATGCGGTCCTGGCGGTTGGCGGAGGCACCGCGGTAGACCGCGCTGAAGGCGAGGGCGACCATGCCGACGCCCATCACCAGGGCGAGCACCCAGGCGACCGGCCGGTGCCAGCGGGCGCTGCCCTTGTAGGGGCGCAGGGCGCCGCCGTGGGGGCCGTAGGGGCCGAAGTCGTCGTCGGCTGTGTCCGGGTCGTAGCCGTCCGCGTAGCGGCGCGTCTCGCCGGCGTAGCCGTCCTCGTAGAGCTCGTCGTCGGCGAGTCCCGCGACGGCCCGGGCGCGGGCCGCCTCCGCCTCGGCGCGGGCCTGGGCGGCGGCGAGCAGGCGCTCGACGGCGGTCGGCTCGTGGACGGTGGCGGCCCGGACGAAGTCCTCGTCGAAGACCACGGCGGCGAAGTCGTCCGCGCCTCCGCGGTCGACAGAGTCATCGGGGTCGGGGCCGTCCTGGAACGGCGTGCCCCCCACGTCGTCCGGCACGGTTTCAGAGTAGACCTGGGAGGGGGTTTTGGGCAGGGAGAGCGCGAACTGTCCCTGCCCCGGATACGGCGTTCCGGTTACCGGACGTGACCGTCGCCGGTCACGATGTACTTGGTGGAGGTGAGCTCCGGAAGGCCCATGGGGCCCCGGGCGTGCAGCTTCTGGGTGGAGATGCCGATCTCGGCGCCGAAGCCGAACTGTCCGCCGTCCGTGAAGCGGGTGGAGGCGTTCACGGCGACCGTGGTCGAGTCGACCAGCTGGGTGAAGCGGCGGGCCGCGGCCTGGGAGGTGGTGACGATGGCCTCGGTGTGGCCGGAGGACCAGAGCCGGATGTGCTCGACGGCCTTGTCGAGGGAGTCGACCACGGCGGCGGCGATGTCGTAGGAGAGGTACTCGGTCTCCCAGTCCTCGGGGGTGGCCGGGACGACGGTGGCCTTGGTGCCCTCGGCGAGGGCGAGGACGCGCTCGTCGGCGTGGACGGTGACGCCGGCGTCGGCGAGGGCGTCCAGGGCGCGCGGCAGGAAGGCGGCGGCGACGTCCTGGTGGACCAGGAGGGTCTCGGCGGCGTTGCAGACGCTGACCCGGTGGGCCTTGGAGTTGACCAGGATCTCGACGGCCATGTCCAGGTCGGTCTGGGCGTCGACGTAGACGTGGCAGTTGCCGGTGCCGGTCTCGATGACGGGGACGGTGGACTCCTCGACGACCGTGCGGATCAGGGAGGCGCCGCCGCGCGGGATCAGGACGTCGACCAGGCCGCGGGCGCGCATCAGCTCGCGCACGGACTCGCGGGACTCGCCGGGCACGAGCTGGATGGCGTCGGCGGGCAGTCCGGAGCCGCCGACGGCGTCGCGCAGGACCTTCACCAGGGCGGTGTTGGAGGAGTACGCGGAGGACGAGCCGCGGAGCAGGACGGCGTTGCCGGACTTGAGGCAGAGGGCGGCGGCGTCCACGGTGACGTTGGGCCGGGCCTCGTAGATGATGCCGACGACGCCGAGCGGGACGCGGACCTGGCGCAGGTCGATGCCGTTGGGGAGGGTGGAGCCGCGGACGACCTCGCCGACCGGGTCGGGCAGGGCGGCCACGTGCCGGACGTCCTCGGCGATGGCCCGCACCCGCTCGGGGGTGAGGGTGAGCCGGTCGATGATGGCCTCGCTGGTGCCGGCCTCGCGGGCGCGGGCGATGTCCTCGGCGTTGGCCTCGACGATCTCGGCCGTGCGGACCTCCAGGGCGTCCGCGACGGCGAGCAGGGCGTCGTCCTTCGTCGCGCGCGGGAGTGGCGCGATATCGGCGGCCGCGGCGCGGGCCCGGTAGGCGGCCTGGGCGACCGGGGACATGTTGTCGAAGGGCGTGAGCGAGGTCATGCCCGCAGGGTACTGGCACCTCTGCGGACATCCCTCACGTATGCCTCGCCCGTCCCGTACTGCGAGACGTGCGCCGGGGCGGCCCCCGTCCGGCTCCCGCCAGGACGTCGGTACGTCAGTACGTCAGTACGGGTGGACGCCGACCGGGGCTGCCGGTGGGGGGCCGTAGCCCTCGGCGATCCGCTGGTGGTAGGTCTCCCGGTCGATGACCTCCAGGCCGACGATCTCCCACGGCGGCAGCTTGGCGCTCTGCCGGTGCTCGCCCCACAGCCGCAGGGCGACGGCCGCCGCGTCGTGGAGGTCGCGGGCCTCCTCCCAGTAGCGGATCTCGGCGTGGTCGTTGGCGTAGCGGCTGGTCAGCAGGAAGGGGTGGTCGTGGGCCAGCTGTTCCAGGGCGCGGCGCACCTCCTTCAGCGGGGCCTCCGCGCCGGAGACACTGAGGGTGATGTGCCAGAGCTTGGACAGCTCCCGGTCCGGGGGCCGGGCTTCCGTCGTCTGGTCTGTCGTGTCGGACGCGTCGAACTCGTCGAAGTCGGCTCCGGCCTCGACGCTCGTCAGGGCGCGTTCGGCCGTCCCGCGGGGCAGTGCCCCTGGGCGCGCTCGTCTCACCGGCGGCCTCCTGTGTGATGCCTGTGCTGCGTGCTGCTGCGTGTACGCGTGCTGGTGTTCCCCGCCCTCTCCGTGCCCCCGAGACAAAGTTGACCAGCCCGGGGCGGTGCGTGGGGCGGTTTTGGTAAAGGTCCCTACCGGATGACCAGACTTTCAGCCGTTTCGGTTCACAAGACGCCGGTTCACATCACGACCAGGTCGTCGCGGTGGACGATCTCGCGCTCGTACTCCGGGCCGAACTCCCTGGCCAGCTCGTGGGTGGAGCGGCCGAGGAGCCGGGGCAGCTCCTTGGCGTCGAAGTTGACCAGGCCGCGGGCTACGGCGCGGCCCTCGGTGTCGCGGAGTTCCACCGGGTCGCCGGCGGTGAACTCGCCCTCGACGGCGGCGATCCCGGCCGCCAGGAGCGACTTCTTGCCCTCGACGACGGCCCGGACGGCGCCGTCGTCGAGGGTCAGCGCGCCCCTCGGGGTGGAGGCGTGCGCGAGCCAGAGGAGCCGGTCGGCGGAGCGGCGGCCGGTGCGGTGGAAGTAGGTGCCGGTGTCGCGGCCGGCGAGGGCGTCGGCGGCGCGGCTCGCGGAGGTCAGGACGACGGGGATGCCCGCGGCGGCGGCGATCCGGGCGGCCTCGACCTTGGTGACCATGCCGCCGGTGCCGACGCCCGCCTTGCCGGCCGAGCCGATCTCGACATGGGCGATGTCGGCGGGCCCGGTGACCTCGGCGATCCTCGCGGTGCCGGGCTTGGCCGGGTCGCCGTCGTAGAGCCCGTCCACGTCGGAGAGGAGGACCAGCAGGTCGGCGCGGACGAGGTGGGCGACGAGGGCGGCGAGCCGGTCGTTGTCGCCGAAGCGGATCTCGTCCGTGGCGACGGTGTCGTTCTCGTTGACGACCGGCAGGGCGCCCATGGCGAGCAGCTGGTCGAGGGTCCGGTAGGCGTTGCGGTAGTGGGCGCGGCGGCTGGTGTCGTCGGTGGTGAGCAGGACCTGGCCGACGCGTACGCCGTAGCGGGCGAAGGAGGCGGTGTAGCGGGCGACGAGCAGTCCCTGGCCGACGCTGGCGGCGGCCTGCTGGCGGGCCAGGTCCTTGGGGCGGCGGGTGAGGCCGAGCGGGGCGAGGCCGGCGGCGATGGCGCCGGAGGAGACCAGGACGATCTCCTTCTCGCCGCCGCTGCGGACCTTGGCGAGCACGTCGACGAGGGCGTCGACCCGGTCGGCGTCGAGGCCGCCGGAGGCGGTGGTCAGCGAGGACGAGCCGACCTTCACGACGATCCTGCGGGCTTCCGTCACGTACTGCCTTGCCACTGTCACCTGCGTCGACCCCATCGTGCCTGTAGTGCTCGCCTCGGCTGTCCGTCGCGCAATCTACGCGAGTGCGTTTCGGCGGCGCCCCTCTATTCCGGCTGCTGGACGGCGCCGCCGGTGTGCGCGGCCCAGGCCGAGGAGATCATCGCGTGGACGTCGTGGCGGGCCTTCCAGCCCAGCTCGGCGGAGATCCGCTCGGCGGAGGCGACCACCTTCGCCGGGTCTCCGGGCCTGCGGGCGACGACCTCGGGCTCCACGGTCAGGCCGGTGACCTCGCGGATCAGGTCCATCATCTCCCGGACCGAAACGCCCTCTCCGCGCCCGATGTTGAGGGTGAGGTCGCGGTGGTCCCCGGCGGCGGCGAGCTCGGCGAGCCGGCGGGCGGCGGCGAGGTGGGCCTCGGCGAGGTCGGCGACGTGGATGTAGTCGCGGACGCAGGTGCCATCGGGGGTGGCGTAGTCGTCGCCGAAGACCAGCGGCGGCCGGCCGGCGTCGAGGCGCTCGAAGACCATGGGGACGAGGTTGAAGACGCCGGTGTCGGCGAGCTCGGGGGTGGCGGTGCCCGCGACGTTGAAGTAGCGCAGGCAGGCGGTGGCCATGGAGTGGGCGCGGCCGACCGAGCGGACCAGCCACTCGCCGGCGACCTTGGTCTCGCCGTACGGGCTGAGCGGCGCGCAGGGGGTGTCCTCGGTGACCAGGTCGGCGTCGGGCGTGCCGTAGACCGAGGCGGAGGAGGAGAAGAGGAAGGAGTCGACGCCTGCCGCGGCGGCCGCTTCGAGCAGGACCGTCAGGCCCGTCACGTTCTCGCGGTAGTAGTGGAGCGGGCGCTCGACGGATTCGCCGACCGCCTTCTTCGCGGCGAGGTGGACGATCCCCCGGATCCCGTGCTCGGCGAGGACCCGGTCGAGGAGGTCCCGGTCGAGGACGGTGCCGCGCTCCAGCGGTACGCCCGCGGGGACCCTGGCCGGGTCGCCGGAGGAGAGGTCGTCCAGGACGACCACCCGCTCGCCCGCCTCGGTCATGGACTTGACGACATGGGAACCGATGTAGCCGGCGCCGCCGGTGATGAGCCACGTCATTCGGGCAGCCTAACGCGCGGAGGTACGGAACGACGGCGGCCCGGCGAATCCCCGTGGGGAATCGCCGGGCCGGGTCACGAGCGGGTCGTGCGGGGAGGCGGAGGGGCTCAGCCGCGCTCGGCCAGCGAGGCCCGGAAGGCCACGCACTCCTCGTACACCGGCAGGATGCCGGCCTCCAGCGCCTGCGCGAGGGTCGGGCCCTGGGCGTCCTTGGCGGACAGCTCGGGCTCGCCCTCGACCGGCCACTCGATGCCGATCTCCGGGTCCAGCGGGTGGATCGTGCGCTCGCGCTCGGGGGCGTACCCCTCGGAGCAGAGGTAGGTGACGGTCGCGTCGTCGGTGAGCGCGCAGAAGCCGTGGCCGAGGCCCTCGGAGAGGTAGACGGCCTTGCGGTCCTTGTCGTCGAGGCGCACGGTCTCCCACTGGCCGAAGGTCGGCGAGCCGACCCGTACGTCGACGATGATGTCGAGCACCACGCCGCGCACGCAGGTCACGTACTTGGCCTGGCCGGGCGGCACGTCGGCGAAGTGGATGCCGCGCACGACACCGGCCGAGGAGACGGAGAGGTTGCCCTGCTTCAGGTCGAGCGGGTGGCCGACGGCCTCGGCCATGCGCTCGGCCTTGTACCACTCCAGGAAGAGGCCCCGGGCGTCCCCGAACTGCTGCGGGACGAACTCCCAGGCGCCCTCGATACCAAGGGGGTTGACCTTCATGGAAACGTTCGGTCCTCTCAGGCCTTCTCGGCCTCGTAGGCCAGCAGGTCGATCAGGTAGTCGCCGTAGCCGCTCTTGGTCAGCGGCTCGGCGAGGGCGCGCAGCTGGTCGTCGTCGATGAACCCGGCGCGCCAGGCGGCCTCTTCGAGGCAGCCGATCTTCATGCCCTGGCGCTCCTCGACCACGCGGACGAACTCGGAGGCCTGGACGAGGGACTGGAAGGTGCCGGTGTCGAGCCAGACGGTGCCGCGGTCCAGGACCGAGACGTGGAGCTCGCCGCGGTCGAGGTAGTGCGCGTTGACGTCGGTGATCTCCAGCTCGCCCCGGGCGCTCGGCTCCAGGTTCTTGGCGATCTCGACGACCCGGCTGTCGTAGAAGTAGAGGCCCGGCACCGCGTAGCGGGACTTCGGGTTCTTCGGCTTCTCCTCGATGGAACGGGCGACGCCGTTCTCGTCGAAGTCGACGACACCGTAGGCGGTGGGGTCGGACACGGCGTGGGCGAAGACCACACCGCCCTCGGGCGCGTTGTAGTCCCGCAGCTGCCGGCCGAGGCCGGAGCCGTGGAAGATGTTGTCGCCGAGGATCAGCGCGACGGGCTCGTCACCGATGAATTCCTCGCCGATGACGAAAGCCTCGGCAATTCCGTTGGGGTGCTCCTGGGTGGCGAACTGGATATTGAGTCCGAAATCGGACCCGTCTCCCAGAAGCCGCTCGAACTGGGGGCGCTCCTCCGGTCCTGTGATGATCAGGATGTCCTTGATCCCCGCCATCACGAGGGTCGACAGGGGGTAATAGATCATCGGCTTGTCGAAGACCGGCATCAGCTGCTTCGACACGGCTCGGGTGATCGGCCACAGTCGGGAGCCGGTACCACCGGCAAGCAAAATTCCACGCATGGGCACGC
This sequence comes from Streptomyces sp. NPDC094032, assembly GCF_040303965.1. Taxonomy (NCBI): domain Bacteria; kingdom Bacillati; phylum Actinomycetota; class Actinomycetes; order Kitasatosporales; family Streptomycetaceae; genus Streptomyces; species Streptomyces sp. NPDC094032. Next base: position 236,898 of record NZ_JBEOUE010000004.1, on the reverse strand, counting down.
AGCCTACGGCAGCCCCACCGGGCCGTTCACCATCGCGACCGTGAGAACGGCCACGGAACGACGGGCGAAGCCCACCCCATAGAATGGTGGCCCTTATGAAGATTCTCGTCACCGGCGGCGCCGGGTTCATCGGTTCACAGTTCGTGCGGGCACTGCTCTCCGAAGAGCTGCCCTCGGGCAAGGGCGCCCAGGTCACCGTCCTGGACAACCTGACCTACTCCGGCAACGAGGCGAACCTCGCCCCGGTGGCGGACAAGCCCGGCTACACGTTCGTCCACGGCGACATCCGCGACTACGCGGCCGTCGACGACGCCATGCGCGGTCAGGACGCGGTCGTGCACTTCGCCGCCGAGTCCCACGTGGACCGCTCGATCCTGGACGCCTCCCCGTTCGTCACCACGAACGTGCTGGGCACCCAGATGCTGCTGGACGCCGCCAAGCGCCACGGTGTCGCGCGCTTCGTGCACGTCTCCACGGACGAGGTCTACGGCTCGATCTCCGAGGGCTCCTGGACCGAGGACTGGCCGCTCGCGCCGAACTCTCCGTACTCGGCCTCCAAGGCGGGCTCGGACCTGCTGGCCCTCTCGTACCACCGCACGCACGGCATGGACGTCGTCGTGACCCGCTGCTCCAACAACTACGGGCAGTACCACTTCCCCGAGAAGATGATCCCGCTGTTCACCACGAACCTGCTGGACGGGAAGAAGGTGCCGCTCTACGGCGAGGGCCTCAACATCCGCGACTGGCTGCACGTCTCCGACCACTGCCGTGGCATCGAGATGGTGCTGCGCGGCGGCCGCGCCGGTGAGGTCTACCACATCGGCGGCGGCACCGAGGTCACCAACAAGGAGCTCACCGGTCTCCTCCTTGACGCCTGCGGCGCCGGCTGGGACATGGTCGAGCACGTCGAGGACCGCAAGGGCCACGACCTGCGCTACTCCCTGTCGATCGCCAAGATCCAGGAGGAGCTCGGCTACACGCCGCAGGTCACCTTCGAGCAGGGCCTCGCCTCCACCGTGCAGTGGTACCGCGAGAACCGCGCCTGGTGGGAGCCGCTCAAGGCGAAGGCGGCGCTGTCCGCATGAGCCGCTGGCTGATCACCGGTGCGGCCGGGATGCTCGGCCGCGACCTCGCCGAGGTGCTCGCGGAGGGCGGCGTGGAGTACACCGCGCTGACCCGCCAGGAGCTGGACATCACCGACGCCGCCGCGGTCCGCGCGGCGGTGGCCGGTCATGACGTGGTGGTCAACGCCGCCGCCTGGACCGACGTCGACGGCGCCGAGGCCGAGGAGGCCGCGGCCACCCGGATCAACGGCGAGGGCCCCCGGGTCCTCGCGGCGGCCTGCGCCGAGTCCGGCGCGGTCCTGATCCAGGTCTCGACCGACTACGTCTTCCCGGGCGACGCCACCGAGCCGTACCGGCACGACGCGCCCACCTCCCCGGTGAACGCCTACGGCCGCGGCAAGCTGGCGGGCGAGCTGGCCGTCACCGAGCTGCTGCCCGAGCGCGGCTACGTGGTGCGTACCGCGTGGCTGTACGGGGCGCACGGCCGCAACTTCGTGTCGACCATGCTCGGCCTGGCCGAGCGGCTCGACACCGTCGACGTGGTCGACGACCAGCGCGGCCAGCCGACCTGGACGCGTGCGCTGGCCCGCCAGCTGCGCGCGCTGGGCGAGGCGGCCGTCGCGGGCCGGGCCCCGGCGGGCGTCTACCACGGCACCGCCTCCGAGACGGCGACCTGGTTCGACCTGGCGCGGGCGGCCTTCGAGCTGACCGGCCTGGACCCGGAGCGGGTGCGGCCGACCACCTCGGAGAAGTTCGTGCGCCCGGCGCGCCGGCCCTCCTTCAGCGTGCTCGCGCACGAGCGCTGGGCCGAGGCGGGCGTGCCGGTGCAGCCGCACTGGCGCGAGCAGCTCACCGAGGCGCTGCGGACCATGGCTCCGGGCGGACGGTCCGGCGCGTGAGTCTGCTCGACCGGATCGGCACGGCGCTGCCGCGCGGCACCGCCTTCGTCGGCATCGGCACCGTGGTGCTCGGCGGGGCCAACTACGTGCATCTCGCGGCGGCGGGCCACTCGCTCTCCGTCGACGACATGGCCAGCTTCTCGGTGCTGTGGACCGCCGTGGCCTCCATAGGCCTCGGTCTGTTCTTCCCGGTCGAGCAGGAGATCACCCGCGTGGTGGCCGCCCGCGTGGTGGCCGGCGACGGGGCGCTGCCCGTGCTGCGGCGCGGCGCGGCGCTCTCGTTCGGGCTGCTCGCGGCGGTGCTGCTGCCGCTGGCGCTGTTCTCCGGACAGCTCGCCGACCTCTTCTTCCACGGGGACGAGAGCCTGGTCCTCGCGGTGGGCGGCGCCTTCGCGGCGCTGGCCTGCGCCCATGTGACCCGCGGTGTGCTGGCCGGGCTCGGCCGTTTCGAGGCGTACGGGCTCCAGCTCGGGCTCGACGGTCTGCTGCGGATCGTGCTGTCCGTGGGGATGGCGCTGGCCGGGGTGACCTCGGCCTTCGCGTTCGCCGTGGTGATGGCCGCGGCGCCGCTGATCGCGGTGGCCGTGACGCTGCCGCCGGTGTTCCGCGGGGCCAAGGCGGGTTCCACGGCGCGGTGGCGGGAGCTGATCGAGCACCTGGGGCTGCTGGTCGGTTCGACGCTGCTGGCGCAGGTGCTCGTCAACATCGCGGTGATCAGCACCAAGCTGATCTCGACGGACGACAGTGCCCTGGTGGCCGCGCTGCTGTCGGCGCTGGTCCTGGCGCGGGTGCCGCTGTTCGCGTTCGGCGCCTTCCAGGCCTCGCTGCTCGCGGGGCTCTCCACGGCGCAGGCCGAGGGCGACGCCCCCGCCTACCGCCGGCTGCTGCTGCGGGCCTGCGGGCTCACGGCGGGTCTCGGGGCGGCGTTCGGCATCGGCGCGGTCGCGCTGGGGCCGGTCCTGCTGCCGGTGCTGTTCGGTTCGCCGGACGTGCTCGGGCCGGTGGACTTCGCGTGGCTCTCGCTCGGCACGCTGCTCTACATGCTGGCGATGGTGCTCGGTCAGGCGCTGCTCACGAGTGGCGCGGCACGGCAGCAGCTGGTCGCGTGGGTGGTCGGTACATGCGTCCTGATGGCGGTCACTCTCAGTCCTCTGGAGCTGCGTACCAGGGTCGAAGTCGCTTACGCCGTAGGGTCGCTCGCGGTCGTCGCCTACATGACTCTCATCCTTCGCTCTCGTGTAGGCTACCGTTCGGTGCACTCATAGGAATGATCACCATTCCCTCACTCTCCGTGACCATCGCGACGGACAGTGGACTGCAATCCGGTGGCTCCGTCTCCAGCCGCCCACCCCTGGAAGAGTAGACAGGCCCTTTCCATGAGTCGTCCCATACACCGGAGCCATGCGTGAAGCTGTGGATGCTGACTTCGGTCACCGGAGTCTTTCTCGTCGCGTGCATCGTGGAGCTGCTGCGCCGCCGCAAGCTCAAGGAGAAGTACGCGTTCCTGTGGGTGCTCACCGGTCTGGTGATCATCCCGCTCGGCTTCTTCCCGAGCGGCCTGGACTCGATCGCCCGCACCGTGGGCGTCGCCTCCGGCGTCAGCCTCATCCTCTTCCTCAGCGTCGCGTTCCTCTTCATCGTCTGCCTCCAGCTGAGCTGGGAGGTGGGCCACCTCGAAGAGGAGGGCCGCACTCTTTCGGAGGAGGTGGCCCTGCTCCGCATCGACGTGAACGAACTGCGCGCGCAGCTGGCCGAGTCGGAGAAGGCCGAGTCGGCCGGGCGGGGGAACGGCAAGTGATCGACGGCAAGCGCGTACTGATCATCATGCCCGCGTGGAACGAGGGCGAGGGCGTCGCCGACGTCGTCAAGGAGGTCTTCACGACCCTCCCGGGCGTCGATGTCCTCGTCGTCGACGACGGCTCCGCCGACGACACCACCGCCAAGGCGCGCGGCGCCGGCGCGACCGTGATGACGCTCCCGTACAACCTCGGCGTCGGCGGCGCGATGCGCGCCGGCTACCGCTACGCGCACGACCGCGGCTACGACGTGGCCATCCAGGTCGACGCGGACGGCCAGCACGACCCGCGCAACGTGCCCGAGCTGCTGGCCCGCCTCGACGGCGGCGCGGACCTCGTCATGGGCGCGCGCTTCGCCGGCACCGGCGACTACGAGACCCGCGGCCCGCGCAAGTGGGCCATGCTCGTCCTCGCCTTCTGGCTCTCGCGGATGGCCAAGACCAAGCTGACCGACGTCACCTCGGGCTTCCGCGCCTCCAACCGCGACCTGATCGACGTCTTCGCGCACTGGTACCCGGTGGAGTACCTGGGCGACACGGTGGAGTCCTCCATCGCCGTGGTCCGGGCCGGCTACAAGATCGAGCAGGTGCCCGTCGCGATGCGTCCGCGCGCGACCGGCACCCCGAGCCAGTCGCCGTGGAAGGCCACCCTCTACCTGGGCCGCATCGGCATGATCCTGCTGCTCGCGATGAGCCGCCGGTCCGCGCTCGGCCCCAAGGGGAAGGTCAAGTGACCGTGGTGGGCACCCTCGACATCATGCTGCCGCACTACGGCGACACCGCGCTGATGCAGGCCGCCGTCCGCAGTGTGCTCGACCAGACCGACGGGGACTGGCGGCTGACCGTCGTCGACGACGGCAAGGAGGAGGGCGTACCCGAGTGGTTCGCCTCCCTCGGCGACAGCCGCGTCCGCTATATGCGCAACGAGCAGAACCTCGGCATCACCAAGAACTTCCGCAAGTGCGTCGACCTCGTCGAGTCCCCGTACTTCTCCATGCTGGGCAGCGACGACCTGCTGCTGCCCACCTACGTCGAGACGATGCGCGCCGCGATCGAGGCCGAGCCCGGCGCGGCGATCTACCAGCCGGGCGTCGAGGTCATCGACGAGCACGGCGCCCCGTCGAGCACCCTGGGCGACCAGGTCAAGAAGCGGCTGTACGCGCCGAAGGACGAGGGCCGCCGGCTGGTCCTGTCGGGCGAGCCGCTGGCCGCGAACCTGCTCGGCGGCAACTGGCTCTACTTCCCGTCGATCGTGTGGCGCGCCGACGCCGTCAAGGCGGTCAGCTTCCGGGAGGACCTGTCGGTCATCCAGGACCTGGCCCTGATCATCGAGCTGATCCGGCGCGGCGAGAAGCTGGTGGTCGAGCCGGCCACCGCGTTCCGCTACCGGCGCCACTCGGGCAGCCTGTCGTCCTCCGAGGCCGTCTCCGGCGCCCGCTTCGGCGAGGCCGTGCGGTTCTTCAACGAGGTGGCCGACGATCTCGACCGGCACGGCTGGCCGAAGGCCGCGCGCGCCGCGCGTCGGCACCTGTCCATGCGGCTGCACGCGCTGACAATGCTTCCGGCGGCACTGCGCCACGGCCAGACGCAGACCATACGCACGCTCCTCGGCTACGCCCTGTCCACGAGTCAGCGCTGACCCGGCGGTCATGCCCCTGTCTCCCACGTCAGATTCCACGGTATTGAGATGACACAGATGCAACCCACCTCCGGCACCGACGTCCCCCTCTTCAGCATCGTCGTTCCCACGTACAAGGTGCAGGCGTTCCTGCGCGACTGTCTGGACTCGGTGCTGGAGCAGTCGTTCCGCGACTACGAGCTGCTCGTCGTCAACGACTGCTCGCCGGACGGCTGTGGCGAGATCATCGACGAGTACGCCAAGGCGGACTCGCGTGTCGTGGCGATGCATCTGGAGCAGAACGTCGGACTCGGGAAGGCCCGCAACGCGGGCATGGCCCGCGCCAAGGGTAAGTACCTGCTCTTCCTCGACAGCGACGACACGATGCTGCCCGGCTCGCTCCAGGCCATCGCCCGCCGCATCGAGGAGACCAACGACCCCGACCTGGTCGTCTTCGACTACTCGCGCACCCACTGGGACGGCCGGATCACTCCGAACTCCCGTGCCGACGTGCTGACCAAGGCCGCCTCGAAGGGCGCCTTCCCGCTGCGGGACGAGCCGGAGCTGCTCAACCTGCTCCAGGTCGCGTGGAACAAGGCGTACCGCCGGGACTTCCTCGACCAGTGGGGCTTCCAGTACCCGTCCGGGTACTACGAGGACACGCCGTGGACCTACCCGGTCATGATCGCGGCGGAGACCATCGCCGTCATCGACCGCGTGTGCGTCTACTACCGCCAGCGGCGCCAGGGCAGCATCCTGCACAGCACCAGCCGCAAGCACTTCGACGTGTTCGACCAGTACGACCTGGTCTTCGCGTTCCTGGCCGACAACCCGCAGTTCGACGAGTGGCGGGGCGTGCTCTACGAGCGGATGGTCAACCACTTCCGTGTGGTCGACGTCTCTCCGGGCCGCCTGCCCGACGACTCCCGGGCCGAGTTCCGCGAGCGCTGGGCCGCCGCCGAGGCGCAGCACCGCCCGGCGGGCCACCCCGCCGCGCCGAAGACCAAGGGCCAGATGATCCCGGCCAAGCACCGGGACAAGGCGCGCAAGACGGTCCGCTCCCTCAAGCGCAAGAAGTCCGTGCCGGCGAAGCTGAAGAAGAAGCTGCGCAAGCGCCTGCTCCAGGCCTACTACCGGACCCAGCGGATGCTCCCGATCCACCAGGACGTGGCCGTCTTCGCCGCGTACTGGAACGGCTCGTACTCCTGCAACCCGGCGGCGATCCACGAGAAGATGAAGGAACTCGCCCCCGGCATGAAGGCGGTGTGGATCCTCAAGAACGACTCCACCAGCCGTCCGCCGAAGGGTGTGCCGACGGTGCACCCCGGCTCGCTCGGCTTCTGGAAGGCCATGGCGCGCGGCAAGTACTTCGTCAACAACGTGAACTTCCCGCCGTCCGTGGTCAAGCGCCCGGGCCAGGTCCACCTCCAGACCCACCACGGCACCCCGCTCAAGCGCATGGGCGTCGACCTGGCGGAGTACCCGGTCGGCCGCGGCGGCATGAACCTGGTCCGCCTGATGGACCGGGTGGACCGCTGGGACTACAGCCTCACGTCCAACAGCTTCTCCACCGCCGCCTGGGACCGCGCCTACCCCTCGTACTACGAGGCGCTGGAGTACGGCTACCCGCGCAACGACCAGCTCGTGAACGCGACGGCGGCGGACGTGGCCGCGGCCCGCGAGAAGCTGGGCATCGCCGAGGGCGCCAAGGTGATCCTCTACACGCCGACGCACCGCGACTACCACGACAGCGCCAAGCAGATGCTGGACCTGGAGCGCTTCACCGAGACGCTCGGCTCCGACTTCACCGTGCTGGTGCGCGCGCACTACTTCTACGACCAGAGCCTGCTGGCCTCCGGTTCGAGCGGCAGCGCGCGGCTGGTCGACGTGAGCTCCCACCCCTCGGTCGAGGAGCTGTACCTCGCCGCGGACTGCCTTCTGACGGACTACTCGTCGGTGATGTTCGACTACGCGAACCTCGACCGGCCGGTCGTGATCTACGCGAACGACTGGGAGGTGTACCGCACCACCCGCGGCACCTACTTCGACGTCACCGTCGACTCCCCCGGTCTGACCGTACGGACCGAGGCCGAGCTCCTGGAGGTCTTCACCTCGGGCCGCTGGAACAGCCCGGAGTCGGACGAGGCCCGTGCCGCGTTCCGCCGGACCTTCTGCGAGTTCGACGACGGCCGGGCGGCCGAGCGCGTGGTCCGCAAGGTGTTCCTCGGCCAGGACGAGGTCCCGCCGGTGCTGCCGATCGGTGAGCGCCCCGTGGCTCCGCGTCCGGCGCAGCCCTCGGCGGCGAAGATCACTCCCCCGCGGGACCGAGAGACCGTCTGAACCGACTAGCCTGTTCGACTGTCCCGAACGTCCATCCACGATGCCCAGCGGAGCCGAGTGTGAAACTCCCGCGCAACGCCTTTCTCAGCCGTCAGTGGGAGAGGATCCCGGAGAGACGACGACTGCCCCTCGCGGTCTTCGCCACCACCCAGATCCTGTTCCTGCTCTGGTGGGCGGCGTTCTTCCCCGGCGCCCTGAGCTACGACTCGATCACCTATGTGTGGCACGTCACCACCGACAACTGGATGTCGAACCACTCCGTGGTCTACGACGCCCTGGTGTGGCTGTCCCTCAACACCACCGGTGATCTGTGGATCCTGACGCTGGCACAGACGGTCGCCATGTCGGCGACGCTCGCCTACTGCTCCGTCACCCTGCGGGACTGGGGTGTACGGCAGCGGTGGGCGGCCATCGCCGCGTGCGTGCCGGCGCTGCTCCCGCCGACGGCCGTCTTCGTCATCTTCGTGTGGAAGGACGTGCCGTTCGTCATCGGCGCGATCCTCGCCTTCGGCGCGGCGGGCCGCCTCGCGGCGCGCCGGGCCCGCGGCCGTCAGGCCGTTCGGGACAAGGCGTTCTACCGCACCGTCGGGCTGCTCTTCCTGGGCTTCCTGATGCTCGCGCTGTTCCGCAACAACGGCATGCTCGTCGCGATCATCGCCGCGCCGATCCTGCTGATCGCGCTGCCGTCGATGCGCCGGTGGGTGCTGGCGGCGACGGCCGTGCCGGTGCTGATCTTCGGTCTGCTGACCAGCGTGATCTACCCGGCGGCCGGGGTGAAGACCCCGCCGAAGGACGCCGTGTACGCCTTCTTCTACGCGGACATCGCGGTCGCCTACGGGCAGCGCCCCGGCTTCTTCACCAAGGAGGACAAGGCGCTGATGTCCAGCATCGCGCCGCTGTCCCACTGGAAGGGCCGCGCGGCCAACTGCTACAACGCCGACTGGGCGATGGAGTCGCCGCCGATGAACCGGCCGCTCGCGGCCGAGCGCAACGACGAGCTGATGGCCCTGTGGAAGCGGGTCATGAAGCGGACCCCCGACCTGGTCATCGGTGCCCGGGTGTGCCGTGCGCACATCGCCTGGGCGGTCTTCCCCGGTCCCAAGGAGCTGCGGGCGAACACCCTGCTGAGCGACCCGCAGACCTCGAAGACGCTCTTCAGCTACACCAAGTGGAACGACTCGATCAAGAACAGCGAGTACCGCCCGAAGCTGAAGATCCGGCCGCTCTCCGAGCCGCTGCACAGCGTCGCGGACTTCTCGTGGCGCGCGTTCAAGGTGCCGCAGCTCCAGTGGCTGCTGTTCCGCGGCGCGATCTGGTGCTACGCGTCGTACGCGATCGTGCTCCTGTTCCGCCGCCGGACCAAGGCCAAGGGCACGATGGCCCTCCTGTCGGTCACGCTGGGCCTCCAGCTCACCGTCCTGGCCGCCAACCCGGCCCCGCTGTGGCGCTACATGATCGGCCCGATCTTCATCGGCATCCTGCTGCTGCCGCTGCTGCGCGCGAAGCCCGACTTCGGTTCGGCGGACACGCCCGAGGCGGCGGAGGCGGCGGAGGCCGAGGCCTCCGAGAAGCCGGACGAGCCCGGGAAGCCCGAGAAGGCTGAACGCGGTACGGCCCCGGAGCCCGACCCGGTCTCCTAGCACGACGCACACGAAGAAGGGGGTGCGGGCTTCGGCCCGCACCCCCTTCTTCGTACCACCCGTTAGAACGGGTTGAACTCCTCGAACTCGCGCTGCGGGTCGTTCCGCTCCGCGTCGCGGTCGCGGCGGCGCTGGGCGGCCGGGCGCGGGGCCTCCAGACGGTGGTCCTCGCCTCGGCGGCCGAGCATCTCGGCGCCGGCCATCATCGTGGGCTCCCAGTCGAAGACGACCGCGTTGTCCTCGGCGCCGATGGCGACACCGTCACCCGCGCGGGCGCCGGCCTTCATCAGCTGGTCCTCGACACCGAGGCGGTTGAGGCGGTCGGCCAGGTAGCCGACGGCCTCGTCGTTGTTGAAGTCGGTCTGGCGGACCCAGCGCTCGGGCTTCTCGCCGCGCACGCGGTAGACGTCCTCGGCCTCGTCGTAGGTGACGGTGAAGCCGGCGTCGTCGACCGCCTTCGGACGGATGACGATACGGGTCGCCTCCTCCTTCGGCTTGGACGCGCGGGCCTTGTTGACGATCCCGGCGAGGGCGAAGGAGAGCTCCTTGAGGCCCGTACGGGCGACCGCGGAGGCCTCGTAGACCTGGTAGCCGCGCGCCTCCAGGTCCGGGCGGATCATGTCCGCGAGGTCCTGGCCGTCCGGGATGTCGATCTTGTTGAGGACGACGAGGCGCGGGCGGTCCTCAAGGCCGCCGTACTGCTTCAGCTCCTCCTCGATGACGTCGAGGTCGGTGAGCGGGTCGCGGTCGGACTCCAGCGTCGCCGTGTCCAGGACGTGCACGAGGACCGAGCAGCGCTCGACGTGGCGCAGGAACTCCAGGCCCAGGCCACGGCCCTGGCTGGCGCCGGGGATCAGACCGGGGACGTCGGCGATGGTGTAGACGGTCGAACCGGCCGTCACCACACCGAGGTTCGGGACGAGCGTCGTGAACGGGTAGTCCGCGATCTTCGGCTTGGCGGCCGACAGGACGGAGATCAGCGAGGACTTGCCGGCGCTCGGGTAGCCGACGAGCGCCACGTCGGCGACCGTCTTGAGCTCCAGGACGATGTCCCGCGCCTCGCCGGGCTCACCGAGGAGGGCGAAGCCGGGCGCCTTGCGGCGGGCGGAGGAGAGCGCCGCGTTGCCGAGGCCGCCGCGGCCGCCCTGGCCCGCGACGAAGGTGGTGCCCTGGCCGACCAGGTCGGCGAGGACGTTGCCCTGCTTGTCGAGGACGACGGTGCCGTCGGGCACGAACAGGACCAGGTCCTGGCCGTCCTTGCCGGAGCGGTTGTCGCCGGCGCCGGGCTGGCCGTTGGTGGCCTTGCGGTGCGGCGAGTGGTGGTATTCCAGGAGCGTGGTGATCGACTGGTCGACGACCAGGGTCACATCGCCGCCGCGGCCGCCGTTGCCGCCGTCCGGGCCGCCCAGCGGCTTGAACTTCTCCCGCATCACGGAGGCGCAGCCGTGGCCTCCGTTACCCGCGGCGACGTGCAGCTCGACGCGGTCCACGAAGGTGGTCATGGTTCTGTGCCTCCAGATACGAAAAACGGGTGGAATGTCTATCTAGTAACACGCGAAAGGCGGACCCGCTTCCCGTACGGGAAGTGAGGTCCGCCTCCGCAGAAGTTTCCGATCAGGCGACCGGAACGATGTTCACGACCTTGCGGCCACGGAAGGTGCCGAACTGCACCGCACCGGCCTGCAGGGCGAACAGCGTGTCGTCGCCGCCACGGCCCACACCCGAACCCGGGTGGAAGTGGGTGCCACGCTGGCGGACCAGGATCTCACCCGCGTTGACGGCCTGACCGCCGAAGCGCTTCACGCCGAGCCGCTGGGCATTGGAGTCGCGCCCGTTCCGGGTGGACGATGCGCCCTTCTTGTGTGCCATGTCTCAGTCCCTCTTACTTCGCAGCCGCGGGGATACCGGTGACCTTGATCGCCGTGTACTGCTGGCGGTGACCCTGGCGACGGCGGTAGCCGGTCTTGTTCTTGTAGCGCAGGATGTCGATCTTGGCGCCCTTGTGGTGGTCCACGACCTCGGCCGTGACCTTGATGCCGGCCAGGACCCACGGGTCGCTGGTCACGGCGTCGCCGTCGACGACGAGCAGGGTCGAGAGCTCGACCGTGTCGCCAACATTGGCGGTGGAAATCTTGTCAACCTCAACGATGTCGCCGACAGCAACCTTGTGCTGGCGACCACCGCTGCGCACGATGGCGTACACGCGGATCTCTCTCTCACTCGGAAATCGGGACCTCTGATGCCAGCCGCCCACGTGCGGGCCGGGGCCCGCAGCGATCCGGAATCGGTCGAGCGGCCTCTCCCGGCGGACCGGGAGGGAGTTGCTCAGAGGGGTTGGCGCAATCAGACACGCCGACGGTCTAGGTTACGGGGGGCTCCCGCAGAGGGTCAAATCCCGGCCGCGTCGCCCGAGGGGTCGGACGCGGTGGTCTCCGCGACGAAGCCCTTGAGCCAGGTACGGAACTCCGGACCGAGGTCCTCGCGCTCGCAGGCGAGCCGGACGATGGCCCGCAGGTAGTCGCCGCGGTCGCCCGTGTCGTACCGGCGGCCCTTGAAGACGACACCGTGCACGGGGCCGCCGAGGGTCTCGTCGGCCGCCATCTTCTGGAGCGCGTCGGTGAGCTGGATCTCGCCGCCGCGGCCCGGCTCGGTCTCGCCGAGGACGCCGAAGACGGCCGGGTCCAGGACGTAGCGGCCGATGATCGCGTAGTTGCTCGGGGCGTCCGCCGGGTCCGGCTTCTCGACCAGACCGGTGATGCGTACGACATCGGCGTCGGCGGTCGGCTCGACGGCCGCGCAGCCGTACAGGTGGATCTGCGCCGGGTCGACCTCCATCAGCGCGACGACGCTGCCGCCGCCGGCCGCCAGGACCTCCAGCATCTGGGCGAGCAGCGGGTCGCGCGGGTCGATCAGGTCGTCGCCGAGGAGCACCGCGAAGGGCTCGTCACCGACGTGCGGCTGCGCGCACAGCACGGCGTGGCCGAGGCCCCGCGGGTCGCCCTGGCGCACGTAGTGCATGGTGGCGAGCTCGCTGGACTCCTGGACCCGCGCGAGGCGCTCGTCGTCACCCTTGCGGGTGAGCGCCTCCTCCAGCTCGTAGTTCCGGTCGAAGTGGTCCTCCAGCGGACGCTTGTTCCGGCCGGTGACCATCAGGACGTCCGACAGACCCGCCGAGACGGCCTCCTCCACCACGTACTGGATCGCCGGCTTGTCGACGACGGGCAGCATCTCCTTCGGCGTCGCCTTCGTGGCGGGAAGGAAGCGCGTGCCGAGACCGGCGGCGGGGATGACGGCCTTGCGCACCTGGGGGGCGGGGGTGTTGTTCATCGGGCTGTTCCTGGTTTCCGATCCGGGGTCAAAACCGTGTGGACCGTCCCCGGGAGGAGGACGGTCCACACGAACTGCGTCGGGGACTGGGTCAGTCCTGCGCGGGGGCCGCGGTCTTCTTCACGGCCTTCTTGGCGGTCGTCTTCTTCGCCGCCGTCTTCTTGACCGCCGCCGTCTTCTTGGTGGCGGCCTTCTTGGCGGTGGCCTTCTTGGCGGCCGTCTTACGGGCCGTCTTCTTGGCCGGAGCGGCCTCGGCGGCCGGAGCCTCGGCGGGCGCCTCGGTCACGGGGGCCGAAGCCACCACGAGCACGGCGGCCTCCTCGGCGCCCGCGGGGGCACCGGCCGGGGCGGTGGCCTTGCGGACCACCCGGCGGCGGGCCTTCGGCGGGGCGGCCACGGGGGCCTCCTCGACGACCGGGGCGGGCTCGGCGACGGGCGCCGGGGCCTCCTCGGCGGCGACCGGCTCGGCGACCGGCTCGACCACCGTCTCGGCGGCCGGCTCCGGGGTGGAGGCCACCGGGGCGGACACCTTGCGGGTGGCCCGGCGGCGGGTCCGGGGCGCGGGCGCCTCGGGGGCCTGCTCCTCGACCACCGGAGCGGCCTCGGCGACCGGCGCGGGGGCCTCGACGACGGGCTCGGGCTTCGTCTCCGGGACGACGACCTCGAAGGTCTCCGTCTCGGTCACGGCGGGCGGCGCGTACACCGGCGCCGACACCCTGCGGGTCGCCCGGCGACGCCCACGGCCGCGCGTCGCGGCGGCCTCGGCCTCCGCGATGCTGCCGTACAGCTCCTCGTCGGCGGCGATCGGCTCGGGCAGCGCCACCGGGGCGGCGAGCTCGGCGGCGAGCTCGGCCTCGGTCTCGGCCGGGGTCTCGTGGACCTCGGCCTCGTGGGCGTGCTCGTGCTCGTGCGCCTGGCCCTCGCCACCGCGGCCGCGCTTCTTCGAGCGCTTGCCGCCGCCACCGCCACCGTGGGTGGGCGGCTGCTCCATGTGGACGATGACACCGCGCCCGTTGCAGTGGACGCAGGTCTCCGAGAAGGACTCCAGGAGGCCCTGGCCGACCCGCTTGCGGGTCATCTGCACCAGGCCGAGCGAGGTGACCTCGGCCACCTGGTGCTTGGTCCGGTCCCGGCCCAGGCACTCCAGGAGGCGGCGCAGCACCAGGTCGCGGTTGGACTCCAGGACCATGTCGATGAAGTCGATGACGACGATGCCGCCCAGGTCGCGCAGCCGCAGCTGGCGCACGATCTCCTCGGCCGCTTCGAGGTTGTTCCTCGTCACGGTCTCTTCGAGGTTGCCGCCCTGGCCGGTGAACTTGCCGGTGTTGACGTCGACGACGATCATCGCCTCGGTCTTGTCGATCACCAGCGAGCCGCCGGAGGGCAGCCAGACCTTGCGGTCCAGCGCCTTCATCAGCTGCTCGTCGATCCGGTACGTCGCGAAGACGTCGACCTCGCTGGTCCAGCGGGACAGGCGGTCGGCCAGGTCCGGGGCGACGTGGTTCACGTAGCCGTGGATGGTCTCCCACGCGTCGTCGCCGCTGACGATGACCTTGGAGAAGTCCTCGTTGAAGATGTCGCGGACGACCCGGACGGTCATGTCCGGCTCGCCGTAGAGCAGGCTCGGCGCGGAGGTCGAGATCTGCGCGGCCTTCTTCTGGATGTCGGCCCACTGCGCCTGGAGCCGCTCGACGTCACGGCGCAGCTCGTCCTCGCTCGCGCCCTCGGCAGCGGTGCGCACGATGACGCCCGCGTCCTCGGGGACGATCTTCTTGAGGATGGTCTTCAGACGGGCGCGCTCGGTGTCCGGCAGCTTGCGGCTGATACCGGTCATCGAGCCCTCGGGCACGTACACCAGGTAGCGGCCGGGCAGCGAGACCTGGCTGGTCAGGCGGGCGCCCTTGTGGCCGATCGGGTCCTTGGTGACCTGCACCAGGACCGACTGGCCGGACTTGAGGGCGGCCTCGATGCGGCGCGGGCCGTTGCCCATGCCGAGCGCCTCGAAGTTGACCTCGCCGGCGTACAGGACGGCGTTGCGGCCCTTGCCGATGTCGACGAAGGCGGCCTCCATCGACGGCAGCACGTTCTGGACCTTGCCCAGGTAGACGTTGCCGACGTACGAGGTGGCCTGCTCCTTGTTGACGTAGTGCTCGACGAGCACGTTGTCTTCCAGGACGCCGATCTGGGTGCGCTCGCCGTTCTGGCGGACGACCATCACGCGCTCGACGGCCTCGCGGCGGGCGAGGAACTCGGCCTCGGTGATGATCGGGACGCGGCGGCGGCCCTGCTCGCGGCCCTCGCGGCGGCGCTGCTTCTTGGCCTCCAGGCGGGTCGAGCCCTTGATGGACTGGACCTCGTCCGACGGCTCGCCCTTCTCGCGCGCCGGGCGGGGCTCGCGGACCTTGACGACCGTACGGACGCCGTCCTCGTCGGTGCCCTCGGCCTCGCCGGACGCGTCACCGCTGCGGCGACGGCGACGGCGGCGACGGCGGGAGCTGCTGCTGCCCGCGGCGGTGTCGTCGTCGGCCTCGTCGGCCTCGTCCTCGGCGTGGAGCTCGTCGGTCTCCTCGCCCTCCTCGGACTCCTCCGCCTCCTCGACCTCGGCGAGCTCGCCACGGCGACGGCGACGGCCGCCCCGGCGGCGACGGCGGGACGGGCGGTCCTCGTACTCGTCACCCTCGTCGGTCTCGGCGGCCTCGGTCTCGGCCTCCGCCTCGGGGGTGGACTCGACCTCGGGCTCGTCGGCGACGGTGGCCGGGACGGGCTCGACGGCGACGGGCTCGCCACGACGCCGACGGCGACGGCGCGAGCCGGTCTCGGCGCGCTCGGCCTCGACCGTCTCGACGGCCTCGGGGGTCTCGGCGGCCTCGACGACCTCGGTGGTCTCGTCGGTCGGCTCCTCCTCCTCGACGGCCTCGGCGGCGGCGATGTACGCGGCCGTCTCCGGCGTCTGGAACATCGGCTCGGTGAAGACCGGCGGCTGGAAGACGGCGACGGCGGGCCGCGCGGCGCGGCGGGTGCGGGGCGCCTCGGCCTCGGTGGACTCGGCGGTGAACTGCGGCGAGGTGGCGCGGCGGCGGGTGCGGCCACGGGTGGCGGCCTGCTCGGCGGCGGCGACCTCGGCGGCGTGCGAGGCGATCTCCTCGACGGTGTCCTCGGGCAGCGCCTCACCGGAGGTCTCGGCGGCGATCTCCGCGGCGACGTCCGGGGTCACCGCGGGCGCGGCGGCCTTACGGGTGGCGCGACGACGGGTACGCGGGGCCGGGGCGGCCTCCTCGACCGGAGCGGCCGGAGCCTCGACGACCGGCGCGACCGGGGCCTCGACGACCGGAGCGGCCTCGACCGTGGTCTCCGGCGCGGTGGCCTTGCGGGTGGCGCGACGGCGGGTACGGGGGGCCGGAGCGGCCTCCTCGACGACCGGAGCGGCCTCGGCGACGGTCGCGGCCTCAGCGGCCGGGGCCTCGGCGGAGGTGGCGGCGCGGGTGGCGCGGCGACGGGTGCGCGGGGCCGGAGCGGTCTCCTCGACCGGAGCGGCGGCCGGGGCCTCGGCGACCGGCGCGGCGGGGGCCTCGACGACCGGAGCGGCCTCGACCGTGGTCTCCGGCGCGGTGGCCTTACGGGTGGCGCGGCGACGCGTACGGGGGGCCGGAGCGGCCTCCTCGACGACCGGCGCGGCGGCCGGGGCCTCGGCGACCGGAGCGGCCTCGGCGGCCTCGGCGGTCCCAGCCGTCACCGGCGGGCCGGCCGGGCGGGACGCGGCGCGGCGACGACGGCGCGGCGGCAGCTTGTCACCGGGCGCGTCGTGATCTGCGTTGCCGTTGTTCTCTTCGTGCTGTTCGAGCATGCGGGCGGTTCTCCCGTCACGCCCCCGGGCGCCGCGCCTGGTTCCGGTCCGGCGGCACGAACGCGCGAGAAGCACGATGCCGCCGTCCGGGGCGCGGGCGCCGCACGGGAGCTGTATGTCTGGCTCGCCGGTTCCGTACGCCTTCTGCGTACGGCCTGGCGAAAGTCTTGTGGTCAGTGCGCTGCCCGACCCAGGTGGCTCCCGAGTACGAGGGCGGCGCTACGACGACCGCTCCCTACGCGGTGCCCGCACCCGGCGCCGTCGCTGAGGCGGTCGCGGCGGCCGTGGTGGCGGCCGTGACTTCCTCGCGGTCGGGCGCGAGCGGGTCGGTCACCGTGCCGGACTCCTCGTCGAAGAGCCCCTGCGCCAGCCTGGTCACCGCTGCGGGGACCGGCGGCGCCAGGTCGGCCACAGCTCGGAGACCGGACAGGACGTCGTCGGGTCGCACGGCAGGTGTCACGTGCCGAACAACCAGCCGCAGTATCGCACAGGCGCTGTCCAGCGGCCTATCACCCTGGGGATCGCCCGGGGCGGCGGCCGCGGTCAGCTCGACGACGGCGGCGCGGGTGTCGAAGGTGCGGATGCCGTTCTTGGTCTTGCGCTGTACTTCCACCGTCTCGGCCGCGAGAAACGTCTCGACGGCCTTGCGCGCGTCCTCGGCGTCGACGCCCTCAAGACGCAGCTCCCAGATGGAGGCGGTCAGGCGGTCGGCGAGGCCGGAGGTCCGGGCCTCGACGGCGTCGGTGATGTCGAGCCCGTCCGGCAGGGACTCGTCGAGCAGGCGCCGGAGCGTCTGCGGGTCGCGCGCCTCGGCGAGGGCGATCTCCAGGTACTCGGCCTCGGAGCCCGTGCCCGTGGGGGCGGCGTTGGCGTACGACACCTTGGGGTGCGGGGTGAAGCCCGCCGAGTACGCCATCGGCACCTCGGCGCGGCGCAGGGCCCGCTCGAAGGCGCGCTGGAAGTCACGGTGGCTGGTGAACCGGAGGCGGCCGCGCTTGGTGTAGCGCAGTCGGATGCGCTGCACCGCCGGTGCGGGCGGCGGGCCTTCGGGCTGTCGCTTGCCCAGTGGTTCTTCTCCTCGGTGCGGGGCGGGCGCGGTGTGGCGCCGCCCACGAAATGCGGTGTGCCCTGGGGGTCCCGCCCGGCTCACCCCCGTGGGAACGGGGAGATCTCGGGTGCGGGCGCCGCGCCGGGTACGTTCGTTGTACTACCCAGAGTACGCGCCCGGGCCGCCTGTGGTTCCCCGCCCCGGTCGGCGGGGCCCGCCGAAGAGGGCCCGCCACACCTCCCGGGTGGCGGCGCGGACGGCCCGCGCGACCTCGGTGGCCGGACGCAGGACGTACGCGCGCAGCCAGTGGCCGACGGGCGTCAGGAGCACCCGGTACGTCCAGGCGAGGGGGCGGCCGACGGCGTGCCACAGGGTCCAGCGCAGGGCGCGGCCCACGGCGCGCGAGATCCGGCCGGCGATCCCCCAGGCCCAGGCGAGGGCGGCGCCGACGACGCGGGCCACGGGGGCGAGGACATGGCGCCACAGCCAGCCGAGCGGGGTGACGAGCAGCAGGTCGACGACCCACCACAGGGCGCGGGCGACCGGGAGCAGGACCCGCTCCCCCAGCCACCGCAGGGGAATCAGGAGCAGGGTGTGGACGAGCCACCACAGCGCCCGGCCGACCGGCGCGAGCACCCATCGCCCCAGCCACCGGAGCGGGATCACCAGCAGGTGCTCGATGAGCCATCCGAGTGCCCGCCCGACCGGGGCGAGCAGCCACCGCCACAGGAACCCCATGACGTACGCGAAGGCGTCCCAGAGCAGGCGCAGGGGGACGACGACCACGAGCGCGATGCCCCTGGCCACCGCGGTGAGGCACCCGGTGTTTTCCGTGTTCATGACCGAAACGACGCGACGGCCCGGCGCGGGGTTTCCCCCGGGCCGGGCCGTCACCAAGGCGTTACGCGCCTACTTGTTCACGACCGTGAGCGGCAGCAGCTGCTTGCCCGTCGGGCCGATCTGGATGTGCGTGTCCATCTGCGGGCAGACGCCGCAGTCGAAGCACGGGGTCCAGCGGCAGTCCTCGACCTCGGTCTCGTCGAGGGCGTCCTGCCAGTCCTCCCAGAGCCAGTCCTTGTCGAGACCGGAGTCCAGGTGGTCCCAGGGCAGGACCTCCTCGTAGGTGCGCTCGCGGGTGGTGTACCAGGCGACGTCGACCCCGAAGTCGGGGAGGGTCTTCTCGGCGCAGGCCATCCAGCGGTCGTACGAGAAGTGCTCGCGCCAGCCGTCGAAGCGGCCGCCGTCCTCGTACACGGCGCGGATGACCGAGCCGATGCGGCGGTCGCCGCGGGAGAGCAGGCCCTCGACGATGCCGGGCTTGCCGTCGTGGTAGCGGAAGCCGATCGAGCGGCCGTACTTCTTGTCGCCGCGGATCTTGTCGCGCAGCTTCAGCAGCCGCGCGTCCGTCTCCTCCGCCGAGAGCTGCGGGGCCCACTGGAACGGGGTGTGCGGCTTCGGCACGAAGCCGCCGATGGAGACGGTGCAGCGGATGTCGTTCTGGCCGGAGACCTTGCGGCCCTCGGCGATCACGTTGATCGCCATGTCGGCGATCTGGAGGACGTCCTCGTCGGTCTCCGTCGGCAGGCCGCACATGAAGTACAGCTTCACCTGGCGCCAGCCGTTGCCGTACGCGGTGGAGACGGTCCGGATCAGGTCCTCCTCCGAGACCATCTTGTTGATGACCTTGCGCATGCGCTCGGAGCCGCCCTCGGGGGCGAACGTGAGGCCGGAGCGGCGCCCGTTGCGGGTCAGCTCGTTGGCGAGGTCGACGTTGAAGGCGTCCACGCGGGTGGACGGGAGGGACAGGCCGATCTTGTCCTCGGTGTAGCGGTCGGCGAGGCCCTTGGCGATCTCACCGATCTCCGTGTGGTCCGCGGAGGACAGCGAGAGCAGGCCGACCTCCTCGAAGCCGGTCGCCTTCAGACCGCGGTCCACCATCTCGCCGATGCCGGTGATGCTTCGCTCCCGCACGGGGCGCGTGATCATGCCGGCCTGGCAGAAGCGGCAGCCGCGGGTGCAGCCGCGGAAGATCTCGACGGACATGCGCTCGTGGACGGTCTCCGCGAGCGGCACGAGCGGCTGCTTCGGGTAGGGCCACTCGTCGAGGTCCATCACGGTGTGCTTGGAGACGCGCCACGGCACACCGGACTTGTTGGGGACGACCCGGCCGATGCGGCCGTCCGGCAGGTACTCCACGTCGTAGAACGCCGGGATGTACACCGCGCCGGTCTTGGCGAGGCGGAACAGGACCTCCTCGCGTCCGCCGGGACGCCCCTCGGCCTTCCACTGGCGGATGATCTCGGTCATGTCGAGCACGGCCTGCTCGCCGTCGCCGATGATCGCCGCGTCGATGAAGTCCGCGATCGGCTCGGGGTTGAAGGCGGCGTGGCCGCCGGCGAGCACGATCGGGTGGTCGACCGTCCGGTCCTTGGCCTCCAGCGGGATGCCGGCCAGGTCCAGGGCGGTGAGCATGTTGGTGTAGCCGAGCTCGGTGGAGAAGCTCAGGCCGAAGACGTCGAAGGCGCCGACGGGGCGGTGGCTGTCCACGGTGAACTGCGGCACCTTGTGCTCGCGCATCAGCTCTTCGAGGTCCGGCCACACGCTGTAGGTGCGCTCCGCGAGGACGCCCTCGCGCTCGTTCAGTACCTCGTAGAGGATCATGACGCCCTGGTTGGGCAGACCGACCTCGTACGCGTCCGGGTACATCAGCGCCCAGCGGACGTCGGCGGACTCCCAGGGCTTGACCGTGGAGTTCAGCTCTCCACCGACGTACTGAATCGGCTTCTGCACGTGCGGGAGCAGAGCTTCGAGCTGCGGGAAGACAGACTCGGCAGCAGACATCTCGAACCTTCGTGAGCTGGCAGGGGGGCGACTCTCAAGCGTACCCCGGTGCTCAGCGGGTCAGGGACGCCCGGATCTCCGGGGCCGCCGCCCACTCCCACAGTCCCGGCAGCTCACGCTCCCGTTCGGCGGCCGCCGCCTCCTCGTGTCCGTACAGGAGTCCCCAGGTGAACGCGGACTCCCCGGCCGCGTCGGCCTCGGCCGCGATCTCGCGCAGGGCGGTGCGGGCGACGACGCCGTCCTGGTGGTCGCCGAGGAGGGTCTGCACGGATTTCATGCGGGTGGCGAGGCGTTCCGCGGGCTTGCCGAGGACGGGGCGGGCGGCCTCGCCGGCGTAGCGGGCGCGTTTGGCGGCCTTGCGGGCGTCGTGCAGCGCGAGGTCGCGGGCGTGGCCGGGGTCGAGCGCGAGGGCGCGGGCGATCCGCCCGGCGAGCCGGTCGAGGTCCTTCCGGGCGGCGCGGGCGAGGACCTCGTCGGCGGGGCGGGCGGCGGCCTGCCGCAGCGGCGGGTCGGCGAGGAGCGCGTCGAGGGCGTCCAGGAGCGCGAGGTGGCGCGCCGAGTCCAGGGCGGCGAGCACCGCGCGCCCGGCGTCCTCCGCGCGCGCCGCGCCGCGCAGCCGCAGGCGGGCGCGGGCGGGGCCGAGCAGGAGGGTGTCCGGCAGCTCGTCGAGACGGGCGGCGAGCCGTGCGGTGAGCACCTCCTCGTCACGGGCGGCGCCGAGCTCGCCCGCGAGCCACCTCAGCTCCGCGCCGACCGGGTCGGTGACGGTCCGGTCGAGCACCTTGCCGTACGTCCTGAGGGCGCCGCGCAGGCGCCGGGAGGCGATCCGCATCTGGTGCACGGCGTCGGGCAGCCCGCGCCGCACGGCGGGGTCGAGCGCGACGAGCGCGTCGCGCTGGGCCCGGAGGTACGCGAGGACGGCGTGGCCTGCGGTGCCGGGGGTGCCGGGGGTGGGCGGGGCGGTCGGCGCCGGGGCTCCGGTCTCCGCCAGGGCCCTGGCCAGCTTCGACGGGGCCGTCGAGGGCCGGATGCCGGCCTTCTCCAGACGGCGGCCGACGGCGTCGAGGACGGCCGGGTCGGCGTCGTCGGCGAGTTCGACCTCGATCTCGGTCCAGGCGGCCTCGCCGGGTCCGTCGAGGCGTTCGGCGTGGACGGTGTCGACGGAGAGCTCGGCGAGCGGGGTGCCGTCCTTCGCGATGAGCAGGCGCACGTCGCGGCGGGAGCGGAGGCGGACGACGGGGCGGACCGGCTCGTCGCGGACGCGGGAACGGACGAGCCCCGCCAGGGAGCCGGGGAGGGTCTCCGAGAGCGGGGCTCTGATCTCGTCGCGGATGCCGGTGGCGACCGGGAACTTCAGGTGCCAGCCGGCGTCCGCGCCGCCGGTGCGGCGGCGCAGGGTGAGCGCGGCGGCGGCGAGCCGCAGGTCCGCGGTGTCGTAGTAGACGGCGTCGAGTTCGGTGACGCCCTCGTCCGTGACGGCCGCGACCCCGGCCGCCCGGGTGAGGTCCGGGAGCACCGTGCCGCCGTCGGCCTCGTACTTGCGCTCGATCTCGCGCTTCGTCTCCGCCATACCTCGAATCTAGGGCCTGAGCGGGTCCGGGGGGGCGGTGTGGCTCAGGCCGTTATCTTCGGCTGGACGCGGATCGACTGGAGCAGTCCGATCGCCACCCACACCGCGAACATCGACGAGCCGCCGTACGAGACGAAGGGCAGCGGCAGGCCGGCCACCGGCATGATGCCGAGGGTCATGCCGATGTTCTCGAAGGCCTGGAAGGCGAACCAGGCGATGATGCCGGCGGCGACGATCGTGCCGTACAGCTCGGTGGTCTCGCGGGCGATGCGGCAGGCCCGCCACAGGATGACGCCGAGCAGGACGAGGATCAGTCCGGCGCCGACGAAGCCGAGTTCCTCGCCCGCGACGGTGAAGACGAAGTCGGTCTGCTGTTCGGGGACGAACTGGCCGGTGGTCTGGGAGCCCTTGAAGAGGCCCGCGCCGAGCAGTCCGCCGGAGCCGATCGCGATCCGCGCCTGGTTGGTGTTGTAGCCGACGCCCGCCGGGTCGAGGTCGGGGTTGGCGAAGGCGGCGAAGCGGTTGATCTGGTACTCGTCGAGCATGCCGAGGGCGGTGACGAGCACGGCGCCGAGGACGCCCGCGCCGATGAGGCCGAGGACCCAGCGGTTGGAGGCGCCGGAGGCGAGCAGCACGCCGAGCACGATGACGGCCATGACCATGACGGAGCCGAGGTCCGGCATCAGCATGACGATGCCCATGGGCAGGGCGGCGAGCGCCAGCGCCTTGGCGACGGTGCCGTGGTCGGGGTGGAGCTGGTCGCCCGCGTCGACCTTGGCGGCCAGCAGCATCGCCATCACCAGGATGATCGTGATCTTCACGAACTCGCTGGGCTGGAGCGAGAAGCCGCCGCCGACGACGATCCACGCGTGCGCGCCGTTGATGGTCGCGCCGAGCGGGGTGAGGACGGCGAGGATCAGCAGGATCGACAGGCCGTACAGGACCGGCACGGCCCCGCGCAGGGTGCGGTGGCCGAGCCAGATCGTGCCGATCATCAGGGCGAGCCCGATGCCGGTGTTCAGGACGTGCCGGAACAGGAAGTAGTACGGGTCGCCGTTGTTGAGCACGGTGCGCCCGCGGGTGGCGGACCAGACGAGCAGCGCGCCCATGAGGGAGAGGCCGAGCGCGGAGAGCAGGATCGGCCAGTCGAGCCGGCGCAGCATGGAGTCGCGGCCGGTCAGCCGGGCCAGCGCGCCGCGCTCGGGCGCGTAACGGGAGACGGAGAAGCCGTGGGGTGCGGTCATCGGTTCAGAGCCTCCCTCGGGTGGCGGGCGGGCCCGCGAGCGGGTCGTCGGGCTTCTTCGCCGGTGCGGTGGGGTCGGGTGTGGCGGTGTCGTCGGGCTTCGGGGCGGTGGCGACCTGCTTCAGCGGGTCGTCGGGGTTGATCTTCCCGACCTCGGGGTCGTACGGCTTGATGCTCGGCGCGTCGATGGAGCCGTCGGCCTGGATCTTCGGCAGGGTCTGCTGCGGCTGCGGCAGCAGGGCCCGCTTCAGGTCCTGCTTGCCGGCGTCGTCGAGCCCGTAGAGCGCGTCGTAGATGTTGCGCACGGCGGGGCCGGACGCGCCGGAGCCCGTACCACCCTGGGAGATCGTCATGACGATCGCGTAGTCCTTGGTGTACGTGGCGAACCAGGAGGTCGTCTGCTTGCCGTAGACCTCGGCGGTGCCCGTCTTGGCGTGCATCGGGATCTTGTCCTGCGGCCAGCCGCCGAAGCGCCAGGCGGCCGTACCGCGGGTGGCGACTCCCGCGAGGGCTTCGTTTATCAAGTCGCGGGTGTCCGCGTTGAAGGGGAGCCGGCCGTGCGACTTGGGCGCGATCTCGGTGGTCTTCTTGCCGTCGGCGCTGATGACGGCCTTGCCGACGGTGGG
This sequence comes from Streptomyces sp. NPDC094032, assembly GCF_040303965.1. Classification (NCBI taxonomy): domain Bacteria; kingdom Bacillati; phylum Actinomycetota; class Actinomycetes; order Kitasatosporales; family Streptomycetaceae; genus Streptomyces; species Streptomyces sp. NPDC094032. Next base: position 213,043 of record NZ_JBEOUE010000004.1, on the reverse strand, counting down.
GTTCCACAGCGTGCCGCCGTTGGAGATGGCGGCGTAGATGGTGGCCATCTGGATGGGGGTGACGAGGGTGTCGCCCTGCCCGATGGAGTAGTTGACGGAGTCACCGGCGCGCATCAGGTTGCCTTCGAGGCAGTTCTCGTAGGAGAGCTGCTGGACGTACGTGCCGCCCTTCTTGCCGTTCTTGCACCACCAGTCCTTGTTGGCCTCCCAGAAGCTCTGCTTCCACTGGCGGTCGGGGACGCGGCCGGTGACCTCGTTGGGGAGGTCGATGCCGGTCTCGGCGCCGAGGCCGAACTGGTGGGCGGTCTTGTAGAAGAAGTCCCCCGGGTTCTTCTTCGGCTTCATCCCGCCGTCCTTCTGCCACTGCTGGTGGGCGAGGGCGTAGTAGACGGTGTCGCAGGAGACCTCCAGGGCCTGCCCGATGGTGATGGAGCCGTGGCCCTGGGACTCGAAGTTCTTGAAGACCTGGTTGCCGATGGAGTACGAGGAGGGGCACGGGTAGCGCCCGTTGAAGTCGTATCCGGCGTTGACCGCGGCCGTGCTGGAGACCACCTTGAAGATGGAGCCGGGGGCGGCCTGGCCCTGGATGGCGCGGTTCAGCAGCGGGAGGTTGGAGTCCTTGCCGGTGAGGGCCGCGTAGTCCTTGGCGGAGATGCCGCCGACCCAGGCGTTGGGGTCGTAGTCGGGCTGCGAGGCCATGGCGACGATCCGGCCGGTCTTCGCCTCCATGACGACGACGGCGCCCGCGTCGGCCTTGTAGTTCTCGCTGGTGTTCTTGTCGTACGTCTTGCGGGCCTCGACCATCGCGTTGTGCAGCTCCCACTCGGCGACCGCCTGGACGCGGGCGTCGATGGAGGTGACCACGTTGGCGCCGGGCTGCGCGGCGTCGCTCTTGGCCTGGCCGATGACCCGGCCGAGGTTGTCGACCTCGTAGCGGGTGACGCCGGCCTTGCCGCGCAGCTCCTTGTCGTAGGTGCGCTCAAGACCGGAGCGGCCGACCTGGTCGGAGCGCAGGTACGGGGAGTCGCTGTCCTTGGCCTTCTCGATCTCGCCGTCGGTGACGGGCGAGAGGTAGCCGAGGACCTGGGAGGTGCGGGACTTGCCGGGGGCCGGGTAGCGGCGGACGGCGGCGGGTTCGGCGGTGATGCCGGGGAAGTCCTCGGCGCGCTCGCGGATCTGGAGGGCCTGCTGGGTGGTGGCCTCGTCGGTGACGGGGATCGGCTGGTACGGCGAGCCGTTCCAGCAGGGCTTGGGGGTCTTGGAGTCGCAGAGCCGGATCTTGTTGACGACCTCGTCGGCCTTCATGCCGAGGACACCGGCCAGCCGGGTGAGGACGGCCTTGCCGTCGTCCTTCATCTTCATCAGCTCGGTGCGCGAGGCGGAGACCACGAGCCGGGTCTCGTTGTCGGCGAGCGGGACGCCTCGGGCGTCGAGGATGGAGCCGCGCACGGCGGGCTGGACGACCTGCTGGACGTGGTTGTTCTTGGCCTCGTCGGTGTACTCCTTGCCGTTGCGGATCTGGAGGTACCAGAGGCGTCCGCCGAGGGTGAAGAGCAGGGAGAAGACGAGGACCTGGATGACGACGAGCCGGATCTGGACCCGGGGGGTCCGCCCGGTCTCGGGGATGTTGCTCATGCTGCCGCTGCCCCCTGGGTCACAGTCGCTTGACTCCCTTGATGCGTCCGGCGCGTGAGGCGCGGGTCCTGGCGGCCTTGACGCGCAGGCCGCCGCGCTGGTTGCCGATCCTCAGGCCGGTGCCGGAGGAGAGCCAGCCGGAGGCGACGTCGGCTCCGTTGGCGCCGGTGGCGTCGGCGAGCGGGTCGTTCTCGGCGCGCCGGGCCAGCGCCATGATGAGCGGCACGGTGAAGGGCGCGAGGAGCAGGTCGTAGAGGGCGGCGGTGAACAGCAGGAAGCCGAGGCCGACATGGCGGGCGGCGGTGTCGCCGACGAGGGCGCCGACTCCGGCGTACAGCAGGGTGGAGCCGATGGCGGCGGCGACGACCACGGCCATCGGTCCGGTGGCGGACTTCAGGCGCCCGTTCTCGGGGCGGGCGAGGCCGCAGAGGTAGCCGACGACGCAGAGCACGAGGGCGTAGCGCCCGGCGGCGTGGTCGGCGGGCGGGGCGAGGTCGGCGAGCAGTCCCGCGGTGAAGCCGACGAGGGCGCCGGTGACGTGCCCGTACACGAGGGCGAGGGCGACGACGGTGAGCAGGACGAGGTCCGGTACGGCGCCGGGGAGCTGGAGCCGGGCGAGGACGGAGACCTGGACGACGAGCGCGACGACGACGAGCGCGGCCGAGAGGAGGATCCGGTTGAGCTTCACGGTGTCGTGTCCCCCTGGTCCTGCGGCTGCTGGTTCGGATCGGCCTGCTGGTCGGCGGGCTTCTGCTGGTCCGCGGGCTTCTGCTGGTCGGCGGGCTTCTGCTGGTCGGCGGCGGTCTGGCCGTCGGGCTTCTGCTGGTCGGCGGGCTTGCGCTGGCCGTCGGCGGTCTGCCCGTCGGGCTTCTGGCCGTCCGGGGGCGGCGGGGTGACCGTGACGGTGACGGTCGGGGCGGGCTTGGGCTTCTGCGGAAGCACCATGTCGCGCGGGTCGCTGCGCGGGGCCTGGACGACGACGCCGACGATGTCCAGCTTGGTGAAGCCGACGTACGGGCGGACGTAGACGTTACGGGTGAGGCCGCCGCCCGCCGGGTCGACGCGGACGACCTCGCCGACGGGCACGCCGGGCACGAACGGCTTGTCTGCCTGGGAGCCGAAGGTGACGAGCCGGTCGCCCTTCTTCACCTTGGCCTTGCCGTTGAGCAGTTGGACGAGGAGCGGGCGGTCGCCCTGGCCGGTGGCGAAGCCGAGTTCGTCGGTCTTCTCCATGCGGGTGCCGACGGTGAAGTCGGGGTCGTTGGCCAGCAGGACCGTGGAGGTGGTGGGGCCGACGGTGGTGACCCGGCCGACGAGGCCCGAGCCGTTGAGCACGGTCATGTCGCGGCGGATGCCGTCGCGGGCGCCGATGTCGATGGTGACGGTCCAGGAGAAGCCCTGGGCCGCTCCTATGGCGATGACCTCGGCGCCCTTGATGCCGTACTGGCCGGCGCCCGCGGTCTTCAGCATGGCGTCGAGCTCGCGCAGCCGGTTGCCGTTGCGGTCGTCGCTGCCGAGCCTGGCCTTGAGGGTGGCGTTCTCCTGCTCCAGGGCGGCGATCCGATTGTGCCGCTCCCCCGAGTCGCGGACCGCTCCTATGGCGTTGCCGATCGGGTCGACCGCCGAGGCGACTCCGTTCTCGACGGGACCGAAGACCGCGGCCGCGGCCTGTCGGGCACCGTCGACCGGCGACTCCTGGCCTCCTCTGATGTCCACCGTGATCAGTGCGAACGCGATGGCGATCAGCAGCACCAGGAGCAGCCGGCTCTCTCGTGTGTCCCTCACGTGCGGCGGCCGTGCCTTTCCTCGGGTTGGAAGTGATGGAGTTGTGGGTGGTGGTCCGTACGGGTCAGCGGCGCGGCTGGGCGTCGAGGACCTGCTGCAACGCCTCGAACTCCTCGACGCACTTGCCGGAGCCGAGCGCCACCGAGTCCAGCGGGTCCTCGGCGATGTGGATCGGCATGCCGGTCTCGCGGCGCAGCCGCTCGTCGAGGCCCCGGAGCAGGGCGCCGCCACCGGTGAGAACGATGCCGCGGTCCATGACGTCACCGGAGAGCTCGGGCGGGCACTTGTCGAGCGTGGTCTTCACGGCGTCGACGATCGCGTTGACCGGCTCCTCGATGGCCTTGCGGACCTCGGCGGCGGAGATGACCACGGTCTTGGGGAGGCCCGAGACGAGGTCGCGGCCGCGGATCTCGGTGTGCTCGTCCTGGTCGAGGTCGTAGGCGGAACCGATGGTGATCTTGATCTGCTCGGCGGTGCGCTCACCGAGGAGGAGCGAGTACTCCTTCTTGATGTGCTGGATGATCGCGTTGTCGAGCTCGTCGCCGGCGACCCGGATGGACTGTGCCGTGACGATTCCGCCGAGCGAGATGACGGCGACCTCGGTGGTGCCGCCGCCGATGTCGACGACCATGTTGCCGGTGGCCTCGTGGACCGGGAGGCCCGCGCCGATGGCGGCGGCCATGGGCTCCTCGATGATGTGCACCTGGCGGGCGCCGGCCTGGGTGGAGGCCTCGATGACGGCGCGGCGCTCGACTCCGGTGATGCCGGAGGGCACGCAGACGACGACCCGGGGGCGGGCCAGGTAGCGACGCTTGTGGATCTTGAGGATGAAGTAGCGGAGCATCCGCTCCGTGATCTCGAAGTCGGCGATCACGCCGTCCTTCAGCGGGCGGACGGCGACGATGTTGCCGGGCGTCCGGCCGATCATCTTCTTCGCCTCCGCGCCCACCGCGAGGATGCCGCCGGTGTTGGTGTTGATCGCGACGACGGACGGCTCGTTCAGAACGATGCCGCGCCCCCTGACGTACACCAGCGTGTTGGCGGTCCCGAGGTCGACAGCCATGTCACGGCCGATGAACGACATTGAGTTCCCCTTGTTTCCCATGAGGATGCGTCGGGCCTTCCCTAGCGGAGCGTTGACGGCTTCTCAGGTCGGCGAGGTGGTGGCTGAGGAGGGTACGGCGTGGAGTTTTCCATCGTAGTGCCGCCCGCCCGGATACCGCGCGGCGGACCGCCTCTGCCCACCTCTGTATAGGTGACGGTAGGACGCGGCGATCCGTTCCCGGGATCGGCGTTCATATGCCTGGGGGCGACCGAAATTCCTTCGGTCGCCCCAGGGTGTGGCGCTGATCGGCTGACGTGGGGTCAGCCGGCGGGTCAGACGAGACCCGGGAAGAAGATCTTCAGCTCACGGGTGGCGGACTCCTCGGAGTCCGAGGCGTGGATCAGGTTCTCGCGGACGATGGTGCCGAAGTCGCCGCGGATGGAGCCGGGGGCGGCGGCGATCGGGTCGGTCGGTCCCGCCAGGGTGCGCAGGCCCTCGATGACCCGCTCGCCCTCGACGACCAGCGCGACGACCGGGCCGGAGGACATGAAGCCCATCAGCGGCTCGTAGAAGGGCTTGCCCTTGTGCTCGCCGTAGTGCAGCTCCAGGGTGTCCTGGTCCAGCTCACGCATCTCCAGGGCCGCGAGGGTCCAGCCGGCCTTGCGCTCGATACGGCCGATGATCTCGCCGACCAGGCCACGGCGGACGGCGTCGGGCTTCAGCAGGACGAGCGTGCGCTGGCTCACGGGGGAACTCCTTCGGAAAACGGTGTGCGGGCCTTGAGGCTACAGGGCCCGCACCGGCCGCGATCACGCAGCGTCAGGCCCTGCGGAGCCTTCGCGGGCGGCCCAGCCCGCCTTGATCTCGTCGATCTTCCGGCCGTAGTGCACCGAGGCCCACCACAGCACCGCGAAGACCGCGCCGAGGAAGAACATCACCGGCACGAAGAAACCGCTGGCGACCAGGCCCAGCTGGAGGACCCAGCCCAGCTGCACGCCGCCCGGACGGGTGACCATCCCGCACAGCAGCACCGAGAGGACCATGGCGATCCCGCAGACGGTCCAGACCGTGGACATCTCCAGGGAGTCGTCCTTCATGGCGACCAGACCGGCGAAGCCGATCACGAAGAACTCGCCGATCAGCGTCGAGGAACAGAGCACGCGCATCGGTCAGCCCCGCTTCAGCAGCAGTCGGGCGTCGCCGACCGTGAAGATCGAACCGGTCACGAGGACACCCGCGCCCGCGTACTCCTCGTGCTCCTCGGCGAGGGTGATCGCCGCCTCCAGGGCGTCGTCGAGCCGCGGCTCGACGACCACCCGGTCCTCGCCGAAGACCTCGACCGCGATGGCGGCGAGCGCGTCGACGTCGGTGGCCCGGGGGTTGGAGTTCGCCGTGATCACGACCTCGGCGAAGATCGGCTCGAAGGCCTCAAGGAGACCCTTGGCGTCCTTGTCCCCGCTGGTGGAGACGACGCCGATGAGCCGGGAGAAGCCGAAGGACTCCGTGATGCCGTCGGCGGTGGCCCGCGCGCCGTGCGGGTTGTGCGCGGCGTCCAGGATGACCGTCGGCGAGGAGCGCACGACCTCCAGGCGGCCCGGCGAGGCCACCTGGGCGAAGGCCCGGCGGACCGTGTCCTGGTCCAGGGTGCGGGCGTGCTGGGCGCCGATGCCGAAGAAGGCCTCGACGGCGGCGAGCGCCACGAGCGCGTTGCGCGCCTGGTGGGCGCCGTACAGCGGCAGGAACAGGTTGTCGTACTCGCCGCCCAGGCCGCGCAGGGTCAGCAGCTGGCCGCCGACCGCGACCTCGCGGGAGACGATGCCGAACTCCATGCCCTCGCGGGCCACGGTCGCGTCGACCTCGACGGCCTTCTTCAGGAGCACCTGGGCCGCGTCCACCGGCTGCTGGGCCAGGATGACCGTGGCGTCCTGCTTGATGATCCCGGACTTCTCGGTCGCGATCTCGCCGGTGGTGCCGCCGAGGCGGTCGGTGTGGTCCAGGTCGATGGGGGTGACGACGGCGACGGTGGCGTCGATGACGTTGGTCGCGTCCCAGGTGCCGCCCATGCCGACCTCGACGACGGCCACGTCGACCGGGGCGTCGGCGAAGGCCGCGTACGCCATTCCGGTGAGGACCTCGAAGAAGGAGAGCCGGTACTCCTCGCGGGCGTCGACCAGCTCCACGTACGGCTTGATGTCCTGGTACGTCTCGATGAAGCGCTCGGCGTCGATCGGGGCGCCGTCCAGGCTGATCCGCTCGGTGATGGTCTGCACGTGCGGCGAGGTGTAGCGCCCGGTGCGCAGGTCGAAGGCGCCGAGCAGGGCCTCGATCATGCGGGCGGTCGAGGTCTTGCCGTTGGTGCCGGTGATGTGGATCGAGGGGTAGGCGCGCTGCGGCTCGCCGAGCACGTCCATCAGGGCGGCGATCCGGGTGACCGAGGGCTCCAGCTTGGTCTCGCCCCAGCGGGTGGACAGCTCGGTCTCCACCTCGCGCAGTGCCTTGTCGACCTCGGGGTCGAGGGGGCGGGAGGGGACCGGGTCGCCCTGCGGCGGGCCGGACATGGCGCGCAGGGTGCGGCTGCCGGCCTCGATCACCGCCAGGTCGGGATCCCGGTCGGTCTGGGCATCGACGATCTCGTCGAAGTCGTCGGGCTGGTCGCTGCGGTCGCTCGGCTCACTCACGCCCCCAGTCTACGGAGGGGGGCCGACAGGACGTTGGACCCACCCCATTCGGGACCTTCGGCCCGCCGCCGGTCCGGCCCGGCGGGCAAACTTGGCGATCATGGACATAGGTATCGACCTCGGCACGGCCAACACCCTTCTCTACGCCCGTGGCCAGGGCATCGTCCTCAACGAACCGTCCGTGGTGGCGGTCCAGGCCGGCTCGCGCACCGCGCTCGCGGTCGGCGCGGAGGCGAAGGAGACCATCGGCCGCACGCCCGGTTCGATCACCGCGATCCGCCCGCTGCGGGACGGCGTGATCAGCGACTACGAGGCGGCCGAGGAGATGATCCGGCACTTCGTGCGCAAGGCCGTCCCCGGGCGCCGGCGGCCGCGCACCCGGATGGTGGTGTGCGTGCCGAGCGGGGTGACCCCGGTCGAGCGCCGGGCCATCGTGCACGCCTCGCGCTCGGCGGGCGCGCGGGCGGTGCACCTCATCGAGGAGCCGATGGCGGCGGCGATCGGGGCGGGTCTGCCGGTCTCGGACCCGCGCGGCTCGATGGTCGTCGACATCGGCGGCGGGACGACGGAGGTGGCCGTCATCTCGCTCGGCGGGATCGTCACGGCCCAGTCCCTGCGGGTGGGCGGCGACCGGATGGACACCGCCATCGCGGACTTCGTACGCAAGGAGCACTCGCTGCTCGTCGGCGAGCGGACCTCCGAGGACATCAAGATCGCCATCGGCTCGGCCTGGCCGGTGCCGGGCGGCGAGGAGTTCGAGCGCTCCACCTTCACCGTGCGGGGCCGCGAGAAGGTCAGCGGGCTGCCGCGCACGGTGGAGCTGTCGGTGCCGGAGGTGCGGTCGGCGCTGGACGAGCCGGTGGAGGCGATCATCGCGGCGGTGCGGGTCACCCTGGAGGAGTGCCCGCCGGAGCTGTCGGGCGACGTCATGGAGCACGGCATCGTCCTCACCGGCGGCGGCGCCCTGCTGCCCGGCCTGGACCTGCGGATGGCCTCGGCGACCGGCATCCCGGTCTTCGTCGCCGACGCCCCGCTGGACTGCGTGGCGCTGGGCTCGGGCCGGTGCGTGGAGGACTTCGACGCGTTGCAGCGGGTGCTGGGGAAGGCGGAGGTGGTGCGCTAGCTCCCCGCTAGTGCCCGAAGCCCGTCGGCAGCAGGGCCGTCACCGCGTACGCGCCGTGCTCCCGGCGGGCGTGGAGGGAGCCGCCCATGCTGGCGACGCGCTCCTCCATGGAGAACAGGCCGGTGCCGGTCGAGACGGGGGCGCGGTCCGGGGGCGTTCCGGGCAGCGGGTTGCGGACCTCGACGCGCAGGTCGCGGCCCTCGACCGTGATCGTGACGGTCACCGGCAGGCCCGGGGCGTGCTTGGCGGCGTTGGTCAGGCACTCCCGCACCACCCGGTGCACGGCCGTCTGCCGCAGCGGCGAGAGCGCCTTCGCCTCCTCGGCGACCGTCAGCTCCACCGGGCTGCCCATCCGCTCGCTCTCCTCGGCGAGCGCGGCGAGCCCTTCGAGGCCCGGCGTGGCGGCGTCCGAGTCGGCGCGCCGTACGAGGGTCTCGTTGAGCATGTGGTGCGCGCGCCGGGCGGTGTCGGCGAGCTCCTCGAAGTCCTTCTGGTGCGCGTCCCCCCGGGCCCGTACGGCCAGCACCTCGGCCCGCACGGCGAGCACGGTCAGCTCCCGGCCCACCAGGTCGTGGACGTCCCGCCCGACCGAGATCCGCTCCTCCTGGACGGCCTGCCGGGCGGCGGCCTCGTTGCGCTGGATCTGGAGGGCGAGGACGAGGTCCTGACGGTACGCGGCGATGCCGACGCCCGCGGCCAGGGCGCCGATCGGGACGACCAGGCCCAGGAACTCGCTGAGGGTCTCGCCGTGCTTGGCCGGCCAGCCGGGCAGGTTGAACAGCGCGTAGGCGGCGGCGACGTACAGGAGAGTGGCGAGCACGGCGACCCGCCGGCCCCGGAAGCGGCCGAGCGAGTACAGCGCGAACTGGATCATCGTCAGCTCGTGCAGCCAGCCCATCAGGAAGAGCGCGACGACGAACGGCACCCACGGCGCCCTCCGGCGCAGCACCAGCGTGGCCGCGCCGGCCGCGAGGACGAGGGTCGCGGTGACTCCGGTGAGCGAGTTGTCGGCGCGGGCGAGGCCCGGCACGTCCAGGACCATCAGGCCGAAGGCGCTGGCGGCGGCGACGACGTCCATGGCTCGGGGCGACACGGCCCACCGGTCCGCACAGCGGCGCAGCGCGGGGAAGGCGGGGAGGCGGAGCATGCCCTCCATCATCCAGGGTCCTTGGTCCCGACGCCGGGGACCCGAAGTCCCTTCTGATGTGAGATCGGGCACTTCGCCCACATTGCTGTTTGACTCTGAAATGTGTACGAAGCACCCCAGGAGCAGTCGGAGCTCACCGCCGCCGTGCTCGACGCCCTCCCCTACGCGGCCATGCTCGTCGACCGCGAGCTGCGCATCGTCCGGGTGAACCGCCGCCTCGCCGGACTGCTGCGGCTGCCCGACGGGCTCGACCTCTCCCCCGGCACCTCGCGGGAGCCGACGCTCGACCACGTCGCCGGGATGATCGACCGGCCGGACGAGCGGCGCCGCTTCCTGGAGGAGGCCAGGACCCCCGCGCCCGTCACCCGGATCGCCGACTACCACCTGCGCGACGGGCGGACCCTGCGCCGCCGCCGCAGCCCGGTCGGCCACGGCGACGACTTCTTCGGGCATCTGTGGCTGATCGAGGACGTCACGCGGCAGCACGAGGCCGAGGAGGACATGTACGAGCAGGTACGGAAGCTGGCCGCGCTCGCCGACGAGCGTGCCGCGTTCGCCGGCCGGGTCCTGCACGAGCTGCGCACCCCGCTCGCGACCGTGCTCAGCTTCGCGGAGCTGCTCCTGGACCCGGCGGGCGGCCACCTCGACCCGGAACAGGCCTCGTTCGTCGACGCCATCCGCCGCAACGCGCACCGGATGCAGGTCATCACCGAGAACCTGCCCCACGCCGCCGCCGGCGAGCCCCTGGTCCAGCCGAACCCCGGCCCGCTCCTGGTCCACGAGCTGATCGAGCGGGTGACCCTGGAGGCGCTCCAGCGCGCCGGCGGCTCCGGCCCGTACATCGCGGCCGACTGCCCGTCCGGCGGCCCGCCGCTGGTCGCCGACGCGTATCTGCTGACCGGGGCGCTGGAGGAGCTGGTGGCCAACGCCCTGCGGTACACCCCCGAGGACGGGCGCGTCCACATCGTGGGCCGGCCGCACGGCGACCACTGGACGATCCAGGTGCGGGACACCGGCATCGGCGTCCCGCTGGAGTACCAGGAGGAGATCTTCACCCCGTTCGTCCGCGCCCCCAACGCCCGCCGGGGCGGCTTCCCCGGCACCGGCCTCGGCCTCGCGGGCGCCCTCGACGCCGTACGCCTGCACGGCGGCACCATCACGGTCCGCGACCACGAGAACCGGCCGGGCGCGGTGTTCACGGTGCGGCTGCCGGCCCGGGACGGGGGCACGCCGGAGCACGGGGCCGCCGGATGACCCGGCTGCTCCTCGTCGAGGACGACCCCGACCTCTCGCTCGCCCTGCGCGTCCTGCTCACCCGCGGCGGCTACGAGGTCTCGCTCGCCGCCGACGGCCGCGAGGCCCTGCGGCTGCTCTTCGCCGAGCACCCCGCGCTGATGGTCCTCGACCTGCTGCTGCCGGAGCTCGACGGCTGGCAGGTGCTCGACCGGACCCGCGACATGAGCGACCTGCCGGTGCTCGTCCTGTCCGGGCTCGGCGCCGTCGACGACCGGGTGCGCGGGCTGCGCTCCGGCGCCGACGACTACCTGGTCAAGCCGTTCGCGCAGGCCGAGCTGCTGGCCCGGGTCGAGGCCCTGCTGCGCCGCGCGGGCCCCGGCCGCTGGGCCGGCGAGCCGGTCGAGGAGGACCTGCGGCTCGTCCCCGAGCGGCGCTCCGCGCTCTGGCACGGCGGCGAGATCCGGCTCAGCGACCTGGAGTACCGGCTGCTCCAGCTCCTGGTCCGCAACCGGGGCCGGGTGGTCACCACCGAGCAGCTCCTCGACCAGGTCTGGGACGACACCACGGCGATCGGCCGCGACCGCGTGAAGTTCGCCGTGCTCCGGCTGCGGCGTAAGCTGCGGGCCACCGGCGGCCCGCAGGCCCGGGACCCGATCACGGCGGTCCGGGGCATGGGCTACCGTTACGACAGCTCCGGGTGACGCGGAACACGCCCGGATCGGGCCCGGGTGACGCGGAACACCCCTGGACCGCGCCCGGGTGACGCGGAACACGCCCGGATCGGGTCCGGGTGACGCGGAACACGCCCGGATCAGGACGGAAGTCCCGGGCGTACGTCCCCGATCGCGCGCCGCGCGGCCACCGCTACCGTCCGGCAACCGTGCGCCACCGCAGCGCGCCACCGTCGGCCGCCAGCCTGGCAGCATGAAGACCCTTCCTGCCCGCAGTGTCGTCGTCGTCCTCGGTACCCGTCCCGAACTGGTCAAGCTGGCCGAGCTGATCCGTGTGCTCGGCCCCGCCGCCCGTGTCGTGCACACCGGCCAGCACTACGACGAGGAGCTGTCGGGCGGCTTCCTCGACGAGCTGGGCCTGCCCGAGCCCGCGTATCTGACCGGTGTCGGCGGGAAGCCCCGGGCCGTCCAGATCGCCGCCGCGCTGCACGGGCTCGACGAGATGTTCGTCGCCGAGCCGCCGCTGGCCGTCGTGGTCCAGGGCGACACCAACGCGGCCCTGGCCGGCGCGCTCGCCGCCAACGCCCGCGACCTGCCGCTCGTCCATGTCGAGGCGGGGCTGCGCAGCCACGACCGGGCCATGCCCGAGGAGCACAACCGGGTCCTCATCGACCGGCTCGCCGACGTGCTGTGCGCGGCCACCCCCGACAACCGTGAGCTGCTGCTCGCCGAGGGCGTCCCGGACGACCGGATCGCCGTCACCGGCAACCCCGTCGTCGAGGCCGTCCAGGACCACCTCCCGGCGGCCGACGAGCGCGCCCGGCTGCTCGCCGCGCACGGCCTCGACGCCGACGGCTACGTCCTGGCGACCGTGCACCGCCCCGAGAACACCGACGACGAGCTCGCGCTGACCGCCGTCCTCCACGAGCTCGCCGGGCTCGCCCGCGAGCTCCCCGTCGTGCTGCCGCTGCACCCGCGCACCCGGGCCCGCGTCGAGGCCGCGGGGCTGCTGCCGCTGCTCGACGGCGTGACGGTCCTCCCCCCGGCCGGCTACGGCACCTTCCTGGCGCTGGCCCGGCACGCGGCCCTGATCGTCTCCGACTCCGGCGGCGTCCAGGAGGAGACCACCGTCCTCGGCCGCCCGCTGGTCGTCGTCCGCAACTCCACCGAGCGCCCCGAGTCCCTCGCGGACTTCGCCGAGCTGGTCGACCCCGGCCCCCAGATCGGCACCGCGGCCCGCCGCCGCCTCTCGGAAGGCGCCCCCGGCCTGCACCGCCTGGCAAGCCTCCCCAGCCCCTACGGCGACGGCACCGCCTCCCGCCGCATCGCCGGCCTCATCGCGGACCTGGCCGGCGGCCGCACGACACCGGACGACCGCCGCCCGGCGGCGGACGACCACACGATGGCCGCCTGAGCACTGGGGGCCGCGCGGTGCGGCTGCACCGCGCACTGCGGCAGCACCGCGAACCCAGCCCGCCCCGCGCAACCTGGCTGCCCTGCGCAACCTGGCCGCCTGGCCGCCTGGCCGACCTGCGCACCCTGGCCGCCCTGACCACCCCGGTCGACCCGGTCGACCTGCGCAACCCGGCCACCCTGGCCACCCCGCGCACCCCGGCCACCCCGGCCGACCCACGCACCCCGGCCACCCCGGCCACCTGGCCGCCCGTGCAACTCGGCCACCCCGGCCGACCCGTACAACCCGGCCACCCCGGCCGACCCACGCACCCCGGCCACCCCGGCCACCTGGCCGCCCGTGCAACTCGGCCATCCCGGCCGACCCGTACAACCCGGCCATCCCGGCCGACCCACGCACCCCGGCCACCCCGGCCGACCCGCGCAACCCGGCCACCCCGGCCGACCCACGCACCCCGGCCACCCCGGCCCCTCGGCCACCTCGCGCACCCCGGCCACCTGGCCGACCCGGCCGCCCCCCGCCCGCCCCGTACGCCCCCGCCCCACCGGAGATCACCCCCATGAGCCTCCACCTCGTGCTCTACGTCTTCCCGTTCCTCCTCCTCGCCGGCTTCCTGGTCTACTGGGCCGGCGCCCGGCACGCCTACGCGCGCCGCAGGCCCGCCGAGAGCGGCGACCCCGCCGCCTTCGACTGGCACTTCTTCGTGCCGTGCCGTGACGAGGAAGCCGTCATCGCGACCACCGTCGCCCGCTTGCGCGCCGACTTCACCGGCTCCCATGTGTGGGTCATCGACGACGCTAGCGACGACCTCACCGCGCCGATCGTCACCGCGCTCGCCGACCGGGACCCGAGGGTCCACCTGGTCTCCCGGCGCCGCCCCGACGCCCGCATCGGCAAGGGCGCGGCCCTCAACTCCGCGTACGAGGCCCTCAACGTCCACCTGGCCGAGAGCGGCGCCGAGGACCGCGCCCGCGTCATCGTCTGTGTCGTCGACGCCGACGGCCAGGTCTCCCCCGACGCCCTCACCCATGTCAGCGGCCCCGACGCCTTCGGCGACCCCGAGATGGGCGGCGTCCAGATCGGCGTCCGGATGCGCAACGTCGACGACGAGCGCCCGCTGCCCGACCGGGGCCGCGCCGCCAACGCGTACGCCCGGCTCCTGATCCGTATGCAGGACGCCGAGTTCGCCGTCTCCAACACCGGCATGCAGCTGCTGCGCCGCCGCACCGGATCCGTCGGCCTCGGCGGCAACGGCCAGTTCACCCGGCTCACCGCCCTCGACCGGATCGCCGCCGCCGAGCGCCGCCCCTGGCAGCAGGACGCGCTCCTGGAGGACTACGAGCTGGGCCTGCACATGCGGCTCGCCGGGTACCAGGTCACCCACATCGCCGACACCTGGGTGAGCCAGGAGGCCCTCCCGTACACCCGCCGCTTCCTCACCCAGCGCACCCGCTGGGCCCAGGGCAACATCCAGTGCGTGCGCTACTCCGGCCGCATCATCGGGTCCCGCCACTACAAGGCGTCCGGCGTCCTGGAGTCCCTGTACACGTTCTTCCAGCCCATCGCCCATCTGGCGACGCTCGTCCTGACCGCGCTCATGCTGTTCGCGCTCGTCACCGGCGGCGGCGCGGCCGAGGTCCTGCTCGCCGCGTGGCCCCTCGCCCTGGTCCTCGCGCTGTTCTCGATCGTCCCGTTCCTGCTGTGGGGCCCGGTCTACCGGCGCGAGTTCGCCCCCGACCGCTCCCGCCTCAAGGGCCTGCTGTGGGGCTTCACCCTGTGGCTGTACGCCTACCACCTCTTCATCGTCTCGGCCCGCGGCTTCGTCCGGCTCCTGCGCGGCCGCACCGGCTGGGCCAAGACCCGCCGCAACGCCGAGACCGCCGGGGTGGGGCCCGTCGCCACGGAGTCGTAGGGAGGGGTACGCGGAAGGGCCCGGAACCAGTCGTGGTTCCGGGCCCTTCCGCGTACCGCTCGTATCGCTCGTTACGCCTGCGGCAGCTTCTCCAGCTGCGCCTGGATGCGGGCGATGTCCTCGTCCGCCTTGGCGAGGCGGCCACGGATCTTGTCGACCACGTTGTCCGGCGCCTTGGCCAGGAACGCCTCGTTGCCCAGCTTGCCCTGAGCCTGCGCCTTCTCCTTCTCGGCGGCGGCCAGGTCCTTCGCGAGCCGCTTGCGCTCGGCCGCGACGTCGATCGTGCCGGACAGGTCCAGCGCGACCTCGGCCCCGGCGACCGGCAGGGTGGCGGTGGCCGCGAAGCCCTCGCCCTCCGGCTGGAGGCGCAGGATCTGGCGGATGGCCGCCTCGTGCGCGGCGAGCGGGGTGCCGTCCAGCGTGAGACGGGCGGGCACCTTCTGCGCGTCCTGGAGACCCTGCTCCTTGCGGAAGCGGCGGACCTCGGTGATGACCCGCTGGACCAGCGCGATCTCCTGCTCGGCGGCGCTGTCGCGGAAGCCGCTGTCCTTCGGCCAGTCGGCGATCACGAGGGACTCGCCGCCGGTCAGCGTGGTCCACAGCGTCTCGGTGACGAAGGGGACCACCGGGTGCAGCAGCCGCAGCATGACGTCGAGGACCTCGCCGAGGACCCGGCCGGAGACCCGCGCGCCCTCGCCGCCGGCGAAGAACGTCGTCTTCGACAGCTCGACGTACCAGTCGAAGACCTCGTCCCACGCGAAGTGGTACAGCGCGTCCGACAGCTTCGAGAACTGGTAGTCGTCGTAGAACGCGTCGACGTCCGCGACCGTCTCGTTGAGCCGCGACAGGATCCAGCGGTCCGTGGCGGTCATCTCGGACGGGTCGGGCAGCTCGCCCTCGATCGTCGCGCCGTTCATCAGCGCGAAGCGCGTCGCGTTCCAGATCTTGTTGGCGAACTTGCTGGACGCCTGGACCCAGTCCTCGCCGATCGGGACGTCGACACCGGGGTTGGCTCCGCGGGCCAGGGTGAAGCGGACGGCGTCGGAGCCGTACGTGTCCATCCAGTCCAGCGGGTTGACCACGTTGCCGAAGGACTTCGACATCTTCTTGCCGTTCTGGTCACGGACCATGCCGTGCAGGGCGATGGTGTGGAACGGCGGGGTGCCGTCCATCGCGTACAGACCGAACATCATCATCCGGGCGACCCAGAAGAAGAGGATGTCGTAGCCGGTGACCAGGACCGAGTTCGGATAGAACTTCTTGAGGCTCTCGGTCTGCTCGGGCCAGCCGAGCGTGGAGAACGGCCACAGGCCGGAGGAGAACCAGGTGTCCAGGACGTCGGAGTCCTGGGTCCAGCCCTCGCCGGTCGGCGGCTGCTCGTCCGGGCCGACGCAGACGACTTCGCCGTTGGGGCCGTACCAGACCGGGATGCGGTGGCCCCACCACAGCTGGCGCGAGATGCACCAGTCGTGCAGGTTGTCGACCCAGTCGAAGTAGCGCTTCTCCATCTCCTGCGGGTGGATCTTGACCTTGCCGTCGCGGACCGCGTCACCGGCGGCCTTCGCGAGCGGGCCGACCTTGACCCACCACTGCATCGAAAGCCGCGGCTCGATGGTGGTCTTGCAGCGCGAGCAGTGCCCGACGGAGTGGGTGTACGGGCGCTTCTCGGCGACGATCCGGCCCTCGGCGCGCAGCGCGGCGACGATGGCGGAACGGGCCTCCAGGCGGTCCAGGCCGAGGAACGGGCCGTGGACCGTGATGACCGCGTGCTCGTCCATGACGGCGATCGACGGCAGGTCGTGGCGCTGGCCGATCTCGAAGTCGTTCGGGTCGTGCGCCGGGGTCACCTTGACGGCGCCGGTGCCGAACGCCGGGTCGACGTGCGTGTCGGCGACGATCGGGATGCGGCGGCCGGTGAGCGGCAGCTCGATCTCGGTGCCGATCATGTGCTGGTAGCGCTCGTCGTCCGGGTGGACGGCGACGGCCGTGTCACCGAGCATCGTCTCGGCGCGGGTGGTGGCGACGACGATCTCGTTGTCGCCCTCGCCGTACCGGATGGAGACGAGCTCGCCGTCGTCGTCCTGGTACTCGACCTCGATGTCGGAGATCGCGGTCAGACAGCGCGGGCACCAGTTGATGATGCGCTCGGCGCGGTAGATCAGCTCGTCGTCGTAGAGCTTCTTGAAGATGGTCTGGACGGCCTGGGACAGGCCCTCGTCCATGGTGAACCGCTCGCGGGACCAGGCGACGCCGTCACCGAGGCGCTTCATCTGCCCCGAGATCTGGCCGCCGGACTCGGCCTTCCACTGCCAGACGCGCTCGACGAACGCCTCCCGGCCCAGGTCGTGGCGGGACTTGCCCTCCTTGGCGAGCTCGCGCTCGACGACGTTCTGGGTGGCGATGCCGGCGTGGTCCATGCCCGGCTGCCACAGCGTCTCGAAGCCCTGCATGCGCTTGCGGCGGGTCAGGGCGTCGATGAGGGTGTGCTCGAAGGCGTGGCCCAGGTGGAGCGAGCCGGTGACGTTCGGCGGCGGGATGACGACGGTGAACGGCGGCTTGTCGCTCTTCTCGTCCGCCTCGAAGTAGCCCCGCTCTACCCAGCGCGCGTACAGCTGCCCCTCTACTTCGGCCGGCGCGTACGCGGTCGGCAGTTCGGGGGTGGCTGTCGTCTGCTGCTGAGTGTTCTCGGTCACCGGGCCAGTTTAGGGGGATCCGGGGGTGGTCCTGAAACTCGATTGTTCCGTAACGGTGTGGCCCCCGCCGCCCCGGTGGCACACGGCTTCCGACAGGATGTTCGCCAGACATAAACATCTTGTGAGGGGAACCTGTCCATGAGCTACAACCAGCCGGGCCCGTACGGCGGCCAGCCCCAGCAGCCCGGCCCGTACGGCCAGCAGCCGCAGCAGCCCGGCCCCTATGGCCAGCAGCCGCCGCAGCCCGGTCCGTACGGTCAGCCCCCGCAGGCCCCGCAGCCCGGTTACGGATACCCCCAGCAGGCCCCGCAGGGTGTGCCGCCGCAGCAGCCCCCGTACGGCTACCCGCAGCAGGGCCAGCCGCAGCAGCCCGGCCCGTACGGCCAGCAGCCGCAGTACGGCGCCCCGCAGGGCCCGGGCGGGTACATGCCTCCGCCGCCGCCCGCCAAGAAGAGCAAGGCCGGCTGGATCATCGGCGGCGTGGCCGCGGTCGCGGCGATAGCGGTGGCGGCGTACTTCGTGATCGGCGGGGGTGGCGGCTCCTCCGTCGCGGACGACGGCCCGCACAAGCTGATCACGCCGGAGACGGTGCTCGGCGAGTACAAGAAGGACGCGAGCGCCGGCTCCGAGAGCCAGGGCGACAAGAAGTCGCTCAAGGAGGCCGAGAAGAACGGCGTCAAGAACGCCAAGGAGGTGAGCGCCTCCTACAAGGTCGAGGACAAGTCCAACCCGCTGGCCGGCAAGCTGCTCTCCTTCGACGGTCTGTACGGCGAGATCGAGGACCCCGAGGGCGTCGTCGACATGATCTTCGCCGGCATCAAGACCGAGGCCGACAAGGACAAGGGCAAGGACGGCGAGATGCAGCTGGAGGGCAGCCCGCAGGCCTACAAGCCGGCCGGCCTCGACGGCGCGGTGCTGAAGTGCCAGCAGGCCAAGACCAAGGCCGACCCTGCCCAGTCCACCCCGGCGTTCGCCATGACCATGTGCGTGTGGGCCGACCACAGCACGGTGGGCTTCGTCGTCCCCGTCGACATGGCCTCCATGCTCTCCGGCAAGGGCGGCTCCGCCGAGGACGCGGCGGCCACCGCGGCGAAGCTGCGCAAGGAAGTCCGCGTCAAGGCCTGACCGGCCACCAAGGCCTGACCGGCGCCCCGGCACGATCCGGCGCCACGGCCTGACCGGACGTCAATGACGAAGGGGCGCCCCGCCGTTCGGCGGGGCGCCCCTTCTCGTCGCTGCGGGTCAGGCGGACTTCTCGTGCCTGCCGTCGTTCTTCACGATCCGCGGGACCAGCGTCGGGTTGACGTTGTTGCGGACCACGTCGGCGGTGATGACCACGCGGGCCACGTCCTTGCGGGACGGGACCTCGTACATCACCGACTGGAGGACCTCCTCCATGATGGCGCGCAGGCCGCGCGCGCCGGTGCCGCGGAGGATCGCCTGGTCGGCGATGGCCTCCAGGGCCGGGCGGTCGAAGTCCAGCTCCACGCCGTCGAGTTCGAAGAGGCGCTGGTACTGCTTGACCAGGGCGTTACGGGGCTCGACGAGGATCTTGAGGAGGGCCTCGCGGTCCAGGTTGTGGACCGAGGTGATGACGGGGAGACGGCCGATGAACTCGGGGATCATCCCGAACTTCACCAGGTCCTCCGGCATGACCTCCTGGAACTGGTCGCTCGCCTCGATCTCGCGCTTCGAGCGGATGGTCGCCCCGAAGCCGATGCCCTTGGCGCCCGCACGCGACTCGATGAGCTTCTCCAGGCCCGCGAAGGCGCCGCCCACGATGAACAGCACATTCGTCGTGTCGATCTGGATGAACTCCTGGTGCGGGTGCTTCCGGCCGCCCTGCGGCGGGACGGAGGCCGTGGTGCCCTCCAGGATCTTGAGGAGGGCCTGCTGCACGCCCTCGCCCGAGACGTCGCGCGTGATCGACGGATTTTCGCTCTTACGGGCGACCTTGTCGATCTCGTCGATGTAGATGATCCCGGTCTCGGCCTTCTTGACGTCGTAGTCCGCCGCCTGGATCAGCTTGAGCAGGATGTTCTCGACGTCCTCGCCGACATAGCCGGCCTCCGTCAGCGCCGTCGCGTCCGCGATGGCGAACGGGACGTTGAGCATCCGGGCCAGGGTCTGCGCCAGGAGCGTCTTGCCGGAGCCGGTCGGGCCGAGCAGCAGGATGTTGGACTTCGCCAGCTCGATGGCGTCGTCCCTGCCCTGCGCGCCGCCGTTCTCGCCGGCCTGGACGCGCTTGTAGTGGTTGTACACGGCGACTGAGAGGGCCTTCTTCGCCGGCTCCTGGCCGACGACATAGCCCTCCAGGAACTCGTAGATCTCGCGGGGCTTGGGAAGCTCCTCCCAGCGCACCTCGCTCGTCTCCGCGAGTTCCTCTTCGATGATCTCGTTGCAGAGGTCGATGCACTCGTCGCAGATGTACACACCGGGTCCCGCGATGAGCTTCTTCACCTGCTTCTGGCTCTTTCCGCAGAACGAGCACTTGAGCAGATCGCCGCCATCACCGATGCGTGCCACGAGGTGCTTCCCCTTCGCCTGGGAGTGCTTGGTTCAGCGACTCCTGGTGCCTCATATTCGACGGTACCTTGCCGGGCCCCCCGTTCGGGCCCCCCTTGGCGCGGTTGGCATGGACGGGATTCGGCCACACCAACCACGGCGAGGGAAGGTCGAGCGTCAGTGCGCGGCGGCGGCCGTGCTCTTGCGGGTCGAGACGATCTGGTCGACCAGACCGTACGCGAGGGCGTCCTCGGCGGTCAGGATCTTGTCGCGCTCGATGTCGTCGCGGATCTTCTCGATCGGCGTCGAGGAGTGCTTGGCCAGCATCTCCTCCAGCTGGGTGCGCATGCGCAGGATCTCGCGGGCCGCGATCTCCAGGTCGGAGAGCTGCTCACGGCCGGTGCCGCCGGAGGGCTGGTGGATCAGCACACGGGCGTTCGGCAGGGCCATCCGCTTGCCGGGGGTGCCGGCGGCGAGCAGCACGGCCGCGGCGGAGGCCGCCTGGCCCATGCAGACCGTCTGGATGTCCGGCTTCACGAACTGCATCGTGTCGTAGATGGCCGTGAGGGCCGTGAACGAGCCGCCGGGGCTGTTGATGTAGATCGAGATGTCGCGGTCCGGGTCCATCGACTCCAGGCACAGCAGCTGCGCCATGACGTCGTTGGCCGAGGCGTCGTCGATCTGCACGCCGAGGAAGATCACGCGCTCCTCGAACAGCTTCGCGTACGGGTCGTACTCGCGCACGCCCTGCGAAGTGCGCTCCACGAAGCGCGGCACGACGTAGCGGTTGTCCATCGGCGCGCCGGTGTAGAGGCCGCTCGGGGAGAGGTTGTTCTGCATCTGGGTGTTCACCGTCCTGGTGGCGTTCGGCGGGGGGCTGGGGCTCTTGGGCGGGCTGCCGGGGCTCAGGCGCCCGTGCCGCCGCCGCCCGGAACACCCGCGGCGTGCGTGATGATGTCGTCGATGAGGCCGTACTCCTTGGCCTCGTCCGCGGTGAACCAGCGGTCACGGTCGCCGTCGCGGATGATCGCCTCGACGGTCTGACCGGAGTGGTGCGCGGTGATCTCGGCCATGCGCTGCTTCGTACGGAGAAGGTACTCGGCCTGGATCTTGATGTCGGAGGCGGTGCCACCGATGCCGGCGGAGCCCTGGTGCATCAGGATGTCGGTGTTCGGCAGCGCGAAGCGCTTGCCGGGGGTGCCGCCGGTGAGCAGGAACTGGCCCATCGAGGCCGCCATGCCCATACCGATGGTCACGACGTCGTTGGGGATGTACTGCATGGTGTCGTAGACGGCCATGCCGGCCGTCACGGAGCCACCGGGGCTGTTGATGTACAGGTAGATGTCCTTGGACGGGTCGGCGGCCAGGAGGAGCATCTGGGCGGTGATCTTGTTGGCGATCTCGTCGTCGACCTGCTGGCCGAGGAAGATGATGCGCTCGCCGAGCAGCCGGTTGTAGACATGGTCGCCGAGGCCACCACCGATGGACGGCTCACCCGCGGCGTAAGGCTTCAGATTCGTCACGTATCCACCTGCTCGTCTCCGACGGCACCGGGCCGTCTCAGCGTCTCGTTCAGAGGGCATTGCCCTCGTATTCATGGACCCTAACGCGCAGGTAGGACAACGCCATCCCGGTTCCCGAACTGTTCGCTGGGAGCGCAAGGTGGGCGGGCGCGCATGAACCGGCCCCGGTACGTCCACGGGCCCGGACGCACAGCAGTGCGTCCGGGCCCGTGACACGGGGTTCGGCGCGCGGCCGGAGCCTCGCGCCTCCCCCGGGGAGACTTACTTCTCCTCGGAGACCTCGGCCTCGCCGGTGACGGCCTCGACCGTCTCGGCGGCCTGCTCCTCGTCCTCGTCGGACAGGTCGACCTCGACGCCGTTGGTGTCGACGACCTTGGCGGCCTCGACGACCAGCGCGAGCGCCTTGCCGCGGGCGACCTCGCCGACCAGCATCGGCACCTGGCCGCCCTGGACGACGGCCTGGGCGAACTGGTCGGGGGACATGCCGGAGGAGGCGGCGCGACGCATGAGGTGCTCGGTGAGCTCCTCCTGCTCCACGTTCAGCTTCTCCTTGTTGACCAGCTCGTCGAGGATGAACTGGGTCTTGATGCCCTTGACGGCCTGGTCCTTGGTCTCGGCGTCGAACTCCTCGACCGTCTTGCCCTGGAACTCCAGGTACTTCTCGATGGTCAGGCCCATCTGGCCGAGCTGGTGGTGCTCCAGGTTGTGCTTGCGGGTGTTGACCTCGTCCTCGAGCAGCTTCTCGGGGACGGGGATCTCCGCCAGCTCCAGGAGCTTCTCCAGGACGCGCTCCTGGGCCTGGGTGGCCTGGTCGAACTGCTTCATGTTCTCAAGGCGCTTGCGGCTGTCGGCCTTGAGCTCGTCGAGGGTGTCGAACTCCGACGCCAGCTGCGCGAACTCGTCGTCCAGCTCGGGGAGCTCACGGGCGGCGACGGCGGTGACCTTGACGGTGACCTCGGCGTCCTTGCCCTCGGCGGAGCCGCCCTTCAGCTGCGAGCTGAAGGTGGCCTCGCCACCGGCCTCCAGGCCGGTCACGGCCTCGTCGATGCCGTCGAGGAGCTCGCCGGAACCGATGGTGTACGAGACGTCGCTGGCGACACCGTCGGGCAGCACCTCGCCGTCGACCTTGGCCTCCAGGTCGATGGTGACGACGTCACCGGCGGCGGCGGCGCGCTCGACCGGGTTGGTGGACGCGAAGCGCTCGCGGAGCTGCTCCACGGACTTCTCGATGTCCTCGTCGGTGACCTCGACGGCGTCGACCTCGACCTCGATGCCGGAGAAGTCCGGGATCTCGATGGCCGGGCGGACGTCGACCTCGGCGGTGAAGGCCAGCAGCTCGCCGTCCTTCAGCTCCGTGATGTCGACCTCGGGCTGACCCAGCGGGTTGACCTCGGCCTCGTTGACGGCCTCGGTGTAGAACTTCGGGAGCGCGTCGTTGACGGCCTCCTCCAGCACCGCACCACGGCCGAACCGCTGGTCGATCACGCGAGCCGGGATCTTGCCCTTACGGAAGCCCTTGACCGTGACCTGCTGGTTGATCTTCTTGTACGCCGCGTCGAGGCTGTCCTTGAGCTCCTCGAAGGGCACCTCGACAGTGAGCCGAACCCGAGTCGGGTTCAGGGTCTCCACGGCGCTCTTCACGGTTCGGTCTCCTTGGTGGCTGATTCCTGGTTTCGCCGGTACCACCTGGGGGCGGTTCCGGCCGATCGGCCCGGTCAGAGAGACACACGGGCACGCAGCTTGCATAGTAACCGCAAGCGCCTCACGGCCCACAATGTGATCTTGGCTGGTCGGGGTGGCGGGATTTGAACCCACGGCCTTCCGCTCCCAAAGCGGACGCGCTACCAAGCTGCGCCACACCCCGTCGGTGCGACACGTAGGGTACATGGACGGGGACGGTGCGACGCCCCCCATTTCCGGGGGTGTGCGGGCACCCACGAGAAACCGCTACGATGACCTCCGTGCGCCGGGGCCGATGGCCTCGCGGCACACCCTGTGCGGGCGTAGCTCAATGGTAGAGCCCTAGTCTTCCAAACTAGCTACGCGGGTTCGATTCCCGTCGCCCGCTCCACGTGGCAAGTTGCCTGGTCAGAGCCGGTTTTCCGTGAACAACGGAGACCGGCTCTTTCCGTTTCCGTACCGCCGTGCGCGGGATGACGCGGGATAGCGCGCGAGGAAGCCCCCCCCCCCGGCGGGGATGGCTGGTGATCAACCACCGGCACCCGAAAGGCGCGCATCCCGTGCCCCCGTCCCGGACGCGCTGATCTTCGCCACCACACACGGCAACGTCCTTGCCGGCCGGCACCGTTCTACGTTCTTCGGCGCGACTCCGCTGAGCTCCAAGGCCGTTTCCCCGGCGTCTCAAGTCCACCCGGGCTACGGTGGCCTTGATCGTGATCACGACCGTGGACTCTCAGGATGCCGCGCGAAAGCTCTCGCGCTCGGCGGTCGAGTCGTCCCTCGCGGCGTCCGGACAGGTGACCGGCCCGATCGAGACGACGTACCGGCATCTCGGGGATGTCTCCGAAGGCACCGAGTGGCAGATCACCTTCCACACCGCCGCCGACCGGCGCGATGCCCTGGAGGAGCACATCGCGGCCGAGCACCCCTACGACTCCCCGGAGGTCATCGCGTTCGGGATCGATGCCGGGCGGGCCGAATACCTGGAGTGGATCACCCGCGCTGCCATGGCCTTTGCCTTCCGCCACCTCAAGCTGGTGGTGGAGCCGAGCGGAGCGTGTGCGCTGGCCGCGATCCTGGCCAGGGCCGTCCCGCACGAATCCGGGACGATCGGTGTCGTGCTGTCCGGCGGCGGTGTGGACCTGCGCACCTTCCACCGGCTGATCACCGACGCCCCGCACCGGAAGGAACCCTCCCGTGTCTGACACGTTCCCCACGACCACCCAGTACGCGAGCCCCGACCTCATCACATCGATCGTGTACGGGGGCCACGACCCGGCCGAGGATCCGCGCTGGCACGAGTCGGGGGCGGCCGACCAGGAGGACTACGGGCGCTGGTGCGGGCACCTGTGCGGCATGGCCTGCTTGCGCATGGCCCTCCACCACCGCGACGGGCACGCGCCGAGCCTGTTCGCCCTGCGGGACGGGGCCCTCCGCCACGGCGCCTACACCGAGCAGGACGGGCAGATCCGGGGCCTGATCTACGCCCCCGCCGTCGCGTACGCCCGGGAGGTGCACGGCCTCGACGCCCGGGTCCACCCGGTGCTTCCCATGGGGCGCCTCGTCGAACTTCTCGACGAGGGCCATCAGGCGATCGTGTCCGTTCACAAGGAGATCCGACGCCCCGACCGCCCCGCGCCGGGGCAGGGCGGCCACCTCGTCCTCGTCACCGGCCACAGCGGCGGCACCCTCGCCTTCCGGAACCCCTCGGGTCACACCGAGGAAGCACGGAGAGCGGAACTACCGGTCGCCACCTTCGCGGCCTTCTTCGCGGGTCGAGGAATCGTCATCGCGCCCAGGAGCCTTCCGCAGTCGCCCGGAAGGGCCTGAGTCGATTTCCGTGGGATGCCGGGTGCGGTGCGGGACTGAAGAATGGGCGCTGTCCGCTTTATTAGCGTCCATCCCGTATGCGTATGGGGGCCGGAGGTCGTCATGAAGGATCTGAAGTTCGAGCAGAAGCGTGTGCTGTCCCGTCTCGAAGCCGCCGATCAGCTGGCCGCGCTCGCCGAGGCGCTCCGGAAGGGCGGGGAGGCCGAGCTGAAGCTGGGGGCCGGGACGCTGAGCCTGCGGATCCCGGACGAGCTCGACAGCGAGGTGGAGGTCGAGATCGAGGAGGGGGAGATCGAGCTGGAGATCGAACTCAAGTGGGCTACGGGCAAACCGGAGAAACCGGCCGCAAAGAAGCCCGAGGCCAAGAAGCCGGCCACCGAGAAGGCCGCGCCCAAGAAGCCTGCACCCAAGAAGCCGGCCGTCGAGAAGGCCGCACCCAAGAAGCCGGCCGTCGAGAAGGCGGCACCCAAGAAGCCGGCCGTCGAGAAGGCGGCACCCAAGAAGCCGGCTGTCGAGAAGGCCGTGCCCAAGAAGCCGGCAGCCAAGCCCAAGCAGCCTGCCAAGCCGACGGCGAAGCCCGTGGCCAAGAAGGTCGCCGACAAGAAGAGCGCCGCCAAGCCGGTGGCCAAGAAGGCTGCGGGCAAGCCTGCCGCCAAGGCGGTGAAGAAGTCGGCCAAGAAGGCCGTCACGAAGCCGGCCGCCAAGACCGCCGCGAAATCGGGCGCCAAGAAGGGGTGAGGGGGGCGGGGTCAGAACTTGATGTTGCCGACCGTCGTCGTTATCGAGTCCAGGAAGCGCTGGATGTCGTCGGCCATGCCCGTCGAGGCGAGGAAGAAGCCGAAGAGGACCGCGACGACGGCCGGGCCGGCCTTGAGGTTGCCGCCGCGGATCAGCACCACCAGGATGATCGCCAAAAGCAGCACCACAGACAGCGAAATGGCCATAACTGATCACACCCTCGGTCGGTTCCCGCCTTGCCGCCGGGGAGCGTGCGCCACAGAACACCCCCGCCGCATCTATCGTGCCACCAACTACCTGCCCAGCGCGGGCGGGTGACGAATCGTCGCCGTCGATAATCGGCCAAGTTGTCGAAATTCGTCTTGATCAGTACGGCGGGGTGAGGCCCAACAGGGCCTGGGTGCGGGCGTATTTGGCGGTCAGGCGGTCCCGGGTCGGCTGGTCGAGGAGGGCCAGGCGGGCCGGGTCCGCGTTGTGCGCGAGGTCGGCCCGCTTGACCAGGAGGGCGCCCGGGGTGGCCAGAATGCGGTGGGTGTAGGACTCCGGGTCCTCGCCCGGGCGCCTGGTCAGGGCCCGCACCATGTCCTTGACCTCCGGCGGCAGGGCCGCGTCCGCCAGCCACTCGGCGGACAGCGCCTCGTCCTCGATGGCGTCGTGCAGCCAGGCCGCCGCGATCTGCCGCTCGTCGCCGCCCCGGGCCCGTACCCCTTCGGCGACCGCCCGCAGGTGCTCCGCGTACGGGCGTCCCGCCTTGTCGGTCTGGCCGGCGTGGGCGGCGACGGCGAGGGTCTCGATCTCGGTGAGGGTGAGGAGGTTCGGGGTGCCGGTCGTGGCGGTCATGGCGGTCAGCGTAGTGCGGCTCGGGCCGGTAGGGCAGTGGCGGTGAGGCCCAGGGCTAGCGTGGCCGCCGCGAAGGAGGCGTACAGGAGTGGTGGGATGTACGGGTCCTCGCCGGTCAGGCCGTTCGTCATGGGGAAGAGGGTGGCCAGGGCGATGGTGGTGCCTATGGCCAGGCCCGACGTCGTGACGAGCAGGGCCTCCCAGCGGATCATCCGCAGGACCTGGCGGCGGGTGGTGCCCACCAGGCGCAGGGTGCGCAGCTCGCGGCGGCGGTCGAGGACGGTCATCACCAGCGTGTTGGCGGCGGCGACGGCGGCGAATCCGCCGAGGACGGCGGCCATGGTGGTGTTGGCCCAGGCGTTGAGCTCGCGGTCGCGGCTCTGCGCGGTGGACCAGCCGTCGGCGTCGGTGACGGTGCCGAGCGGGGCCAGGGCGGCGGGCTCGCCGCCCCGGACCAGGAGCTCGGTGGCGTACGGGGAGGTGACGTGCCCGGTCAGGGCGGCGGCCGGGAGCGTCACCTCGGCCAGGCCGAGGCCGCGCCCGTAGGTGGCGACGACGAGCGGCTCCGTCCGGGTGCCGTCGGGCAGCCGGAGCTCCAGGCGGTCCCCGGTGCGTACGTCCTGGGCCTCGGCCAGGTTGGCGTCGACGGCGACCGTGCCGGGGCGCAGCGCGGCGAGCGAGCCGGTGCGGACGTCCAGGTCGAGGACCGGGGTGGGGTCGGCGGAGACGCCCTGCGCGGTGGCGCGGAGGAAGCCCGCGTCGGCGTCGGGGAGCAGGACGCCGGTGCGCTGCACGGCGACGGCCGCGGTGACGCCCGGGGCGCGGGCGGCGCGTTCGGCCGCGTCGGCGGGGAGTCCGGCCGGGGCGGTGACGACATGGTCGGCGACGAGCGCGGCGCGCTGCTGGCGCTCGGTGGCACGGTCGGTGCTGGTGTGCAGGAAGACGAGGGTCGACGCGAAGGCCATCGCGAGGACGATCGGGGTGAGCGCGGAGGCGAGCCGCCGGGCGTTGGCGCGGGTGTTGGCGGCGGCGAGGTGTCCGGCGGCGCCGGAGGCGCGCAGGGGCAGTCCGCCGAGGGCCGCGCAGAGCCGGGCGAGCGGCGGGCCGAGCAGGGCGACGGCCAGCATGAAGAGCATGACGACGCCGAGGGCCGCGTTGGCGGCGTCCACGCCGGAGGAGCGGGCGGCCACGCCCGCGAGGGTCGCGCCGCCGGCCAGGGCGAGGAGGCCGAGCGGGGTGCGGATCCGGCCGGTCGCGCGCGGCTCGACCTGCGACTCGGCGAGCGCGCGGCCCGGTGCGGTACGGGAGGGGCGGCGGGCGGCGGCGAGGCCGGCGAGCAGGGCGGTCAGGAGCGTGGCGGCGACGGCCACCGCGAAGGGGATCGGGCCGGTGTCGAGGCGTACCCCTTCGGGGATCGCGCCGCGCTCCTTGAGCTGCCCGAACCACCAGGTGGCGAGGGCGAGGCCGGGCAGGCAGCCGAGGGCGCCGGCGAGCGGGGCGACGAGCAGGGACTCGGTGGCGATGGAGCGGCGGAGCTGGCGCGGGGTCGCGCCGATCGCCCGCAGCAGGGCGAACTCGCGGGAGCGCTGCCCGACGGAGAGCGCGATGGTGCCGGCGGCGGTGAACACGGCGACGAGGGTGGCGGTCCCGCCGAAGGAGCCGCCGAGGGCGATCAGGAGCTCCCGGGCGGCCGGCAGCCCGGCCCCCTCGGCGAGGCTCCGGTCGTCGCCGGTGTACACCTGCGCCCTGCCGCCCAGCGCGCGCTCCACCTGGGCGGCGAGCGCGGCCGGGTCGGTGCCCTTCTCGGGCAGGACGGCGATGGCGTCGACGGTGCGGGGGTGGCCGGAGAGGGCGAGAGCCTGGGCGTCGGAGAACCAGATGGAGGTGGGGGTGGGGGCCGATGTCGTGGCCGCCGGGCGTGCCGCCAGCCCCGAAACCGTGAAAGTGCGCTCCCCCGCCGGCGTGTGCAGCGTGATCCGCTCGCCGATCCGGCCGCCGCCGGGCGCTACGACCGCCTCATCCTCGCCCGGGGGTGTGCCGGCGGTCAGGCGGGTGCCGGTGAAGGTGGTGGAGCTCCAGCCGGAGGCGGTGAGTGGGGGGCCGGAGGTCGTGCGTACGGGGTAGGTGACGTCGCCGATGGCGTGGGCGGCGCCCGGGGTGGCCGCGGCGGTGCGGACCAGGGTGGCGTCCAGGCGGGCCCGGTCGGGTACGGCCGCGGAGAGCGTGCTGCGCTCCTCGCCGTAGCCGATCGTGGTGTGCAGCCGCTGGTCTGCGGCCGCTACCACGGGGGTGGATTCGTAGCGGGCGGGTGGGATGGAGGCGGTGAGGCCGGTCTGGAGCAGGAGGCCGCAGCCGGAGATCACGGCGGCGGCCAGCAGCAGCGCGACGAAGGTGCCGGCGAAGGCGGAGGGCTTGAAGCGGACGGCGGCGCGGGCGAGGCTGTTGGGGCGGGGCATCAGGCGGCCGCTCCGAACCGGGTTGCCGCGCGGGCGAGGCTGTCGAGGCGGGGCATCAGGCGGCCGCTCCGATCCGGTGCGGGGTGGTGAGGGACGCCATCCGGGCGGCGATGCGGTCCGGGGTGGTGCGCGGGAGGGTGTCGGCGAGGGAGCCGTCGGCGAGGAAGAGGACCCGGTCGGCGTAGGCGGCGGCGACGGGGTCGTGGGTGACCATCACGACGGTGGCGCCGAGGCCGTCGACCGCGCCGCGCAGCAGTGCCAGGACCTCGGCGGCGGTCGTGGTGTCGAGGGCGCCGGTCGGCTCGTCCGCGAAGATCACGTCGGGGCGGGTGACGAGGGCGCGGGCGAGGGCGACGCGCTGCTGCTGGCCGCCGGAGAGCTCGGCGGGGCGGCGGGCGCCCTTGTCGCCGAGGCCGACCTGGCCGAGGACCTCCGCGGCGCGGCGCCGGTCGGGGCGCTCGCCGGCGAGGCGCAGGGGCAGCAGGACGTTCTGCTCGACGGTGAGCGAGGGCAGCAGGTTGAAGGCCTGGAAGACGAAGCCGAGGCGGCTGCGGCGCAGCTCGGTGAGCCGGTTCTCGCCGAGGCCGGTGATCTCGGTGCCGCCGAGGCGGACGGAGCCCGCGGTGGGGCGGTCGAGTCCGGCCGCGCACTGGAGGAAGGTGGACTTGCCGGAGCCGGAGGGGCCCATGACGGCGGTGAAGCTGCCGTGCGGGAGGCGCAGGTCGATGCCGCGGAGCGCGTGCACGGCGCCGTCCCCCTTGCCGTACTGGCGGCGTACCCCGGTGAGTTCGACGGCTGCCGTGCCGAGGGGGGCGGGTTCCCGGGGTGCCATGAGTGTCCTCCGTATGTTCGTGACCGACTCGTCGAACGTACGGATTCCCGCAGGTCGGGGGCCATGCGGGCGGCCGGTCTCCTGGGGGTGGGGGTGGCCCCACCCCGGGCGCTCGGGTCAGCCCCTGCGGCTGATCAGGAGCAGCGCGCGGTCGTCGTTGACGTCCTTGGCGCAGGCCTCGATCAGATGCCAGGCGGCGCCCTCGAACCCGGCGGCGACATAGCGGTCGGCCTCGCCGGTGAGGCGGTCGATGCCCTCGGCGATGTCGCGGTCGGCCGCCTCGACGAGGCCGTCGGTGAAGAGCATGAGGACGTCGCCGGGGCGCAGGGAGCCCTTGACCGGGTGGAACTCGGCGCCGTCGTAGACGCCGAGGAGGGGCCCCTCGCCGGACTTCTCCTCCCAGCGGCCGCTGCCCGCGTGCAGTTGGAGGGCGGGCAGATGGCCCGCGGAGAGCAGCTCGTAGTCGCCGGACTCCAGGTCGAGGACGAGGTGGATGGAGGTGGCGAAGCCCTCGTCCCAGTCCTGGCGCAGGAGGTAGCCGTTGGCGGCGGGCAGGAAGCCGTGCGGGGGCAGCGAGCCGAGGAGGCCGCCGAAGGCGCCGGAGAGCAGCAGGGCGCGGGAGCCCGCGTCCATGCCCTTGCCGGAGACGTCGGTGAGCAGGACCTCCAGGGTGCGCCCGCCGTTGGTGCGGGCGGCGACGACGAAGTCGCCGGAGAAGGACTGGCCGCCGGCCGGGCGCAGCGCCATCTCGCGGTGCCAGCCCTTCGGCAGGGGAGGCAGGGCGCTCTGCACCCGGATGCGTTCGCGCAGGTCGAAGAGCATCGTGCCGCCGCGCCGCCAGGGCACGCCGACGCGGGCCCGGAACTGGGCGATGAGCAGTCCGAAGAGGCCGCAGGCGGCGACCACCAGGACGGTGCCGGGGGTGACCCTGGCCGGGCCCTCGGTGTACGGGCCGAGGACGAGCGACTCGACGATGAGCGCGCCGGCGGCGGCCGCGTACAGGCCGAGCAGGCTGGCGGGGCGCAGCAGCAGTCCGCCGGCGACGATCGGCAGGGCGAGGGCGACCGGTGAGCACCACACCGGGTTGAGGAGGGTGCCGCAGGTGATGGCGGGGATGATGAGCAGGAGCCCGATGAGGGCGACCCAGTCGGAGCCGTCGCCGCGGAAGTAGTCGACCCCGGACCGGCGCAGCGCGATGCGGGCCCGGTGGGCGCTCTTGCGCATCCGGGCCGCGTACGAGTCCACTCCGCCGCGACGTCCCATTGGCCTGGACCCTATCCACCCGATCGACGCTCGTGCAGAGGGACCCAGGTGACATTGCGCTCGAAATCGGGTCGCGACGGGCGGTGGGGCGCTGATATCGATGGCATATGACGACTGAACTCCGGGTTCTCGACCCGGCCGAATGGGACGACTGGTACGGCGTGCTGGAGCTCGCCTTCGGCGGGGTTCCGGAGGCGGACGAGGAGCGGAAGCTCTGGCAGGAGCTGACCGAGTACGAGCGGTCGATCGGCGCGTGGGACGGGGACCGCTGCGTCGGTACGGCGGGGGCGTTCACCTTCCGGCTCGCGGTGCCGGGCGGGGCCGTGGTCCCGGCGGCGGGCGTGACGATGGTGAGCGTGGCCGGGACGCACCGGCGGCGCGGGATCCTCACCTCGATGATGCGGCGCCAGCTGGCGGACGTACGGGCGTGGGGCGAGCCGCTCGCGGTGCTGACGGCGTCGGAGCCGGAGATCTACGGGCGTTTCGGGTACGCGGTGGCGGCGTATTCGGCGCGGGCGACGATCGACACGACCCGGGTGCGGCTCTCCGTTCCGGAGGGCACGGACGGGGTGGCGCTGCGGTACGCGTCGCCCGCCGAGTCGCTGGAGGTCTGCGAGGCGGTGTACGCGAAGCTGGTCGCCGGTCGGCCGGGGATGCTGGAGCGGCGGCCCGGCTGGGAGCGGGTCGCGCTGATGGACCCGGCGGGCGACCGGGAGGGCGCCTCGCCCCGGCAGTGCGTGCTGGCGGAGCGGGACGGGGAGGTCGTGGGGTACGCGCGGTACGCGGTCAAGCCCGAGTGGTCGTTCAACGGGTCCGACGGGTCCGTGCTCCTGCACGATCTCGCCGGGCTCGATCCGGCGGCCGAGGCGGCGCTGTGGCGGTTCCTGTGCTCGGTGGACCTGACGTCGCGGGTGCGGATCCACAGCCGGCCGGTGGACGACGCGTGGCTGCATCTGGTGAGCGATGTGCGGCGGTGCGAGGTGACGGTGCGGGACGGACTGCATGTGCGGCTCGTGGACGTGGGGGCGGCGTTGGAGGCGCGGACGTATCAGGCGGGGGTGGATGTGGTGTTCGAGGTCGCGGACGCGGTGTGTCCCTGGAACGAGGGGCGGTGGCGGTTGACGGGGGATGCGAAGGGGGCGGTGTGCGTGCGCACGGATGACCCTGCCGATCTGGTCCTGTCCGTACGGGAGTTGGGGTCCGTCTACCTGGGTGGGAACTCGCTCGTGTCGCTCGGCGCGGCGGGGCGGGTTCGGGAGGTGCGGGAGGGGGCGTTGGTCGAGGCGTCGGTGGCGTTCGGGGCGCCGGTCGCGCCGTGGTTGCCGCACGGGTTCTAGTCCCCCACCCCGCCCCTTCCCGAAACCGGGGGCTCCGCCCCCGGACCCCCGCTCCTCAAACGCCGGAGGGGCTGGATTTTCCGCCCTGGCTGGATTTCTGGCAGCACGGGCACCAGAACAGGTTCCGGGCCGCCAGGTCCGCCGTGCGGATCTCCCCGTCGCAGACATGGCACGGGAGGTTCGCGCGGCGGTAGACGTAGACCTCGCCGCCGTGGTCGTCCACGCGGGGTGGGCGGCCCATCGCCTCGGGGGTGTGTTCGGGGCGGACCGTGTCGATGCGGTTGAGGCGGACGCCCTCGCGCATCAGGAGGACCAGGTCGTCCCAGATCGCGGCCCACTCCCCTGTGGTCAGGTCCTTGCCCGGGCGGTACGGGTCGATGCCGTGGCGGAAGAGGACCTCGGCCCGGTAGACGTTGCCGACGCCTGCGATGATCTTCTGGTCCATCAGCAGGGCGGCGATCGTCGTGCGGGACTTCGAGATCCGGCGCCAGGCCTTCTCCGGGTCGTCGGCGGGACGCAGCGGGTCGGGGCCGAGCCGGTCGTGTATCGCCTGCTTCTCCGCGTCGGTGATCAGCGCGCAGGTGGTCGGGCCGCGCAGGTCGACGTACGCCTCGGGGTTGGCCAGGCGCAGCCGGACCGTGTCCGTGGCGGGCGGCGCGGGGGCGGGGCCGAAGTTCACCTTGCCGAAGAGGCCCAGGTGGATGTGGACCCACTCCTCGCCCGGGAAGCCGAGGAAGAGGTGCTTGCCGTGGGCCTCGGTGGTGGTGAGGACCGTGCCGTCGAGCAGGGCGGCCGAGTCGGCGAACTTGCCCTGCGGGCTGGAGGCACGCACGGGCCGGCCGCCGAACCGTTCCCGGTAGTCGGCGGCCAGCCGGTGGATCGTGTGCCCCTCAGGCATGGGTGCGGATCAGGCCTCGTGCTGCGGGTGGTGCGCCGGGATCGGGGGGAGCTCGCCCGTGGTCTCGTACGCCGAGAGCATCTCGATGCGGCGGGTGTGGCGCTCGTCGCCCGAGTACGGGGTCGAGAGGAAGATCTCGACGAACTTCGTCGCCTCTTCCTGGGTGTGCATCCGGCCGCCGATGGAGATCACGTTGGCGTCGTTGTGCTCACGGCCGAGGGCGGCGGTCTGCTCGCTCCAGGCGAGGGCGGCGCGCACCCCCTTGACCTTGTTCGCGGCGATCTGCTCGCCGTTGCCGGAGCCGCCGATCACGATGCCGAGGCTGTCCTTGTCGGCGGCCGTCTTCTCGGCGGCGCGCAGGCAGAACGGCGGGTAGTCGTCGAGGGCGTCGTAGATGTGGGGGCCGCAGTCGACGGGCTCGTGGCCGTGGGCCTTCAGCCACTCGACGAGGTGGTTCTTGAGTTCGTAGCCGGCATGGTCGGAACCGAGGTAGACGCGCATGGTTCCGAGTGTGGCATGGCGGCGACGGGGTAGCCGTCAGCGGGGTCGGGACCTTGGTCCTGTCTGGTCCGGACCTTATGTCCTGAATCACGATCCGGAATCAACCCTTCCGCACGGGCCGAACTCCGGGTTACATGTGTCCAGCTCGTGACCCGAGCAAACCCCCCACCTCGAAGGAAGCGTTCATGAACACGCAACCGACCCTGGAGAAGGAAGGCGGGAACACCGGAGCCACCGGTGATTCACAGCAGTCCGACGGCTCCAACGGCCTCAAGGCAGGCCTCAAGAACCGCCACCTCTCGATGATCGCCATCGGTGGCGTGATCGGCGCCGGTCTCTTCGTCGGCTCCGGCTCCGGCATCGCCGCGGCCGGGCCCGCCATCCTCCTGTCGTACGCGCTGGTCGGCGCCATGGTCGTCTTCGTGATGCGGATGCTCGGCGAGATGGCGGCCGCCCGCCCCTCCTCCGGCTCCTTCTCCGCCTACGCGGACCGGGCGCTGGGCCGCTGGGCCGGTTTCACCATCGGCTGGCTGTACTGGTTCTTCTGGGTCGTGGTGCTCGCGGTCGAGGCCACCGCGGGCGCCAAGATCCTGGAGGGCTGGATCCCGGCCGTCCCGCAGTGGGGCTGGGCGCTCATCGTGATGGTGGTGCTCACCGCCACCAACCTCGGCTCCGTCGCCTCGTACGGCGAGTTCGAGTTCTGGTTCGCGGGCATCAAGGTCGTCGCCATCTCCGCCTTCGTCGTGGTCGGTCTGCTCGCCGTCTTCGGCGTGCTGCCGGGCTCGGACAACCCGGGCGCGGGCTTCGCGCACCTCACCGACACCGGGGGCTTCTTCCCGATGGGCGCGGGCGCGGTGCTCACCGGTGTGCTGATGGTCGTCTTCTCGTTCATGGGCAGCGAGATCGTCACCCTGGCCGCCGGCGAGTCGGAGGACCCGCAGCGGGCCGTCACCAAGGCCACCAACAGCGTGATCTGGCGGATCGGCGTCTTCTACCTGGGTTCGATCTTCGTCGTGCTCACCCTGCTGCCGTGGAACGACAAGTCGATCCTGGAGAAGGGCTCGTACGTCGCCGCCCTCGACTCCATCGGCATCCCGCACGCCGGCCAGATCATGAACGTGATCGTCCTGACCGCCGTCCTGTCCTGCCTGAACTCGGGCCTCTACACCGCCTCCCGGATGGCCTTCTCGCTCGGGCAGCGCGGTGACGCGCCGAAGGCGTTCGCCAAGGCCAACAAGCGGGGCGTGCCGCAGGCGGCGATCCTCTCCTCGGTGGTCTTCGGCTTCGTCGCGGTCTTCTTCAACTACAAGTGGCCCGACACCGTCTTCGCCTTCCTGCTGAACTCCTCCGGCGCGGTCGCCCTCTTCGTCTGGCTGGTCATCTGCGTGACCCAGCTGCGAATGCGCGGGATCATCCTGCGCGAGTCGCCCGAGAAGCTGGTCGTGCGGATGTGGCTCTTCCCGTACCTGACCTGGGCGACCATCGCCATGATCGTCGGCGTCCTCGGCTACATGGTCTACGACGGCGGCAGCAACCGGGAGCAGGTCGTGCTCTCGCTCCTGGTGGCCGCGCTCGTGCTGGCGATCGGGCTCGTCAAGGAGCGGATTGCCAAGCGTGCGCCGCAGACGGAGCTCGACCAGCGGGTCTGAGCCCCCTGTGACGTGAATATGGGAGAGGCCCCCGCCGGACTGGCGGGGGCCTCTCTCGCGCCCTGTCTTACGGGGCCGGGGTCAGCCCTTGCGGCCCACCAGCTTCCACGCGGTGGGCAGCGCGCCCATCGCGAGGGCGGCCTTGAGCGCGTCGCCGATGAGGAACGGGACGAGGCCCGCGGCGACGGCCTGGCCGAGGGTCATGCCGGTGGCCAGGGCCAGGTACGGCACGCCGACCGCGTAGATGATCGCGGAGCCCAGCACCATCGTGCCCGCCGTCCGCAGCACCGAGCGGTCGCCGCCGCGCCGGGCGAGGCCGCCGACGACGGTGGCGGCGAGCAGCATGCCGAGGATGTAGCCGAAGGACGGCATGGCCCAGCCGGAGCTCGCCTCGGCGAACCAGGGCAGGCCCGCCATGCCGGCCACGGCGTACAGGCCGAGGGAGAGGAAGCCGCGGCGGGCGCCGAGCGCGGTGCCGACGAGCAGGGCGGCGAAGGTCTGGCCGGAGACCGGGACCGGGGAGCCGGGGACCGGGACGGCGAGCTGGGCGGCGAGGCCGGTCAGCGCGGCGCCGCCGACGACCAGCGCGATGTCGCGGGCGCGGCTGGCGGGGATCAGGTCGGCGAGGACCGTTCCGGCGCGGAGCGGGCTGACGGGGGCGACGGGGGCGGCTGCGGTGCTCATCGGTACTCCGCGGGGTGTGGGCGACGGGGGGACAGGCTCGACCGTATGCCAGGGGTGAACGGCCGATCACCATCAGCCGCCCACAAAGCGGGGGTTGAGCCCTTCGTGGAGATCAAACAAACCCGCCCGATCGGGCCGTGCGCCACGTGACGCTTGTCACTGGGAACTCGCACCCGGAGGTCCCTTTTGCGCCAGGGGACTCCCACCGGAGAGACTGTGGGGTCTCCATAAACCCTTCCAGAGCGCGAGCCCCCCGCATGC
The DNA here is from genome assembly GCF_040303965.1 of Streptomyces sp. NPDC094032. Lineage (NCBI taxonomy): Bacteria > Bacillati > Actinomycetota > Actinomycetes > Kitasatosporales > Streptomycetaceae > Streptomyces > Streptomyces sp. NPDC094032. The sequence continues at coordinate 176,707 of NZ_JBEOUE010000004.1, read as the reverse complement.
ACGACGCCCCCACCCCCGCAGCGGAGCCCCTCGCTCCTGAGCCGGAGCCCCTCTCACACGGTCTCAAGCAGCGGCATCTGACGATGCTGGGGCTCGGCGGGGTGATCGGCGCGGGGCTCTTCGTGGGCTCGGGAGCGGGCATCGCGGTCGCGGGTCCCGGCATCGTCGTGTCGTATCTGATCGCGGGCGCGCTCGCGATGCTGATCATGCGGATGCTGGGCGAGATGTCGGCGGCGATGCCGGCCTCGGGCGCCTTCTCGGTGCACGCGGAGCGGGCGCTGGGGCGCTGGGCGGGCTTCTCGGTGGGCTGGCTGTACTGGTTCCTGCTGGTCGTGGTGCTCGCCGTGGAGGCGACGGGCGCGGCGCGGATCGCGCACGGCTGGGTGCCGGGGGTCCCGCAGTGGGGCTGGGTGCTGGTCTTCATGGTGGTGTTCACCGCCACGAACCTGGCGGCGGTGAAGAACTTCGGCGAGTTCGAGTTCTGGTTCGCCGCGCTGAAGGTCGGCGCGATCGTGCTCTTCCTGGTGCTCGGCACGATGGCGGTCTTCGGCTGGCTGCCGGACACCGATCCGGTGGGTCTGGCCAACCTGACCGGCCAGGGCGGCTTCCTGCCCAATGGCTGGTCGGGGGTGGTGTCCGGGGTGCTCGCCGTGGTCTTCGCCTTCGGCGGCCTGGAGGTCGTGACCATCGCGGCGGCCGAGTCGGACGACCCGGCGCGCAACGTGGCGCGGGCGGTGCGCAGCGCGGTGTGGCGGATCCTCCTCTTCTACGTGGGCTCGATGCTGGTGATCGTGACCCTGCTGCCGTGGACGGCACTGGAGCCCGGCGAGTCGCCGTACGTGGCGGTGCTGGACTCGATCGGGGTGCCGGGGGCCGGGCAGATCATGAACGTGGTGGTGTTCGTGGCGCTGCTCTCGGCGCTCAACGCCAATCTGTACGGCTCCTCGCGGATGGTGTTCTCGCTGGCCGAGCGCGGGGAGGCGCCCAAGGGGCTGCTGCGGGTGTCCGGCGGAGGCGTGCCGCGGCGGGCGGTGCTGGCGTCGGTGGCGTTCGGCTTCGTCTCCGTGCTGCTCAATCTGAAGTGGCCGGATTCCGTCTTCCTCTACATGCTCAACTCGGTCGGCGCGGTGCTGCTCTTCGTCTGGGCGCTGATCGCGGTCTCGCAGCTGCGGCTGCGGCGCCGGATCGAGCGGGAGGCGCCCGAGACCCTGACGCTGAGGATGTGGGGCTTCCCCTGGCTGACCTGGACGGCGCTGGGGGCGATGGCCGTCGTGCTGGTCCTGATGCTGGCCGACGACGCGGCGCGGCCGCAGGTGCTGTGGTCGAGCGGGGCGACGGCGCTGGTCCTGGTGGTGGCGTGGCTGCGCGAGTCGCGCACAAAGCGGAAGTGATTCTTCACCTTGTGTGAAGGTCGTGCCCGTATAGCGGACATCCATTCCCTGTGAGCGGTACAGGCGCCCAGACTGTGGGCCACCCTCCCCGTCTCAGCTAGTGAACAGGGTTCGCCCATGTCCCGGACAAACGCGCCCGCGCCGGCCGACCGCAAGGACGGCAGCTCCGCCCCCGCAGAGGGGCTCACCCACGGCCTCAAGCAGCGCCATCTGTCGATGATCGCCCTCGGCGGAGTCATCGGCGCCGGCCTCTTCGTCGGCTCCGGCGCGGGCATCGCCGCCGCCGGTCCCTCGATCGTCCTCGCGTACGCGATCTCCGGTGTGCTCGTCATGCTGGTGATGCGCATGCTGGGCGAGATGTCGGCGGCGAACCCGGCCTCCGGCTCCTTCTCCGTCCACGCGGAGCGGGCGCTCGGCCCCTGGGCCGGCTTCACCGCGGGCTGGGCCTTCTGGTTCCTGCTCTGCGTGGCCGTCGGCCTGGAGGGCATCGGCGCCGCGAAGATCATGACCGGCTGGTTCCCCGGCACCCCCGAGTGGGCCTGGGTGGCGCTGTTCATGCTGGTCTTCTGCGGCACCAACCTGGCGGCCGTGAAGAACTTCGGCGAGTTCGAGTTCTGGTTCGCCGCGCTCAAGGTCGGCGCGATCGTCCTCTTCCTCGGCATCGGCGTGCTCGCCATCGTCGGCGTCCTGCCGGGCACCGACGCCCCCGGCACCGCCAACCTCACCGGCGAGGGCGGCTTCTTCCCCAACGGCTCCGAGGGCCTGATCGTCGGCCTGCTGGCCTCCGTCTTCGCGTACGGCGGTCTGGAGACCGTCACCATCGCCGCCGCCGAGTCCGAGCACCCGGTCCAGGGCGTCGCCAAGGCCGTCCGTACGGCGATGTGGCGCATCGCGCTCTTCTACATCGGCTCCATGGCCGTCATCGTCACCCTCGTCCCGTGGGGCGACAAGGCGGTCGTCGAGAAGGGCCCGTACGTGGCCACCCTCGACCACCTGGGCATCCCGGCGGCCGGCCAGATCATGAACGTGGTCGTCCTGATCGCCCTGCTCTCCGCGATGAACGCCAACGTCTACGGCGCCTCCCGCATGGCCTGCTCGCTGGTCGCCCGCGGCCAGGGCCCGAAGGCGCTCGGCCGCACCTCCGGCGGCGTGCCGCGCGCGGCGGTCCTGGTCTCCTCCGTCTTCGGCTTCGCCTGCGTGCTGCTCAGCTACTGGCGCCCGGACGACATCTTCATCTGGCTGCTCAACACGATCGGCGCGATCATCCTGGTCGTCTGGTTCTTCATCGCCGCCTCCCAGCTGGTGCTGCGCCGCCGCACCGAGCGCGAGGCGCCGGAGAAGCTGGTCGTGAGGATGTGGGGCTTCCCGGTGCTGACCTGGGTGGCGCTGGCCGGCATGGCGGGCATCTTCTTCCTGATGGCCCGCGAGGAGGGCACCCGGGTGCAGCTCTACGCGACGGGCGGCCTGACGCTGCTGCTCGCGCTGGTCGGCTTCGTCCTCCAGAAGAAGCGCGGGGCCGTCACCGACCAGGTGTGACCACGCGATCCGGTCGCCGCGCCCCGTCGAGCCCGAGCCCGTGCTCGGCGGGGCGCGGTGGCGTATCCGGGGTCAGGGCCCGCAGTACGGCGCGGTGCGCACGAAGCCGCCCATGTGCTCGTCGTCGGTGCCGAGGAGCACGTCACCGGTGCCGGGCAGGCACTCGACCGCCTCGATCTTGTAGCCGGGGAAGGTCCCGAGCACGGTCGGGCTCGCGGCGAGCGTGACCCGCACCGAGCCCGCCGCCGAGACGGTCACCCGGCCGGCCTCGCTCACCGCGGAGTCGAACGGGCCGTCGTCGCCCGCGTCCGAGGCGGAGCTCACCAGGATCCGGCCCGAGGCGGTCACGGAGATGTCGGAGATGTGCCGGGTGCCCTCGCCGGGCGGGTACGTCGAGAGGTAGGACCGCCGCGTCACGGAGCCGAACAGCGGCTGCCCCCACGAGGCGAAGGAGAGCGGCGCCGCGTACAGCGTCGCCGGCCGGCCGGGGCCCTCGCCGCGGTCCGCCCACAGGGCGGCCAGTTTCCCGCCGCGCGCCACGACGGCGAAGCTCTCGAAGTCGGCGCCCTCGCCGATCATCGGCAGCGGCGCGTAGTCGACGACGGTCGCGGTGTCGCCGGAGACGCGCAGCCGGTAGACGATCCCGCGGCTGGCGAGCGCCAGGTACTCGCCCGGCATGCCCGGGACCGCCTCGATCGCTTCGAGGTCCTCGGCGTAGGCCCCGTCCCAGGCGACCGGCGAGAGCGAGGCGGTGTCGTCCGTGTAGGTGAGCCGGGCCAGCCGGGGCTGGCCGGGGCGCTTGTTGTCGTGCGCGACGAGGGCGGTGCCGCCGTCCTCGGCCGCGAGGCCGCTGACGCCGGTACGGGCGTCGGAGCCGACCCGCAGCCACTCGTCGGCGGCGCCCGCGGGGGCGGTGCCGAGCAGGGTCAGGAGCGTGGTGATGGCCACCAGCTTGAGGGGGAGATTCACGCGGGCAGGTTATTGATCATCATTCGTCCGCTTCAAGCAGCGTTTGCTCCATCCGGACCTAGGGCCAAGGTCTGATCAACTTCGGCGACACCTGCTGCTAGCCTGCACTTGCATAAAGGTTGCAATTAGAAGACGTCGGCGAGAGGCTCGGCACATGGCCATCTACACCCTTCCGGAACTGCCGTACGACTACGCGGCCCTGGAGCCGGTGATCAACCCGCAGATCATCGAGCTGCACCACGACAAGCACCACGCCGCCTACGTCAAGGGTGCGAACGACACCCTGGAGCAGCTGGAAGAGGCGCGGGACAAGGACGCCTGGGGGGCGATCAACGGCCTGGAGAAGAACCTGGCCTTCCACCTCTCCGGCCACATCCTGCACTCCATCTACTGGAACAACATGGCGAGCCCGAAGGCCGGCGAGGGCGGCGGCGAGCCGCTGGCCGCCGACGGCGTCGGCGAGCTCGCCGACGCGATCACCGAGTCCTTCGGCTCCTTCGCCAAGTTCAAGGCCCAGCTGACCAAGGCCTCGGCGACCACCCAGGGCTCCGGCTGGGGCGTCCTCGCCTACGAGCCGATCAGCGGCCGCCTGATCGTCGAGCAGGTCTACGACCACCAGGGCAACGTCGGCGTGGGCTCGGTCCCGGTGCTCGTCTTCGACGCCTGGGAGCACGCCTTCTACCTGCAGTACAAGAACCAGAAGGTCGACTTCATCGACGCCATGTGGCAGGTCGTCAACTGGCAGGACGTGAACAAGCGCTACCAGGCCGCCAAGGCCAGCATCCCGCTGATCTCGTTCTGACAGCCCCTGACGGCACCCCTGCCGGCACCCCCCGTTCGTCCTGCTCGTGATCGTCTTCTCAACCTTCACTTGCGGGCGGAATGAAGAAGAACCCCCGCGATGACAGGAATCGCGGGGGTTCTTCCGTACGTACGGAACGGGCGCGGGCTACTCGAAGCTGGGCGCCGCCGTCCGGGTGCGCTTGATCTCGTAGAAGCCGGGCGTCGCCGCCACCAGCAGCGTGCCGTCCCACAGGCGGGCGGCGGCCTCGCCGCGCGGGGTCGGGGTGACGACCGGGCCGAAGAAGGCCACCTCGTCGCCGTCCGGGCCGGGGACCGCGATCACCGGGGTGCCGACGTCCTGGCCGACCTTCTCTATGCCCTCCTTGTGGGAGGCGCGCAGCTCGGTGTCGTAGGTGTCCTGGTCGGCGTAGTCCGCGAGGTCCTCCGGCAGGCCGACGTCGGTCAGGGCGCCGACGATCGCCTCGCGGGTCGGGCCCTCGCCGTTGTTGTGGAAACGGGTGCCGAGCGCCGTGTAGAGCTTGCCGACGACCTCGTCGCCGTGCAGCCGCTGCGCGGCGATCACCACGCGCACCGGGCCCCAGGCCTGCGTCTCCAGCATCTCGCGGTACTCCGGCGGCACCTCGTCGAGCCGGTCCTCGTTGAGGACGGCCAGGCTCATGACCTTCCAGCGCACGTCGACCGGGCGCACCTTCTCCACCTCCAGCATCCAGCGGGAGGTCATCCAGGCCCACGGGCACAGCGGGTCGAAGAAGAAGTCTGCGGTGGTCCTGCTCTGGGACATGTCTCTCCTCGGAAGGGCGCGGCGGTGCGAGGTGTGGCAACGCCTCGGACCGCCGCCGCATTCCCGTGGTGCTCCCGGTCAGTGGCACATGGGAGGATCGGTGCTGTTTCGAACGAGCCACGAAGGAGTGACCGTGCCCGGTGAGAACCTGTCCCGCGACGAGGCCCATGAGCGGGCGGAGCTGCTGTCCGTCGACGGGTACGAGGTCAGCCTCGACCTGCGCTCGGCGGTCGGCGAGTCCACGGAGGACGTGCGCACCTTCCGCTCCGTGACCACGCTCCGCTTCCGCCGTACGGGCGCGGGCGACGCCACGTTCGTCGACCTGATCGCCCCCTCGGTGAACGCGGTCACCCTCAACGGGCGCGCGCTCGACCCGGCGGTCGTCTTCGACGGGACCCGGATCGCGCTGGACGGCCTGGCCGACGAGAACGAGCTCGTGGTCGACGCCCAGTGCGCCTACAGCCGCAGCGGCGAGGGCATGCACCGCTTCGTCGACCCCGAGGACGGCGAGGTCTACCTCTACACGCAGTACGAGCCGGCCGACGCCCGCCGGGTCTTCGCCACCTTCGAGCAGCCGGACCTCAAGGCGCCGTTCCGCTTCGAGGTGTCCGCGCCCGAGGGCTGGACCGTGTGGTCCAACGGGGCCGGGCGGCAGGACGCCGACGGGGTGTGGCGGTTCGCCGAGACCGCGTCCATCTCCACGTACATCACCTGTGTCGTGGCCGGCCCGTACCACTACGTCACGGACAGCTACACGCGCGTGTTCGACGACGGCACCGAGCTGGAGATCCCGCTCGGCGCGATGTGCCGCAAGGGCCTCGCGAAGCACTTCGACACGGACGACGTCTTCCTGATCACCAAGCAGGGCCTCGACTTCTTCCACGACAACTTCGACTTCCCGTACCCCTTCGGGAAGTACGACCAGGCCTTCGTCCCCGAGTACAACCTCGGCGCGATGGAGAACCCGGGCATGGTGACCTTCCGCGAGGAGTACATCTACCGCGGCAAGGTGACGCAGGCGGCGTACGAGCGCCGGGCCAACGTGACCCTGCACGAGATGGCCCACATGTGGTTCGGCGACCTGGTCACCATGGTGTGGTGGGACGACCTGTGGCTGAAGGAGTCCTTCGCGGACTTCATGGGCGCGTTCTCGCTGGCCGAGGCGACCCGCTTCACCAACAGCTGGGTGACCTTCGCCAACAACCGCAAGGCCTGGGCGTACCGCGCCGACCAGCTGCCGTCCACCCACCCGATCACGGCCGACATCCGTGACCTGGAGGACGCCAAGCTGAACTTCGACGGCATCACCTACGCCAAGGGCGCCTCCGTCCTGAAGCAGCTCGTCGCGTACGCGGGCCGGGACGCGTTCCTGGAGGGCGCGCGCCGCTACTTCAAGCGCCACGCCTACGGCAACACGCGCCTCGTGGACCTGCTGACCGTCCTGGAGGAGACCTCCGGCCGGGACATGAAGGGCTGGGCCAAGTCCTGGCTCCAGACCTCCGGCGTCAACACCCTCACCCCGGCCGTCACCTACGACGCCGAGGGCCGGATCACCGAGCTCGCCGTCCTCCAGGAGGGCGACGAGCTGCGCCCGCACCGCGCCGCCGTCGGCCTCTACCGCCTCTCCGGCGGGGAGCTCGTCCGGTACGCGCGGGCCGAGGCCGACATCACGGGCGTCTCCACCGTCGTGGCGGAGCTGGCCGGTGCCGAGAAGCCGGACCTGGTGCTGGTCAACGACGACGACCTCACCTACTGCAAGGTCCGCTTCGACGAGGAGTCGCTGGCCACCCTGCGCGCGCACCTCGGCGACATCACCGACCCGCTGGCCCGCGCCCTGTGCTGGTCGGCGCTGTGGAACCTGACCCGTGACGGTCTGATGCCGGCCCGGGACTTCGTGCGGATCGCGCTGGAGTTCGCGGGCCGCGAGACCGACATCGGCGTGCTCCAGATGGTGCACGTCTGGGCGCGGACCTGCGTCACCGAGTACGCCGCGCAGGACTGGCGGCCCGAGGGCGGGCGGCTGCTCGCCGAGGGCGGGCTGCGCGAGCTGCGGCAGGCCGAGCCGGGCAGCGAGCACCAGCTGACCTGGGCGCGCTTCTTCGCCGCGGTGGCCTCCTCGGACGCGGACCTCCAGCTCCTGGAGGGCCTGCTCGACGGCAGCGCGGTGATCGACGGTCTCGACGTCGACCAGGAGCTGCGCTGGAGCCTGCTGGGCCCGCTCACCGTGCACGGCCGCGCCGACGAGGCCCGGATCGGCGAGGAGCTGGCCCGGGACGACACGGCGACCGGCAAGCGCCACCAGGTGCGGTGCCTGGCCGGGCGCCCCTCGGCCGCGGTCAAGGCGCAGGCCTGGGCGCAGGTCGTCGAGTCGGACGCGCTGTCCAACGCGCTGGTGGAGGCGACGATCTCGGGCTTCGCGCAGCCCTCGCAGCGCGAGCTGATCGCGCCGTACGCGGAGAAGTACTTCGCGGCGATCGAGCGGATCTGGGCGGAGCGCTCCATCCAGATCGGCATGGACGTCGTGCGGGGCCTGTTCCCGGCGCTCCAGGACCGCCCGGAGACCCTGGCGGCGACGGACGCGTGGCTCGCCGCGCACGCCTCGGCCGCCCCGGCGCTGCGCCGGCTCGTCCTGGAGTCGCGCGACGACCTGGCGCGGGCGCTGCGGGCGCAGGAGTGCGACGGGCGCGCTTCGTAGCAGCGGATCCGGTACGCGACGGCCCCCGGCGGTGCGCCCGCCGGGGGCCGTCGTGCGCCGGGGCCGCTCCCGGGGCCCCAGGGGTCGCTCCCGGCCGGCCGTCACGTATCGGCACTCGAACGCGCGTACTTTAGTGCGGAGTTGTCCGGATTGAGCGACTGGTTCGTAACAGCGGTTAGGGGCGGTCCGTCCGGCGGAAGACCGTCGACATGAACCACAACACCCCCAAGGCCCCCCTCTCCCCGCTCCCCCGCACCGGCGACGACCGGTTCCGGGAGGCGCTGCGGCTCGCCGGTGCCGACGCGATGCTCACCGGGCTCGCCGCGCTCGCCCTGCACGGTTTCGTCTCCGCCCCGCCGGCCGGGACGGTGAACCGGATCGACGTCCTGGTCCCGCGCACCCGGCGGCTGCGGTCCACCGGACGGCTCCGGGTGGTGCGCGCCGCCGAGCCGCCGCGCCCTGACGAGCTCGACGGCTTCCCCGTCGCCCCGGTCCCCCGGGCCCTGGCCGACGCCGTCGCGGCGCTGACCGACCCGGGCACGGTACGCCGGCTGCTCACCGAGGCCGTGAGCGGCGGCCACTGCGAACCGGCCGCGGTGGTACGCGAGTTGAACCGCGCCCGGCTGCTCAACCGGCCGCATGTGGTGGACGCGGTGGACGCCCTGCTCGCCGAGGGGCGCTCGCTGGCCGAGGAGCGGCTGTACGCGATGGTGCGCGAGTTCGCGCTGCCGGACCCGCTGTGGAACGTGGACCTGCGGCTGCCGGGCGGCCCGCACCTCGGCGGCCTGGACGCCTACTGGCCGGACCAGGCGGTCGCCGTGGAGCTGGACACCCGGGCGCCGCGCCAGGACGACGACGCGCTCTGGTCCGAGTACACGCGCAAGCGTGAGCACCTGGAGCGGCTCGGCATCACCGTCGTCCACCTCACCCCGCGCAAGCTGCGCGAGGCGATGGACCAGCAGGCGGCCGTGGTCCGTACGGCCCTGATGGCCGCGTCCGACCGGCAGCCGGCCGCCTACGTCGTCGTCCTGCCCCGCTGAGCGGCCCCGCTGGACCCCCGTACCGGCGAGGCCGCCGCCGCAGGGGGCTACTTCTTCGGGACCGTCCCGCAGAACTCGGCCTCGATCAGCGTCCCGCCGTCGCCGGTCCAGTCGGCGTTGAGGTTCCCGGCCAGGGAGTGCTCGCCGTCCCGGGTGGCGACTGCCTCGGAGCTGGAGCCGTGGATGCCGCCGCCGTGGCCCCACACCTCCTTGCCGCAGCTGAGCTTCTGCCGCATGAGCCCGAGGCCGTAGCCCAGCTCGGGCGTGACCTGGACGGTGTCCGTCATCTCCCTCAGCTCGGCGGCGGGCAGCAGCCGGCCCTTGAGCAGGGCCCGGTAGAAGGTCTGCAGATCGTTGGAGTCGGAGATCATCTCCCCCGCCGCGCCCGCGATGCTCGGGTTGAGCGCGGTCACGTCGTAGGTCGGGCCCGTCGTGTCGCGGGAGAGCTTGGAGTACGCGCCGGAGTGCGGCCTCGGCATCCGGGAGTCGGTGCCGGGGACGGAGGTGGCGCGCAGCTTGAGCGGCTTGATGATGCGCTTCTCGACCTCCTTGGCGTACGGGCGGCCGGTGACCTTCTCGATCACCATCCCGGCCAGGACGAAGTTGGTGTTGGAGTAGTTCCAGGAGGTGCCGGGCGCGAAGTCCGGCTGGTGGGCCATCGCGACGGCGACGAGCTGCTGCGGGGTCCAGGTGTCGTAGCGGTGCTGGAGGAAGTCGGTGCCGAACACCCGCGTCTGGAAGGCCGGGTCGCTGGTGTAGCTGTAGATGCCGCTGGTGTGGTTGAGCAGCTGGCGGACGCTGATCTTGCTCCCGTCGTGCCCGTTGCCGGTGACGACGCCGGGCAGCCACTTCTCGACCGGGTCGTCGAGGTCGATGCGGCCCTCGGCCTGGAGCTGGAGCAGGACGGTCGAGGTGAAGGTCTTGGTGATGGAGCCGACCCTGAAGCGGTCGTTCCCCTTGCGCTCGCCCGCGGTGCCGGTCCAGCGGCCCTTGCCGTCGCGGGCCTGGGCGACGGCGCCGGGCACGCCCGCGGCCACCGCCGCGTCCAGCGCCTGCTGGGTGGCGGCGTGCGAGGGCTTCGGCGGCGCGGCGGCGACGGCGGGCGCGGCGAGCGCGGTGGCGGCGAGGCCGGCCACGAGGGTGGCGGCCAGGACGGTACGGGCGGTGCGTGCGGCTGACATCTACGGGCTCCCCTGACGTACGTACGACTGCGTACTGCTTCGGTCAGGGGAGGGGACCACGGGGCACGGGCGGCGGGTTGAGCACCTCCGTGACGGTTGAGCCGTTTTCAGCCGTTCGCCGGATCATGGAGCGGCGAGTGCCCGAGGGGCGGCCGGTCGCGCCAGAGCTGGAGGCCGATGTCGACGAGCTCGACCCGGGCGAGCGAGGCCACGGACTCCAGCGGGTGCCAGGCGGCGAGGTCGGTGGAGCCGTCCTCCTCGTTCCGCAGCTCGCCGCCGGTGATCCGCACCTCGTAGAGGATCCGCAGCCCCTGCCAGTCGTAGGACCCGCCGAGCGGCCGGGTCCGCTGCCGCCGGATGGAGTCGATCCCGAGCAGCGCGGTCGCCTCGGCGGCGTACCCCGTCTCCTCGTCGACCTCCCGCACGACCGCCTCCACGGGCAGCTCCCCGTGATCCACCCCGCCTCCCGGCAGAGTCCACCGCTTCACTCCGGCCCGGTCCACCCAGCGGGCCAGGAGTATCCGCCCGTCACTGACACATACGGCGTAGGCCGCCACGCGCAACTCGGTCTGCATGGAGCGAGGTTAGAGGCTTTCAGAGCCAGTACGCGGGATAGCGCCGCCCCGTCAGCCGCGCGCCCGCGAGGCCGGTGGCGACGAGGACCAGGGTGGCGAGGGCGAGGAGGGCGAGGAAGGTCCAGAACGGCGGATTCTGGAGGGTGACGATCACCGCGGTCGCCGCGGCCGGGGAGTGCGGGGTGCGGGCGGCGGACATCACACCGAGGGCGAGGCCGCCCGCGACGGCGGCGCCCCACAGGCCGGGGCCGGTGAGCGCGAGGACGGCGAAGCCGGTGAGGGCGGAGAGGAGCTGGCCGCCGACGACCGAACGGGGCTGGGCGAGCGGCAGGTCGGGCGCGCCCGCGACGAGGGCCATGCTCGCGGCGAGCGGCGGGATGAGCAGCGGCTCGTGGAGCACGGTGCCGATCGCGACGAGCAGCAGCAGCGCGGTGACGCTGACGGCGGTGGAGGCGAGCAGCACGCGGGGGCGCGGGCGGGCGGGGGCGGTGGCGGGAGCAGGGGTGGGGACGGCTGCGGTGGTGGTCATGGGCGGTCCTTCGGGACGGGTGGGTTCGACGGGGAGTACTCGGGGGCCGACCAGCGCAGGGGGCTGGCGTCCCTGGTCTCCGCCACCGCGTCCAGACGGAAGCGGACCGCGCGGCCCTCGGGGCCGTACTCGGTGTGGGCGAAGCCGGAGAGCTGGAGGGTGGTGCCGGTGCGCCAGTCGAGGAAGAGCAGCCCGGCGCGGCCGTCCTCCTCCAGGTTGCCGAGGGTGAGGAACATGGCGTTGCCCGGGTAGTCGGCCCAGCGCAGTTCGGTGGGCGAGACGAGCTCGACGAAGCCGGGGCCGCCGCCGCGGTGACTCGCCTCGACGCCGTCGGGTGCGGCGGTGGCGACGAAGAAGGTGTCGGCGGTGCGGATCAGGTGTTCCTGGTCGGGGGTGAGGGCGCGGGCGTGGCGGGTCGCCGCGGGGCGGGACTCCCGCTCGTAGCCGTACAGGTCGCGTCTCTGGAGGTACTTCGGGCAGTTCGAGAAGACCCGCTCCGTCTCGACGAGCACCCCGCGGGCGCTGGGGCGCGCGGTGCCGTTGAGGCGCAGTCTGCGGCGGGTGCGGGGGTCGAGGGCGATGGTCCCGACGGGGGTGCCGGCGTCGGTGACGGCGGTCGCGAGGGGGTCGCGGGCGGGGACGCCGCCGGCGACGGAGACGGTGTGCGGGCCGGTCGCGCGGGTGAAGCCGGGGCGGCCGGTGAGCAGGCTCGCCCAGACCCGGCCGTCCGGGGCGGCGGCGCCGAGCACGAGCATCGGCTGGGCCGCCAGGAAGGCGGCGGCGACGGGGCGGATGCCGGGGCTGATGGATCTGCCGACGTGCTCGGCGAGGTCACGGACTCCGACGCGGTGCTGAACGGCGAGGGAGCCGGGGTGGTAGGCGCGCATGGTGGGCGGACCTCCTCGGATACGAGCGAACTAACCATTGACTTCGACTTTAGAGGTTAGAGCGCACCGCGCGCAACCAGTCACGTAACCTTGAGGGGTTAGTCCGGGATCAGTCCGGGATCGGTCCGGGATCAGTCCGGAATCCGTCGCCGAGGAGGGCGTCCGCCATGACCGTCTCCGATCCGCGGCCGCTCGTCGGCGAGCCCGTCTCCCTCGACCTGCTCAACACCCGCTGGATGGCGGACGGCGTGCGCCAGGACCTGCTCACCGGAGTCGAGGGGCTCGGCGTCTGGCTCCGCTCGAACGGGCTCGACGGGCGCTTCCGCGCCGACGACGTCACCCTGCGGCACACCCTGGCCGCGCGCGACGCCCTCGGGAGCCTGGTCGACCGGCCCGGCGACCCGGACGCCACCGCCCGGGTCGACGCGGTGCTCGGACACGGCCGGATCCGGGCCACGCTCACCGCCCAAGGGCCGGGCGAGGAGGCTGAGTTCGCGGATCTCGCCTGGGGCCCGGGATGGACCGCCGCGCGCGACTACCTCGACCTGCTGCGCGCGAATCCGGAACGCATCCGCAAGTGCGCGCACGAGGCGTGCATCCTGCACTTCTTCGACACCTCGCGGAACGGCACCCGCCGCTGGTGCTCGATGGCGGCCTGCGGCAACCGGGCCAAGGCCTCGCGCCACTATGCCCGTACAAAGGACAACTAGTCACCCACGGCAGGGCCTTCACCTCGTCCCCGTTGGACACCTTTCGTCCCCTGTGGCGCATCTTCCGCAGTGGCGGATGTGTGCCACGCGCGCATTCCGCCCGCCGGTAACTCTCCCCAAACCCCTGTCATTTGCGAAAGGCTGAGCGGTCATCCGGTACCGAAATCCGGACCCTCTTCTTTCACAATCAGGGATGTAAATGACCACCCCCGAAACCCAGAGCTCCATATCCGGACGCTCCACCTCCGGGACCAGGCGAGCGGCCCGCATCGCGGCCGCCGCGGGCCTCGTGACCGCGCTGGTCGCGGCCGGCGCCGCCCCGGTCCTGGCCGCCGACGACCCGGCGACCGGCACCACTCCGGTGAAGATCGCCGACCCGGCCGACAAGCTGGGCGCCACCGACGCGCAGCGCCTCTCCGAGGCCGAGGCCTCCGGCCAGTCCCACGTCACCGTCCTCGTCGCCACCGCCCCCGGCGCCACCGAGCAGGTCGCGGGCCAGCTCGACGCCGTCCCCGGTGCCTCCGTGGGCAAGCAGGACGACAAGCTGGGCTACGTCCGCGCCACCCTGCCGACCGGCAAGGCCGACGCCGCCATCAAGGCCGCCACCAAGCTCTCCTCCGTGCAGTCGGTGGACCTCCAGGCGGAGATCAAGCAGGACGACCCGACCCCGGACGCGGGCACCACGGGCGCCGTCGACGGCACGACCGTCACGCGCGTCTACCCGGCCCCCGGCAAGGACACCCCGGCGAAGAACCCGTACAACCCGTCCCACGAGACCGGTGCGGTGGACTTCGTCAAGGAGCACCCCAAGGCCGACGGCCGCGGCGTGACCATCGGCATCCTCGACTCCGGTGTCGACCTCGGCCACCCGGCCCTGCAGAAGACCACCACCGGCGAGCGCAAGATCGTCGACTGGGTCACCGCCACCGACCCGCTCACCGAGAGCGACGGCACCTGGCGCGCCCAGATCACCCCGGTCACGGGCTCCGCCTTCACCGCCGGCGGCCAGAGCTGGAAGGCCCCCGAGGGCTCGTACCAGTGGAGCCGCTTCAGCGAGTCGGTCACCGCGGGCGGCGACCCCAAGGGCGACATCAACCGGGACGGCGACACCACCGACCGCTTCGGTCTGCTGTACGACCCGGTCGCCGGCACCGTCCGTGTGGACACCGACCAGGACGGTGACTTCACGAACAACGAGCCGATGAAGCCGTACAAGGACGGCAACCAGATCGGCTACTTCGGCACCGACAACCCGGCCACCGAGGTCGTCGAGAAGACCCCGTTCGTCGTGCAGATCCGCAAGGACGTGCCGATGGACCCGCTGGGCGGCACCTGGGTCGGCAAGAAGGCCGACTTCGTCAACGTCGGTCTCGTCGAGTCCTCGCACGGCACCCACGTCGCCGGTATCACCGCGGCCAACGGCCTGTTCGGCGGCAAGATGAACGGCGCCGCCCCCGGCGCGAAGATCGTCTCCGCCCGTGCCTGCACCTGGACCGGCGGCTGCACCAACACCGCGCTGACCGAGGGCATGATCGACCTCGTCGCCAACCGCGGCGTCGACATCGTCAACATGTCGATCGGCGGCCTGCCGCTGCAGAACGACGGCGACAACGTGCGCGCCCGCCTCTACACGCGTCTCATCGACACGTACGGCGTGCAGCTGGTCATCTCGGCCGGCAACGAGGGCCCCGGCATCAACACGATCGGCGACCCCGGCCTGGCCGACAAGGTCCTGTCGGTCGGCGCGGCCGTCTCCAAGGAGACCTGGGCCGCCAACTACGGCTCCGCGGTCGAGAAGAAGTACGCCATGTTCCCCTTCTCCTCGCGCGGCCCGCGTGAGGACGGCGGCTTCACCCCGACCATCACCGCCCCCGGCTCGGCCGTGAACACCATCCCGACCTGGCAGCCCGGCGCGGGCGTCGCCGAGTCCGGCTACGCGCTGCCCGCCGGCTACGGCATGCTCAACGGCACCTCGATGTCCTCGCCGCAGGCGGCGGGCGCGAGCGCGCTGCTGATCTCCGCGGCCAAGCAGAAGAAGATCGCGCTCTCCCCGCTCACCCTGCGCACCGCGCTCACCTCGACCGCGAAGCGGATCCCGGGTGTCGCGGCCCACGAGCAGGGCGCCGGCCTCATCGACATCGAGGACGCCTGGGAGTCGATCAAGGACGGCGCGACCGCCCACGACTACAAGGTCGAGGCCCCGGTCGACACCGCGATCTTCCCGGCCCCGCACACCGGCACCGGCGTGTACGACCGCCAGGGCGGCCTCAAGGTCGGCCAGAAGAAGGTCTACGACGTCACCATCACGCGCACGAGCGGCCCGGACGGGGCGATCGAGCACGAGCTGGACCTGAAGTACAACGACGGCACCTTCCGCATCCTCGGCGACGACGAGATCGACCTGCCGCTGAACAAGCCGGTCACCGTCAAGCTGCAGGCCCGTCCGACCTCCGCCGGCGTGCACAGCGTCATCCTGGAGGCCGACGACGAGCGCACCGAGGGCGTCGACAAGCAGATCCTCGCCACCTCGATCGTCTCCAACGACCTGGTCGGCCCGGGCTACGGCTTCTCCGCCACCTCGACGACCCAGCGCAACAGCAGCAAGTCGTACTTCGTCACCGTGCCGAAGGGCGCCAAGACCCTTGAGGTCAACCTCAGCGGGCTGAAGGAGAAGAGCCAGACCCGGTTCATCACCCAGCACCCGTACGGCGTGGCCCTTGAGGACAACGCGACGAACCAGTGCTACCCGCACTACAACCCGGCGAACACCTGCCGTCCGGACCTGCGCTCCTACGCCAACCCGATCCCGGGCGTGTGGGAGATCATCGTCGAGTCCCGCCGTACGTCGCCGGACCTGGACAACCCGTTCAAGCTGGACGTCTCGGTGCTCGGCGCGTCCTTCGACCCGGCCGTCCAGACGGTCCCCGAGGCGAAGGTCGGCACCCCCGCCGCCGTCTCCTGGAAGGTCTCCAACGAGTTCGCGGCCCTCGACGGGCGTCTGAAGGGCGGCTCGCTCGGCTCGCAGAAGTCCGAGAAGGCGACCATCCAGCACCACGAGCAGCAGATCAAGACCGTCACCATCGGTGAGGGCGTCGAGCGTCTCGACATCGCCATCGGCAACACCTCCGACCTGTCGGCCGACCTCGACCTCACGGTCAAGCTGGGCGACACCCAGGTCGGCCAGTCCGCCGACGGCGACTCCGAGGAGTCCGTCAGCCTGGTCAAGCCCGCCCCCGGCACGTACACCGTCATCATCGACGGCTACTCGGTGCAGGCGGCCGGCGGCACCAGCTACGACTACAAGGACGTGTACTACTCGTCCGCGCTCGGCTCCGTGAAGGTCGACGAGTCGAAGCCGGTCCAGCTGGCCAACGGTGGCACCGCCCAGGTCGCCGCCGAGGTCCTGGTCAACGCCGCGGCGCCCGAGGGCCGCCAGTTCTTCGGCGAGGTCCAGCTGCTGAACGCCCGCGGCACCGCCGCCGGCACCGGCAGCGTCGTGATCGGGAACGTCCTCCCGTAGCGCCGTGTGAACAGTGAGGGGCGGGTGCCGGAACCGGCGCCCGCCCCTTCGCCGTCTCCCCGGGCGTCCGCCGTCCGTCCAGGGGCCGTCCCGACCCTTGGACAATGGATTGGACAAGGCGGGCCGGGACACCCGCATGATGGAACCGCCAGCACCCTGCACAAACGTACGGAGGACCCCCGTGAAGGTCGGAATCGTCGGAGCCACCGGTCAGGTCGGCACAGTCATGCGCAGGATCCTGGCCGAGCGGAACTTCCCGGTGGACGAGCTGCGACTCTTCGCCTCCGCCCGCTCCGCCGGCAGCGTCCTGGACGGCGTCACCGTCGAGGACGCCTCCACCGCCGACTACACCGGCCTGGACATCGTGCTCTTCTCCGCGGGCGGCGCCACCTCCAAGGCGCTCGCCGAGAAGGTCGCCTCCCAGGGCGCCGTCGTGATCGACAACTCCTCCGCCTGGCGCAAGGACCCCGAGGTCCCGCTGGTCGTGTCCGAGGTCAACCCGCACGCGATCAAGGACCGCCCCAAGGGGATCATCGCCAACCCGAACTGCACCACGATGGCCGCCATGCCGGTCCTCAAGCCGCTCCACCAGGAGGCCGGTCTGGTCGCGCTGGTCGCCACCACGTACCAGGCCGTGTCCGGCTCCGGTCTGGCCGGTGTCGCCGAGCTCGACGGCCAGGTCAAGGCCGTCGCCGAGGGCGCCACCGCGCTGACCCACGACGGCGGGGCCGTCGCCTTCCCCGAGCCGGGCGTCTACAAGCGTCCGATCGCCTTCAACGTGCTGCCGCTGGCCGGCGCCATCGTCGACGACGGCTCCTTCGAGACCGACGAGGAGCAGAAGCTCCGCAACGAGTCCCGCAAGATCCTGGAGATCCCGGAGCTCAAGGTCTCCGGCACCTGTGTGCGCGTCCCGGTCTTCTCCGGCCACTCGATCCAGGTCAACGCCCGCTTCGAGCGCCCGATCGGCGTCGAGCGCGCCTACGAGCTGCTGAAGGACGCCGAGGGCGTCGAGCTCTCCGAGATCCCCACCCCGCTCCAGGCGGCCGGCAAGGACGCCTCCTTCGTGGGCCGGATCCGCGTCGACGAGACCGTCGACCACGGCCTCGCGCTCTTCCTCTCCAACGACAACCTGCGCAAGGGCGCCGCCCTGAACGCGGTGCAGATCGCGGAGCTGGTGGCGGCCGAACTCAAGGGCTGAAAACGCCACCAAAGGCATCAAAGGGCGGCCATCCGTGGGATGGTCGCCCTTCCCTTGTTCGCCCTGGGAAATGCGCCGTGCGCTGCCGACGCACCCCGTGGAAGGATGGCCCAAACGTCACGAAACCGAGGAGTTGACCGGGTGCCTGGCACAAACCTGACCCGTGAAGAGGCGGCGCAGCGGGCGAAGCTGCTGTCCGTGGACGCGTACGAGGTCGACCTCGACCTCACCGGTGCGCAGGAGGGCGGCACCTACCGGTCCGTCACCACCGTCCGCTTCGATTCCGCCGAGGCCGGGGCCGAGACCTTCATCGATCTCGTCGCCCCCGCCGTCCACGAGGTCGTGCTCAACGGGCGCAGCCTCGACGTCGCGGCCGTCTTCCGGGACTCCCGGATCGCGCTTGCGCACCTCGCCGAGGGGCGCAACGAGCTGAAGGTCGTCGCCGACTGCGCGTACACCAACACCGGTGAGGGCCTGCACCGGTTCGTCGACCCCGTCGACGGCCAGGCCTATCTCTACACGCAGTTCGAGGTGCCGGACGCCCGCCGCGTCTTCGCCTCGTTCGAGCAGCCCGACCTCAAGGCGACCTTCCAGTTCACCGTGAAGGCCCCGGCCGGCTGGTCGGTCATCTCCAACTCGCCCACGCCGGAGCCCAAGGACGACACCTGGGTCTTCGAGCCGACGCCGCGGATCTCCACGTACATCACCGCGCTGATCGTCGGCCCGTACCACTCGGTGCACTCGACGTACGAGGGCCCCGACGGCCAGGTCGTGCCGCTGGGCATCTACTGCCGTCCGTCGCTGGCGGAGTTCCTGGACGCGGACCACATCTTCGACGTGACCCGCCAGGGCTTCGGCTGGTTCCAGGAGAAGTTCGCGTACGACTACCCGTTCGCCAAGTACGACCAGCTCTTCGTGCCGGAGTTCAACGCGGGCGCGATGGAGAACGCGGGCGCGGTCACCATCCGCGACCAGTACGTCTTCCGCTCGAAGGTCACGGACGCGGCGTACGAGCGGCGCGCCGAGACCATCCTGCACGAGCTCGCCCACATGTGGTTCGGCGACCTCGTCACCATGGAGTGGTGGAACGACCTGTGGCTGAACGAGTCGTTCGCCACCTACACCTCGGTCGCCTGCCAGGCGTCCGTCGAGGGCACCCGCTGGCCCAACGCCTGGACGACCTTCGCCAACGCGGAGAAGACCTGGGCGTACCGCCAGGACCAGCTGCCGTCGACGCACCCGATCATGGCGGAGATCAACGACCTGGAGGACGTGCTCGTCAACTTCGACGGGATCACGTACGCCAAGGGCGCCTCCGTCCTGAAGCAGCTCGTCGCCTACGTCGGCCAGGACGAGTTCTTCAAGGGCGTGCAGGCCTACTTCAAGGCCCACGCCTTCGGCAACACCCGTCTGACGGACCTGCTGGGCGCCCTGGAGGAGACCTCCGGGCGTGACCTGAAGGCCTGGTCGAAGGCGTGGCTGGAGACCGCCGGCATCAACGTGCTGCGGCCCGAGATCGAGACCGACGAGAACGGCTCGATCACCTCCTTCGCCGTCCGCCAGACCGCCCCGGCGCTGCCGGCCGGCGCCAAGGGCGAGGCCGTGCTCCGCCCGCACCGGATCGCGATCGGCTTCTACGACCTGGACGCGGCCGGCAAGCTGGTCCGCACCGAGCGGGTCGAGCTGGACATCGAGGCGGCCGAGCTGACCGCGGTGCCGCAGCTCGCGGGCAAGTCCCGTCCGGCGGTCGTGCTGCTCAACGACGACGACCTGTCGTACGCGAAGGTCCGCCTCGACGAGGTGTCCCTGAAGAACGTCACCGCGCACCTGGGCGACTTCACCGAGTCGCTGCCGCGCGCGCTGTGCTGGGCCTCTGCCTGGGACATGACCCGGGACGCCGAGCTGGCCACCCGCGACTACCTGGACCTGGTGCTCTCCGGCATCGCCAAGGAGACCGACATCGGCGTGGTCCAGTCGCTCCAGGGCCAGGTCAAGGCGGCCCTGGACCTGTACGCGGCGCCGGAGTGGCGCGCCGAGGGCCTGGCCCGCTGGGGCGCCTTCGCCCAGGAGCAGCTGCGCGCGGCGGCCCCGGGCGGCGACCACCAGCTGGCGTGGGCGCGGGCGTTCGCGGCCACCGCCCGCGAGGACGCGGAGCTCGACGTGCTCGCCGGTCTGCTCTCCGGTGACGTGACGATCGACGGCCTGGCCGTCGACACGGAGCTGCGCTGGGCGTTCGTGCAGCGGCTCGCGGCGACCGGCCGGTTCGACGAGCCGGAGATCGCGGCGGAGCTGGAGCGCGACCGCACCGCGGCGGGCGAGCGTCACGCGGCGACGGCCCGCGCGGCCCGTCCGACGGAGGCGGCGAAGGCCGAGGCGTGGGCGCAGGTCGTCGAGGGCGACACGCTGGCCAACGCGGTGCAGGAGGCCGTGATCGGCGGCTTCGTGCAGGCCGACCAGCGCGAGCTGATCGCCCCGTACACGGCGAAGTACTTCGCCGCGATCAAGGGCATCTCGGAGACCCGCAGCCACGAGATCGTGCAGCAGATCGTGGTCGGTCTCTACCCGTCGCTCCAGGTCTCGCAGGAGACCCTGGACGCCACGGACGCGTGGATCGCCGCGAACGACCCGGCGCCGGCGCTCCGCCGCATGGTGACGGAGTCCCGCGCGGGCATCGAGCGCGCGCTGAAGGCGCAGGCCGCGGACACGGCCGCCGCCTGACGGGTCGTACGACGGCCCGTATGACGGCCCGTATGACGGCAGAGGGGCCCCGGACCGGTCGACGGTCCGGGGCCCCTCCCGTTTCGGGGGCGGGTCAGCCCAGGGCGGTGAGCCACTGCCAGCCGCCGGTGCCGACGGTCGTCGGGGCGCCGAGGCCGGTGGCGGTGCCCGGCAGGAGCTCCAGGTTCTCGGCCGTGCCCGCGGTACGGGTGGTCCACAGGTCCGGCAGGCCGTCGCCGGTCACGTCGCCCGCCGAGACGGCCAGGCGCCGGTCGGCGGTGGTCCAGGGGCCGCCGGTGAGGGCGACGGGGGCGGCGAGCGGGGCGGCGCCCTGGCTCGCGTACCGCTTGATCTCGCCGGTGGCGCGGTCGCGGCCCCAGACGTCGGCCTTGCCGTCGCCGGTGACGTCGCCGGGCAGGATCACGTCGTAGCCCGCCCATTCGGCCTCGCCGATCTTGACGGCGGCGCGGGGCGCGAAGGTGGGCTTCCCGTCGACGGCGGGGCCGCCCCGGTGCAGCCAGAGGCCGGTGGTGCTGCGGGCGACGACGTCGGGCAGGCCGTCGCCGTCCACGTCGCCCGCGGCCAGCGGCAGGGCGCCGCCGTTGGACCAGCCGGTGGGGCGGCCGCCCATGGCGATCCGGGTGCCGAGCTCGCCGTTGCCGGTGTTCGGGTAGACCCACAGCTCGTCGCCGATACGGGCGACGACGTCCTCGTAGCCGTCGCCGGTCCAGTCGCCGCGGTGGCTGACGGCGGCGCCGGTCCAGCCGGTGCCGATCTGGCGCGCGCCGGAGACGGCGCCGGTGCCCGTGCCGGGGTAGAGGCGCAGGGTGCCGTCGTCCTTGACGGCGAGGAGGTCGGGACGGGCGTCGCCGGTGAGGTCGCCGGGCTGGGACTTCGGGGCGGCGGCGGCGCGCAGCACCTTGTGGTCGGAGAGCGGGACGGTGCCCTCGGGGACGTCGAGGGCGTCGGCGCGGACGGTGTGGAAGTCGCGGGCGCTGTAGAAGACGTGGTCGAACTTCTTGCCGTCGTACGTGGTGGGCTCGCCCGAACGGCACTCGGCGGCGCCGCCGTCCACGCACTCCTTGGTGAAGAAGTCGCGGTCGGTCCCGTCGGCCTCCACGAAGGGGCCAGTGCCGGGCAGTCCGGTGCGGATCGGGTCGAGCGCCGGGTACGAGGGCGCAGCGTTGAAGTCACCGCCGAGGACGACCGGGATCCCGGCGGCCCAGCCGTCGATCTGGGCCATGACCTGGGAGGAGCCGTTGTCGGGCGTGATCTTCTGGTCGAGGTGGGTGGTGCACAGGAGCGTGGTGCGCCCGTCGAGCGGGCCCCGGGCGCAGAGCACCGAGCGGGGCTCGTAGGCGGTGGTCAGGCTCGCCGTGTAGCGGTCGACGGCGGGCGCCTTGACGAAGACGCCGAGGCCGAAGCCGGTGTCGGTGCCCCACTGCGCGCAGCCGGAGACCTTGGTCGTGAAGCCCCAGACGCCGACGTAACCCGCGTCGGCGAGCGCGGTGCGCAGCGAGGTCCACTGCCCGAAGCAGAGCTCCTGGAGCATCAGGGCGTCGGCGTCCCAGGAGAGGGCCTGTTCCTTGACCTTGGCGGTCCAGGTGGGCAGGTCCAGCTGGCTGCGGCAGGGCAGCGAGTTCCCGCAGACGTTGTACGAGATGACGCGCGCCGGTGGCGCGGTGGCGGGCTCGACCAGGTCTTCGGCGGTGGCGGGCCCCGCGGTCGTGAGGACCGCGGAGACCAGCAGGGTGAGGGCGACCAGCGCTCTCTGGAGAAGTCTCATGACGGGAGAGCCTAATGATCATTTGCCGTGGACCTGCCAGGCGGTCCGCCCACCGGTTATGGGGTCCGGGCCCGTTCCCGCTCGGCCGCGACCTGCCGAAGCGCCGTCAGGACCCGGGCCACGGCGGGCCCCTCCTCGGCCCCTCGGCGCACCGCGGCGACGACGTGCCGGCGTGGCTGGTCGGCCGAGAGCACCCGCATGACGACCCCGGTGCGGCGTTCGGGGGCGGCCATCCGGGGGATCAGGGCCACCCCCATGCCGGCCTCGACCAGGGCGAGGATCGTGGTCCAGCCGGAGGCGCTGTGCGCCTGCTCGGGGACGAAGCCGGCCGCCTCGCAGGCGGCGGTGGTGATCTCCGACCAGGGGCCGGAGCCGCCGTAGATCCAGGGCTCGGCGGACAGGTCGGCGAGCCGCAGTCCGGGCTCCTCGGCGAGCGGGTGCCCGGCGGGCAGGGCCACGTCGAGCGGGTCGGCGAGCAGCGGGACGCGGCTGTACTGGGGGTCGCGGGCGGTGGGCGCGTGGGCGGCGAGCGAGAGGGCCAGGTCGACCTCGCCCACGGTGAGCAGTTCGTACGCCTCGGCGGCCTCGGCCTCGCGGACGCGGACGTCGAGCCCGGGGTGGGCGGTGCGCAGCGCCCGCACGGCGGGGACGAGGAGGGCGGGCACGGCGGTGGAGAAGGCGGCGACCCGGACCCGGCCCGCCTCGCCCCGCAGATGGGCGTCGAGTTCGGCCTCGGCCCGCTCCAGCTGGGCGAAGACCGCCTCGGCGTGCCGCAGCACCAGGTGCGCGGCCTCGGTGAGCCGGACCCGGCGGCCGTGCGCCTCCAGGAGCCGCACGCCGAGCTGCTTCGACAGGTTGGTGAGCTGCTGCGAGACGGCCGAGGGGGTCATGAGCAGCGCCTCCGCGCTCGCGGTGACGGTGCCGCGGTCGCGCAGGGTACGGAGGATCCGCAGCTTCTTGATGTCCCACTCGGTCATGGGCGCAACCTACCGGGCCGAACTCAGTGCCACCCCGCCGAGGATGAGCGCCATGCACGCGACGCCGAGCAGGCCGAGCCGCTCGCCGAGGAGCGCGTACGAGAGGAGGGCGACGCAGACGGGCTGGAGGTAGTAGACGACGCCCGCGCGGGCCGCGCCGATGAGGGAGACCGCCTTGTTCCAGGCGAAGAAGGCGACGGCGGAGGAGAGGACGCCGACGTAGAGGAGCGGGCCGACGGTCCCGGCGCGGACGGTGAAGCCGCCCTGGACGGCGAGGGAGACCGCGTACGCCGGGGCGAGCATCAGGGCGCCGAGCAGGAAGGTGGTGAAGAGGAAGGCGAGCGGGTCGATCGCGGCGGGCTTGCGCTTGAGCAGGGCGCTGTACGAGGCGAAGGAGAGGGCGGCGGCGAACATCCACAGGTCGCCGGCGGTGAGGTCGACGGCGAGGGAGCCCTTGCCGACGAGCAGGAGCACGCCCACCGCGGCGATCAGCATCCCGGCGACGCGGCGGGCCCCGAGGCGCTCGCCGCCGAGCCGGGCGTAGACCGCCATGAGCACCGGCGAGGCGGCCATGATCATGCCCATGTTGGAGGCGGAGGTGGTCAGTCCGGCCTGGTGCACGAGGGTGTTGTAGAGGGTGACGCCGAAGAGCGCGGCGAGGGTCACGTAGCCGAGGTGCCGGCGGAGGAGCGCGCGCTGCCGCCAGAACACCCGGGCGGCGAAGGGCGCGACGGCGGCGAGCGCGATGAGCCAGCGCCAGAAGACGGCCTGGACGGGCGGCACGCTGTCGGCCATGTCCCGGGTGGCGACGAAGCTGCCGGACCAGACGACGGTGGCGAGCAGGGCGGACAGCACACCGAGACCGGCGCCCTTCGCGAGCTTCCTCGCGGGCGCCGGCCTCTCGGTCGGGTGACGAACGGTGATCTGGGTCTGGGTCATGCGGCTTACCGTCGCACCGCCGAACCCTCAAGGTCCATCGAAACTTCCTGACCGTTCTTTTCAGCAGAGCTGAACGATTCGACCTCGACCTTGGGGGACTCCCCCTTGGCCTTCTTCGGGGTGCGCGGCCCCATCTGGGCGAAGAGGGTGGCGCCGAAGGCGAGGACCATGCCGGCCAGCTGCACCGGGCCGAGGGCCTGGCCGAGGGCGGCCCAGCCGATGACGGCGGCGGTGATCGGCGAGAGCGGGCCGAGCAGGGTGACCGAGGAGGCGCTCAGCCGCTCGATGCCACGGAACCAGAGGAAGTAGGAGATCGCGGTGTTGCCGAAGGCGAGGTAGGCGTAGCCGGCCAGGTTGGTGCCGGTCAGGGCGGGCGGGGCGCCCTCGATCAGGAAGGCGACGGGCAGGATGATCAGGCCGCCGGCGGTGAGCTGCCAGCCGGTCAGGGCGAGCGCGCCGACCCCCTCGGGGCGGCCCCAGCGCTTGGTGAAGACGGTGCCCGCGGACATCGAGAGCGAGGAGAGGAGTCCGGCGACGACGCCGATCGTGTCGAGCGCGGCCCCGGCCTTGAGGACCACGAGGCTGACGCCGAAGGCGGCGGCGATGGCGGTGAGCAGGGCCTTCACGGTGGGCTTGTCGCCCAGGAGGAGGGCGGCGAGGCCGACGACGAAGAGCGGGCCGACCGAGCCGACGACGGCGGCCACACCACCGGGCAGCCGGTAGGCGGCGAGGAAGAGCAGCGGGAAGAAGGCTCCGATGTTGAGGGCGCCGAGCACCGCCGACTTCCACCACCAGGCCCCCTGCGGCAGCTTCCGGGTGAGGGCCAGGAGGAGCAGTCCGGCGGGCAGGGCGCGCAGCAGACCGGTGAGGAGCGGCCGGTCGGGCGGCAGGAACTCGGTCGTCACGAAGTAGGTGGAGCCCCAGGAGATCGGGGCGAGCGCGGTCAGTGCGACGGTTGCGGCCTTGCGGGACATGGCAGGTTCCCCCTGAGGTGTCGGTCGGCTCGCCGGGTGGCTTGCTGGTAATTA
Organism: Streptomyces sp. NPDC094032; assembly: GCF_040303965.1. Taxonomy (NCBI): domain Bacteria; kingdom Bacillati; phylum Actinomycetota; class Actinomycetes; order Kitasatosporales; family Streptomycetaceae; genus Streptomyces; species Streptomyces sp. NPDC094032. The sequence goes on along the minus strand of NZ_JBEOUE010000004.1, from coordinate 151,443 downwards.
ACTTACCACTAAGCTACTTACTTGCAAGTGGCTTTCTTGCCACCGAGTCAGCGGAGAGAGGAGACTGAGGTCATGGAGAAGCACACGCCCGCCGCAGGGACCGCCCACGACGCCGTCGACGCCATCACCGACCAGTGGGCCGCCGTCCGCCCCGACCTGGACACGTTGCCGATGGCCGTCTTCGGGCGGATCTACCGGCTGGCCGGCGCCATGCGCGGCAAGGTGGACAAGGCGTACGCGCCGTACGGGGGGATGTCGCTGGGCGAGTTCGACGTCCTCGCGACGCTGCGGCGGTCCGGGGAGCCGTACACCCTGTCACCGCGTCAGCTGACCGCCACGCTGATGATCACGACCGGCGGGATGACCGGCCGGCTCGACAAGCTGGAGCGGGCCGGGCTCATCACCCGCAGCCCCGACCCGCACGACCGGCGCGGACTGCGGGTCACCCTCACCGAGGAGGGCCGCAGCCTCGTGGACCAGGCCGTCGGCGCCGGGCTCGCCCAGCAGCGCGCCGCCCTTGAGGCGGCGCTCACCCAGGAGGAGTCGGAGCAGCTGTCGGCGCTGCTGCGCAAGCTGCTCGCCACCACCGCCTGAGGACGCAGAAGGGCGCCGCACGGTAGCTCGTACCGTGCGGCGCCCTCATGAGGAACGGGTGGGGCTTACGCCTTCTTGGACTTGTCGAGGACCATCACCAGGCCGACGATCACCAGGAACAGCACCAGCGGTGCCGCGACGTACAGGCCGAGGGTCTCGGCGACACTCAGCTTCGGGGCCGGGTCGTCACCGTCGTCGCGGGTGAGCGCGAGCGCGGGGGACGACATGAGCAGCATCATCAGCGTCGTACCGGCCGCGACGGCGCCGGCGCGCAGGGCGTTCTTCTTGTCCACGGTGCAAAAGTAGCGAACACCTAAACGGACCGCGCGCCCGGGGGTGCCGTACGGGCCCCGACCTCCTCGGCGAGCACTCTGAACAGGTCGTGCGCGCGGGGCGAGGCGGCCAGTTTCTCCAGGGTCAGCGGCTGTCCGTCGGGGCCCGCGACCGGCAGCCGCCAGTTGGGGTACTGGTCCCAGGTGCCCGGCAGGTTCTGCGGCCGCCGGTCCCCCACCGCGTCGGGCAGCCACACCCCGACCAGCCGCGCCGGGGTGGCGGCCAGGAAGCGGTGGAAGGCCCTGATCTCCGCCGCCTCGTCGCCAGGACCCTCCGGCAGCAGCCCGAGCCGCGTGAGCAGCCCCAGCCACTCGGCGGCCTCGGCCGCGTCCCTGGTCCGTTCGCGCTCCAGGTCGCCGGTGAGCAGCCCGAGCCGGTGGCGCAGCGTCACATGGGCGCCGGAGAGCCGGGCGGCGGTGGAGGGCAGGTCGTGGGTGGTGGCGGTGGCCACGCAGTCGGCCCGCCACGCCTCCGGGGCCAGCGGGCGCCCGGTGCCCGCCCAGTCCCGCTCGAACCAGAGCACGGAGGTGCCGAGCACCCCGCGCCGCGCGAGCGCCTCCCGTACCCCCGGCTCGACCGTGCCCAGGTCCTCGCCGATGACCGAGGCCCCGGCGCGGTGGGCCTCCAGGACGAGGACGGCGAGCATCGCCTCGGCGTCGTGGCGGACGTACGTCCCCTCGGTCGGCTCGCCGCCCTCGGGCACCCACCAGAGCCGGAACAGGCCCATGACGTGGTCGATCCGCAGCGCGCCCGCGTGCCGCAGCAGTTCGCGCAGCAGACCTCGGTACGGGGCGTAGCCCTCGGCGGCCAGCACGTCGGGGCGCCAGGGCGGCAGGCCCCAGTCCTGGCCGCGCGCGTTGAAGGCGTCGGGCGGGGCGCCCACCGACATGCCGGCGGCGAAGACATGCCGCTGGGCCCAGGCGTCGGAGCCGTCCGGGTGGACGCCGACGGCCAGGTCGTGGACGATGCCGACCGCCATCCCGGCCTCCCGGGCGGTGTGCGCGGCGGCGGCGAGCTGGCCGTCCGTCAGCCAGGCGAGCCGGCAGTGGAAGTCGACCCGGGCGGCGAGCTCGGCGTCGGCCCTGACCACCGCCTCGGCCGTCCTGGGGTCGCGCAGCTCCTCGGGCCAGCGCCGCCAGTGGTGCCCGTGGCGCTCGGCGAGCGCCTGGTAGGTGGCGTGGTCCTCCAGGGCGCGCCCCCGCTCGGCGAGGAAGTCGTGGTACGCGGCGCGGCGGCCGGGGCCGAGCTCCACGGTGTGGATCAGCTCCAGGGCCCGCCGCTTGGCCTCCCAGACGGCGTCCCGGTCGATCAACGCACCCTTGCCGACGACCCGTTCGCGCAGCTCGGCGGCGTCGGCGAGGATCCGGTCGAGCTCCTCGCGGCGGTCCGGGCCGAGGTGCGCGTACTCGGGGACGTCCTCGATCCGCAGATGCACCGGGTCGGGGAAGCGGCGCGAGGAGGGGCGGTACGGGGAGGGGTCGCTCGGCGCCCCGGGGACGGCCGCGTGCAGCGGGTTGACCTGGACGAAGCCGGCGCCGTGCGTACGGCCCGCCCAGGCGGCGAGCTCCCGCAGGTCGCCGAGGTCGCCCATGCCCCAGGAGCGGGTGGAGAGCAGCGAGTAGAGCTGGACGAGGAGTCCGTGGGAGCGCCCTTCGGGCCCCGGCGCGTGCGCGGGCGCGACGATCAGGGTGGCGGCGCCCCGGCGCCCGTCGGGGGCGTCGGCGGCGAGCCGGTGCACGCCGGGCGGGAGGCCGCTCCAGTCGGGGCCCTTCCCGGCGGCCCCCGCGGGTCCTGTGACGGTCGTGCCGTCCTCGGTGGTCACGGTGAGCCGGGTGCCGGGCGGCAGTCCGAGGGCCGGGCGCGGCGGGCCGTCCTGCCAGTGGACGACGGTGGGCGGCAGGAGCCGCGCGCGGGCGGCCCGGTCCGCCGCGTCGAGCGCGGCGGCCACCGCCTCGGGCGTGGACGCGTCGACGTCCAGGGCGCGCAGGACGGCCACCACCGTGGCCTCGGGCACGGTGACCGTGACGCCCTCGGAGGGGGCGTACTCGGTGGCGACTCCGTGCAGTTCGGCGAGACGGGCCAGGGTCACTTCACACTCCGGGTGACTCCGTACCGCCCGCGGTGCCCCGGGCGGTGGGTTCGCTGGTCAGGGGGGCCGCCTCGATCAGCGGCGGCTCGCTGGTGAGGGGCGCGGCGTCGGCGAGGGGCGGTTCGCTGGTCAGCGGGCCCTGCCTCGGGATCCGGATCGGCGCGGGGGTCTGCTCGCGTATCCGGGGGGCGGGGTGGTCGGTCGCGTTCACGGGATCTCCCGGTTTCGTGGTCTCGACAGGTAAGACGGGCGGGACAGCACGGGAAGCCTTACCCAACGCTCCCCGTTTTACCGGCGGAAGTTGACGAATGGCTGCCACCTCGCCGAAAACCCGGCGGGCAAACGGGGCGGTTCACCCCCCGCATTGACACTCCGTCGGCCCGGATGATGGGCTCGTGGTCCGATCGTGACCCACGGGACCGAAGGGAGCCCTCGTGCACCTCGGACACAGGAGGCGGACGGCGACCGCGGTGGCCGTCGCGGTCATCGGCGGACTGCTGGGGGCGGGAGTGCCGGGGGCGGCCCAGGCGGCGCCCGACGCGCCCACCACGCGCGTCTCACCGGTCGCGCCGGTCGCGCCGCTATCGGCCGTCTCACCGGTCTCACCGGCCTCACCCGTCTCGCCGGTCTCCGTGTGGCCTCGGCCCCAGTCGCTCACCGCCGAGGGCGACGCCCTGGCGCTCGGCTCCGAGGTGACGCTGCTCGCCGCGCCGGACGCCGACCCGTACGCCCTGGCCGCGCTGCGCGAGGTGCTGCGGGCGGCCGGAGTGCGCACGGTCCACGAGGCGCTGCCCGGGCGGGGTCCGGTGATCCGGGCGGGCGAGGACGCCCCGGGCGCGCGGGAGGCGCTGGGCGCGCTGCGGGTGGCCGGGCGGGGCGATCTGCCGGACGGCGGCTACCGGCTCGCCACGGGCCGCTTCCAGGGCCGGGACACGGTCGTCCTGGACGGGGTCGGCGAGGACGGCCTCTTCCACGCAGTCCAGACGCTGCGTCAGCTGGTCCGCGCCGACGGCAGCCTGCCCGGCGTCCGGGTGCGCGACTGGCCCGGCACCGCCGTGCGCGGGCTCACCGAGGGCTTCTACGGGCGCCCCTGGAGCCGGGAGCAGCGCCTGGCGCAGATCGACTTCCTGGGCCGCACCAAGCAGAACCGCTATCTGTACGCGCCCGGGGACGACCCGTACCGCCAGACGCTGTGGCGCGAGGCCTACCCGGCCGCCGAGCGGGCCGCCTTCCGCGAGCTCGCCGCCCGGGCCCGGGAGCGGCATGTGACGCTCGCCTGGGCGGTGGCCCCCGCCCAGTCCATGTGCCTGTCCTCGGACCGGGACCTGAAGGCGCTCACGGCGAAGGCCGACGCCATGTGGGCGCTGGGGGTGCGCGCCTTCCAGCTGCAGTTCCAGGACGTCAGCTACAGCGAGTGGCACTGCTCGGCGGACGCCGACGCCTTCGGGCGCGGTCCCGAGGCCGCCGCCCGCGCGCACGCGCGGGTGGCGGGGATCCTCGCCCGGCACCTGGCCGAGCGGTATCCGGGAGCGGAGCCGCTGTCGCTGCTGCCGACGGAGTACTACCAGGACGGCCCGACGGAGTACCGCAAGGCGCTGGCCGAGGCGCTCGACCCGCGCGTGCAGGTGGCGTGGACGGGCGTCGGGGCGGTGCCGCGCACCATCACCGGGCGCGAACTGGCCGGGGCCCGCGAGGCGCTGCGCCACCCGCTGGTCACCATGGACGCCTACCCGGTCAACGACTACGCCCAGGACCGGCTCTTCCTCGGCCCCTCCACGGGCCGCGAGCCGGCCGTCGCCGCCGGCAGCGCCGCATACCTGGCCAACGCCATGGAGCAGGCCACGGCCTCGCGGGTGCCGCTGTTCACGGCGGCGGACTTCGCCTGGAACCCGAAGGGCTACCGGCCGCAGGAGTCCTGGCGGGCCGCCGTGGACGACCTGGCGGGACCGGACCCGGCCGCGCGTGCGGCACTGGGGGCGCTCGCCGGGAACGGCGCCTCCTCGCTGCTCGCCCCGGACGCCGAGTCGGCCTATCTGAAGCCGCTGGCGGACGCCTTCTGGGCGAGCCGCACCAGCCCCGCCAAGGGCGCCCGGGAGAAGGCGGCGCGCGAGCTGCGGGCCGCGTTCACCGTGATGCGCGAGGCGCCCGGGCGGCTGGCCGGGACGGCGGGCGGCGCCCTGGGCGCGGAGGCGGGCCCCTGGCTCGAGCAGCTGGCCCGGTACGGGGCGGCGGGCGAGACGGCCGTCGACATGCTGCTGGCCCAGGCGCGCGGCGACGGCGCCGGGGCCTGGCGGGCCCAGCTGGACCTGGAGCAGCGACGGGAGGCGCTGGGGGCGAGCCCGGTGACCGTCGGCAAGGGCGTGCTCGACCCGTTCCTCGCGCGCGCGGTGGCGGAGTCGGCGGCCTGGACGGGCGCCGACCGGGAGCGCGGCCCGGGGCTGCGGTCGGACGCGGCGGACGACGCGTACACGGTCCGGATCGACCGTGCGCGGCCCGTGGAGACCGTCACCGTGATGACCGAGCCCGGCACCGGCTCCGGCGGCACCCTGGAGGCGTACGTGCCCGGCGAGGGCTGGCGGGCGCTGGGCCCGCTGGCGGCCTCGGGATGGACGCAGGCGGACCTGAAGGGGCTGCGGGCGGACGCGGTGCGGATCGCGTGGAGCGGTCCCCCGGGGCAGGTGCGGTCGCTGGTGCCGTGGTTCGCCGACGAGCCGCGGGCCGCCCTGGAGCTGGCCCGTACGGAGACCGACGCCGAGATCGGCGGCCCGGCGGTCCGCGTGGACGCGACGCTGGAGGGGCGGCGGGCGCAGGAGGTGCGCGGGGCCCTGGGCACGCGGGCGCCGAAGGGGATCACGGTACGGCTGCCGAAGGAGGCGCTGGTGCCGCGCGGGACCCGGACCACGGTGCCGCTGGAGGTGTCGGTCGCCCCGGGCACGCCGGCCGGCTCGTACGCCGTGCCGGTGTCGTTCGCGGGCGAGGAGCGGGTCCTGACGGTGCGGGCGTTCCCGAGGACGGCGGGCCCGGATCTGGCGGCGGGCGGCACGGCCTCGTCCTCCGGCGACGAGACGCCCGACTTCCCCGCCGCCCTGGCGGTGGACGGCGATCCGGCGACGCGCTGGTCCTCGCCCGCCGAGGACGGCGCCTGGTGGCAGCTGGAGCTGGCGGAGCCCGCCCGGGTCGGCCAGGTGGTGCTGCACTGGCAGGACGCCTACGCGAGCCGCTACCGGGTGCAGGTCTCCCCGGACGGGCGCACCTGGCGTACGGCCGCCACGGTCCGCGACGGGCGGGGCGGGCGCGAGCCGGTGCGGATGGACGCGGCGGACACCCGGTTCATACGGGTTCAGGGCGAGGCGCGGGCGACGGAGTACGGGTACTCGCTGTGGTCCGTGGAGGCCTACGCGGTGGCGGAGCCGCCGGGAGCCGACGTCCCGAAGCCCGACGCCCCGGGGCCGGAGGGTCCGGCGGCGGGCGCACCGGACGCGCCGGAAGGGGAGCAGGGCGTGCCGCCCGGCTCCCCCTGACCCCCGGAACGCGAAAGGCCCGGCTCAACTCGTCGTCACGACCCCCTGCGGGGTGGTGACGGCCGAGTCGATCCGGGCCAGCGCGTCGTCCGCGCCGTACGGCTGGAGGTAGGGCAGCCATCGCGGGTCGCGATGGCCGGTCCCGATGATCCGCCAGGCCAGTCCGGTCGGCGGGGCGGGTTGGTGCCGCAGCCGCCAGCCCAGCTCGCGCAGGTGCCGGTCGGCTTTGACGTGGTTGCAGCGGCGGCAGGCCGCCACGACGTTCTCCCAGGCGTGCGTCCCCCCGCGGCTGCGCGGAATGACGTGGTCGACGCTGGTTGCGACGCCACCGCAGTACATGCAGCGCCCGCCGTCGCGGGCGAAGAGCGCTCTGCGGGTCAAGGGAACGGGCCCCCGGTAGGGGACCCGCACGAACCGCTTGAGGCGCACCACGCTGGGTGCGGCCATGACACGGCTCTCGCTGTGCAGGAAGGCGCCGGACTCCTCGAGGCAGAGTGCCTTGTTCTCCAGGACGAGGACGAGCGCGCGGCGGAGCGGTACGACGCCGAGTGGCTCGTACGACGCGTTGAGGACCAGGACATGCGGCACGGATGCCTCCTATGACGCCGGCGGCGCGTGGCTCGCGCCGGGACGAAACTGCTCTCAGTCTCTCCTCATGCCTGGTCGCCGCGCCACCACGTACGGGTAACGGGCCCGAGGTGTTCTCGACCACATCGGCGGGCATCCGGGAGTCTTCCCCCGCCGTGGCCCGTCTTCCCCTGTGCACACGCCGATCGGGGCACACCGTGTCCCCCGTTAGTGTGGACGGATTGCCCGCCCCCGCCCTGGAGGTCCCCCCGTGCCCCCCGTGCTCTGGTCCGCCCTGCCGACCGCCGACGCCCCGAACACCGTCCCGGTGACGCTGGACGAGGCCGCCGAGACGGCGACGAACGCCGCGGGGTGGGTGGAGCAGAACTGGGCCACCTGGCTGAACACGGGCCTGCGGATCGTGTTGATCCTGGTCGTGGCGCTCACGCTCCGGATGCTGATCCGCCGGGCCCTGACGAAGCTGATAGACCGGATGAACCGCTCGGCCCAGGCGGTGGAGGGCACGGCCCTCGGCGGTCTCCTGGTCAACGCCGAGCGGCGCCGCCAGCGCTCGGAGGCCATCGGCTCGGTGCTGCGCTCGGTCGCGTCCTTCCTCATCCTCGGCACGGCCGGGCTGATGATCCTGGGCGCCTTCAAGATCGACTTGGCGCCGCTGCTGGCCTCGGCCGGTGTGGCCGGTGTGGCGATCGGTTTCGGCGCGCGCAACCTGGTGACGGACTTCCTCTCCGGCGTCTTCATGATCCTGGAGGACCAGTACGGCGTGGGCGACTCGGTCGACGCGGGGGTCGCCTCCGGCGAGGTGGTCGAGGTGGGCCTGCGGGTGACGAAGCTGCGCGGGGTCGACGGCGAGATCTGGTACGTCCGCAACGGCGAGATCAAGCGGATCGGCAACCTCAGCCAGGGCTGGGCGACGGCCGGCGTCGACGTGACGGTCCGCCCGACGGAGGACCTGGACCGGGTGCAGGCGGCGATCACGCAGGCGGGCGAGGCCATGTCCAAGGAGGAGCCCTGGAACGAGCGCCTGTGGGGTCCGGTGGAGATCCTGGGCCTGAACGAGGTCCTGCTCGACTCGATGACGGTCCGCGTCTCGGCGAAGACGATGCCGGGCAAGAAGCTGGGTGTGGAGCGCGAGCTGCGCTGGCGCATCAAGCGCGAGCTGGACGCGGCGGGCATCCGTATCGTCGGCGGCGTGCTCCCGGCGCAGGCCGAGGACTCCCCCGCCGACCCGTCGGCGGGGATGGCGGCGCCTTCGGCCTTCGCCTCCCCGACCTCCCCGCAGTCGGCCGCGGCCACCCCGCTGCCGAAGACGGACCTGACCAAATAGGCGATTCCGGTACGGGTGAAGGGGCGTTCCGCCGATGATGGCGGGGCGCCCCTTCGCGCGTCCTGGCTCCGGCCGCCGTGACCCCGCCTTCCGTGACGCCCTCTTGACGCCCCGGTGACGTGGGTCTTACCTTCCTCCCAACCCAATAGGAAACTTTCCTAACAGTGCGGCGGGACAAGGCGGCTCCGACATGGCAGGTACGACCCCGGGAACCCCCGGAACCCCGCGCGTCCTGCGCGCCATGAACGACCGCGCCGCGCTCGAACTGCTCCTGGAGCACGGGCCCCTCTCGCGGACCCGGATCGGCAAGCTGACCGGGCTCTCCAAGCCGACCGCCTCGCAACTGCTCGCGCGCCTCGAAGCCGCCGGCCTGGTGGTCGAGACCGGGACCACCGCGGGGCGCCCGGGACCCAACGCGCAGTTGTACGCGGTGAACCCGCGGGCCGCGCACGCGGCGGGGCTCGACGTCACCCCGCGCCGGATCCGCGCCGCCGTCGCCGACGTCACCGGCGAGGTGGTCGGCTCCTTCGAGCTGCCGACCCCCGGCCGTACGGCGGAGGGCGGCGTGGTCCGGCAGGTCGTCGAGGCGCTCTCCGGAGCGGTCGCGGACGCCGGGCTCGGCGGCCTCGCGGACGTGCACCGGCTCGTCATCGGCACCCCCGGCGCCTTCGACCCGGCCACCGGCCGTCTGCGGTACGCCGCCCACCTGCCCGGCTGGCACTCCCCCACCCTCCTGGAGGAGCTGGCCGTCGCCCTGCCCATGCCCTTCGAGTACGAGAACGACGTCAACCTCGTCGCCATCGCCGAGCAGAGCGTGGGCGCCGCCCAGGGCCACGAGGACTTCGTACTGCTGTGGAGCGAGACCGGCATCGGCGCGGCCGTGGTGCTCGGCGGCCGGCTGCACCGCGGCTTCACCGGCGGCGCCGGCGAGGTCGGCTTCCTGCCCGTGCCCGGCACCCCGCTGGTCCGGCAGGTCACCAAGGCCAACTCCGGCGGCTTCCAGGAGCTGGCCGGGGTCCAGGCCATCCCCAGGATCGCCAAGTCGCTCGGGATCGAGACCCGCGAGCAGCCGTACGTGGAGACCGCCGCCCGGCTGCTGGCCGAGGCCGCCGAGCGGCACGCCGAGGACGAACGGTACGCCGGTCTCCTCGACGCCTACGCCGAGCGGCTCGCCACCGGACTCGCCGCCCTCGTCGCCGTGCTCGACCCCGAGCTCCTCGTGCTGTCCGGCGACGCCATCACCCCGGGCGGCGAGCCGCTGCGCGCCCGCGTCCAGGCCCAGCTCGCCGACCTGGCCGCCTCCCGGCCACGGCTCGTCCTCGCCACCGTGGAACCGAACCCCGTGCTCCGCGGCGCCCTCGAATGCGCCCTGGCCACCACCCGGGACGAGATCTTCGACACCTCCCGGTAGCCCCCGCAGCCCCCCGAACCGCCTCCACACCCGCCCCCCGCCCGTTCCAGGGAGACCCGCCATGCCCGCACGTCAGCGCCGGTTCGCCGCCACGCTCGCCGCCACCGCCTCCATAGCGCTCTTCGCCTCCGCCTGTACGGGATCGGCGAACAACGACGCCAAGGACGACCCCAACGCCAAGACGACGATCACGTTCTGGCACGGGTGGAACAACCCCTCCGAGGTGAAGGCGATCAACGACAACATCGCCCGCTTCATGAAGGCCCACCCGAACATCAAGGTCGACGTCGTCGGCAACATCAACGACGACAAGCTCAACCAGGCGCTGCGCACCGGCGGTTCCAAGGGCCCGGACGTGGTCTCCTCCTTCACGACCTCCAACGTCGGCAAGTTCTGCTCCTCGGGCGCCTTCGCCGACCTGAAGCCGTTCATCGAGAAGTCCAAGCTGGACCTCGACAAGATCATCCCGAAGACGCTGCTCCAGTACACGCAGTTCGAGGGCAAGCGGTGCGCGATGCCGCTGCTCACCGACGCGTACGGCCTCTACTACAACAAGGACGCCTTCAAGAAGGCCGGCCTGGACCCCGAGAAGCCGCCGCGCACCTACTCCGAGCTGCTGACCACCGCCAAGGCGCTGACCAAGACCAAGGGCGACTCGTACGAGCAGCTCGGCTTCATGCCGAACTACCACGGCTACGAGACCACCAGCGAGCACTACCTGGGCAGTTGGGGCCCCGAGTACTTCGACGCGAACGGCAAGTCGACGGTCGGCACCGACCCCGGCATCGCCGAGATGATGACCGTCCAGAAGAAGATGGTCGACGAGCTCGGCGGCTACGAGAAGCTGGAGAAGTACCGCAACACCTTCGGCGACGAGTGGAACGCCAAGCACCCCTTCCACACCGGCCAGGTCGCCATGCAGATGGACGGCGAGTGGCGGCTCGGCATGGCCACCGACTACAAGGTGCCCTTCGAGATCGGCGTCGCCCCGATGCCGGTCCCGGACAGCCAGGCGGCCGACTACGGCAAGGGCTTCCTCTCCGGCACGGTCATGGGCATCGCCCCCCAGAGCAAGAAGCAGAACGCCGCCTGGGAACTGATCAAGTTCATGACCACGGACACCGACGCCGTCGTGGGCTTCGCCAACGACATCCGCAACGTGCCCTCCACCTTCGAGGCCCTGAAGTCCCCGAACCTGAAGCTGGACCCGCGCTTCAAGACCTTCCTGGACATCGCCGCGCACCCGAAGTCCAACACCCCGGCCGGCGCGATCAACGGCGCGGCCTACATGAACACCCTCCAGGACTTCGCCCTCCAGTACGAGAAGGGCTCGGTGACCGACCTCAAGGCCGGTCTGGCGAAGACCGCCGCGCAGATCGACACCGACATCGCCAAGGCGAAGTAGCCGCGTCATGAGCACCAACACCCTCCGCGCGAAGCGCCGCAGATCGGCGCTCCGGACGACGGCCTTCATGTCGCCGTGGCTGATCGGGTTCGGCGTCTTCTTCGCCTACCCGATGGTCTCCACCGTCTACTTCTCCTTCACCCAGTACGACGGCTTCACCCCGCCGTCCTTCAACGGCCTGGACAACTGGACGTACGTCCTGCGGGACTACCCCATGTTCTGGCCCGCCCTGCGCAACACCCTGTGGCTGGTCGTGGTCATGGTCGCCTGCCGGGTCGTCTTCGGACTCGGCGTCGGCCTGCTCATCACGAAGATCAAGACCGGCGCCGGGGTCTTCCGCACCCTGTTCTACCTGCCCTACCTGGCCCCGCCGGTCGCGGCCACGCTCGCCTTCGTCTTCCTGCTCAACCCCGGCACGGGACCGGTCAACTCGCTGCTCGACGGGGTCGGCATCGCCGCCCCCGGCTGGTTCACCGACGCCGCCTGGTCCAAGCCCGCGCTCACCATGCTCGCGGTGTGGGGCGTCGGCGACCTCATGGTCATCTTCATGGCCGCGCTGCTCGACGTACCGAAGGAGCAGTACGAGGCGGCCGAGCTGGACGGGGCCTCGCCCCTCCAGCGGTTCCGCTTCGTGACCCTGCCGAACATCTCGCCGATCGTGATGTTCGCCGTGGTCACCGGCGTCATCCAGGCGATGCAGTACTACACCCAGCCGCTGGTGGCCGGGAAGGTCGCCTCCGGCGTCATCGGCGGCTCCGGCCAGCCGTTCGAGCCCGGCTACCCGGACAAGTCCACGCTGACCCTGCCCCAGCTCGTCTACAACCTCGGCTTCCAGCGCTTCGACTACGGAGCGGCCTGCGCCATCGCCCTCATCCTCTTCGCCCTGGCCATGGTCTTCACCGGACTGCTCATGCGCCGCCGCGGCGGTCTGATCCAGGCAGGTGACTGACCCGTGAGCCAGGTACTCGACTCCCCCAAGGCGCCGGCCCGCCCGGCCGACGGGGCCACCCCCGCCGCCAGGACCGCCCGCCGCAAGGCGCTGCTGCACTGGATCGCGGTGCACTCGCTCGGCGTCGCCGCCGCGCTGTTCTTCGTGCTGCCGTTCGTCTTCGTGCTCTTCACCTCGCTGATGAGCGACCAGCAGGCGCTCACCCGCGACCTCACCCCGAACACCTGGGAGTGGGGCAACTACGTCCGCGTCTTCGAGACCCCCGGCTTCCTCACCTGGTGGCGCAACACCCTGCTGTACGCGGGGCTCGGCACCGTCCTGACCGTGGTGTCCTCGATCCCGGTGGCGTACGCGCTCGCCAAGTTCCGCTTCCGCGGGCGCAATCTCTCGCTGATCCTGGTGATCTCGATGATGATGCTGCCGCCGCAGGTCGTGATCATCCCCATGTACCTGTTCTGGGCCAAGCAGCTGGACCTGTCGGGCACCCTGTGGCCGCTGATCATCCCGATGGCCTTCGGCGACGCGTTCTCCATCTTCCTGCTGCGCCAGTTCCTGCTGACCATCCCGAACGAATACCTCGACGCGGCCCGTGTGGACGGCTGCGGCGAACTGCGCACCCTCGTCAGGATCGTCCTGCCGATGGCGAAGCCGGGGATCGCGGCCGTCGCGCTCTTCCAGTTCTTCGCCGCGTGGAACGACTACTTCGGACCCCAGATCTACGCCTCGGAGAACCCCGACGCGTGGACCCTGAGCTACGCGCTGGAGTCCTTCAAGGGCGCGCACCACACCGACTGGAATCTGACCATGGCCGCGACCGTGCTGGTCATGGCCCCCGTGATCCTCGTCTTCTTCTTCGCCCAGAAGGCGTTCGTCGAGGGTGTCACGCTGACCGGAGTGAAGGGCTAGCCGACATATGAAGCTCGCTGTCGTGGGGGGCGGCTCCACCTACACCCCCGAACTCATCGACGGGTTCGCGCGCTTGCGCGACACCCTTCCCATCACCGAACTCGTCCTCGTCGACCCGGCCGCCGACCGGCTCGACCTGGTCGGCGGCCTCGCCCGGCGGATCTTCGCCAAGCAGGGCCACGAGGGGCGGATCGTCACCACCTCGGACCTCGACGCGGGAGTCGAGGGCGCGGACGCCGTGCTGCTCCAGCTGCGCGTCGGCGGGCAGGCCGCCCGTGAGCAGGACGAGACCTGGCCGCTGGAGTGCGGCTGCGTCGGCCAGGAGACCACCGGCGCCGGCGGCCTCGCCAAGGCGCTGCGCACGGTCCCGGTGGTCCTGGACATCGCCGAGCGGGTGCGCCGCGCCAACCCGGACGCCTGGATCATCGACTTCACCAACCCGGTCGGCATCGTCACCCGGGCGCTGCTCCAGGCCGGGCACAAGGCGGTCGGCCTGTGCAACGTGGCGATCGGCTTCCAGCGCAAGTTCGCCGCGCTGCTCGACGTCGCCCCGTCCGAGGTGCACCTCGACCACGTCGGCCTCAACCATCTGACCTGGGAGACCGGGGTACGGCTCGGCGGCCCCGAGGGCGAGGACGTGCTGCCCCGGCTGCTCGCCGAGCACGGCGAGGCCGTCGCGGCCGACCTGCGCATGGACCGGGAGCTCGTGGACCGGCTCGGCGTCGTCCCCTCGTACTACCTGCGGTACTTCTACGCGCACGACGCCGTCGTGCGGGAGCTCGGCTCCAAGCCCTCGCGGGCGGCCGAGGTCGCCGCGATGGAGAAGGAACTCCTGGAGATGTACGGGGACCCCGCGCTCGACGAGAAGCCGGCGCTGCTCGGCAAGCGCGGCGGCGCCTTCTACTCGGAGGCCGCCGTGGACCTGGCTGCCGCGCTGCTGGGCGGCGGCGGTTCGCCGTACCAGGTGGTGAACACGTACAACAACGGCACGCTGCCGTTCCTGCCGGACGACGCCGTGATCGAGGTACAGGCGGCCGTGGGGGCCGCCGGTGCCACGCCGCTCGCGGTGCCCCGGCTCGACCCGCTGTTCGCGGGGCTGATCGCCCACGTCACCGCGTACGAGGACCTGGCCCTCGACGCGGCCCTGAAGGGCGGCCGCGACCGGGTGTTCAAGGCGCTGCTCGCGCACCCGCTGGTGGGGCAGTTCGAGTACGCCGAGGCGCTCACCGACCGGCTGATCGCCCACAACCGGGAGCATCTGGCGTGGGCGTGAGAAGGATGGCCCTGGCCGTCGACGCCGGCAACAGCAAGACCGACGTCGCCGTCGTCGCCGAGGACGGCACGGTCCTCGGCACGGCGCGCGGCGGAGGGTTCCAGCCGCCCGTGGTGGGGGTGGAGACGGCCGTCGACTCGCTCGCCGAGATCGTCGGCCGGGCCTGCGCCGAGGCCGGGGCGCCGGCGGAGTTCGAGGTGGTCGCGGCCTGTCTCGCCAACGCCGACCTGCCGGTGGAGGAGGCCGAGCTGAAGGCGGCCCTGGAGGCGCGCGGCTGGAGCCGTTCGGTCCATGTCCACAACGACACCTTCGCCCTCCTGCGCGCCGGGATAGACGAGCCGCGCGGGGTGGCCGTGGTGTGCGGGGCGGGGATCAACTGCGTCGGCATGCTGCCGGACGGGCGGACCGCGCGGTTCCCCGCGATCGGGAAGATATCCGGCGACTGGGGCGGCGGCGGCGGACTCGCCGACGAGGCGCTGTGGTTCGCGGCGCGCGCCGAGGACGGGCGGGGCGAGCCCACGGAGCTCATGCGCACCCTGCCGGGGCACTTCGGTCTGCCGACGATGTACGCGCTGATCGAGGCGCTGCACCTGGGGCGGATCGCGCCGGAGCGGAAGCACGAGCTGACGCCGGTGCTGTTCCGTACGAGCGCGGCGGGCGACCCGGTGGCCGAGGCCCTGGTGGACCGGCTCGCCGACGAGGTCGTGGCGCTGGCCTCGGTCGCCCTCGGGCGGCTCGGGCTGCTGGACGAGGCGGCTCCGGTGGTGCTGGGCGGCAGTGTGCTGGCCGCCCGGCATCCGCGGCTCGACGCCACGATCGCCGAACTCCTCGCGGCGAAGGCCCCGAAGGCGGTGATCGGCGTGGTGACCGCCCCGCCGGTGCTGGGCGCGGGGCTGCTGGCGCTGGACGCCTGGGGCGCGGGCCCCGAGGCGGCGGCCAGGCTGCGGGAGCGGTACGAGGCCTGACCGGCGGGCGTACGGGTGCGGGGCGTTCCTTCACGGGGCGCCCCGCACGCGCGTTCACTCGTACGAGCGACGTTCGAGAAGGAACCGAATCCGGCCGGGCGACGTATTCAAAGTGAGGGATGTGTGAAGGGGGGTTCGCCTGCGGAGGCTCCGGAGGCATGCGGCACGATAGGAACAAGATCGGGTCAATCCCGGTGTACGGGCGAGTCGCTGCGGCCATACTGCTGGCCGGGAGGCGTCCGTCCGCTCCGCCGGAAGGACAGGTCGTCGTCTCAGACCGAGGGGGAGGTCACGTGACACACCCGCCGAACGCGCCCGCCGCCTCGGCGGCGCAGGGCGCCGGCAGCGCGCCCGCGCGACCGGGTTCCGGCGTGCCCGCGCAGGTAGGGGCGGGGGCCCCGGCCGAGCTGCCGCCGCCCTCGGCGCCCGGCGCCTGGGCGCAGGGCCGTGAGCTGCTGCGCCGCGCCGCCACGACCGAGCCCGGCCGGCTGCGCGTCCTGGGTGCCGTCCTGGCCCTGCTCGTCGTCGCCTTCGGGGCCGTCACGGCCTTCGAGGTCGCCGACCGCGCCTCGTACGCGGACGACGTGGTGGGCCGCAGCCAGCCGCTGAGCGCGGACGCCGCCGACATCTACCGCTCGCTCGCCGACGCCGACGCCACCGCCGCGAGCGGCTTCCTGGCCGGCCCGCAGGAGTCCCAGCAGATCCGCGAGCGGTACACGGACGACGTCACCACCGCCTCCCGGCTCCTCGTGAAGGCCGCCGCCAGCACCGACGCCTCCGGCGACTCGGCCCGCGAGCTGGCCACGCTCAGCGAGCATCTGCCCCGCTACACCGGCCTGGTGGAGCGGGCCCGCGCCGCCAACCGGCAGGGCCTGCCGCTCGGCGGCGCCTATCTGCGCTACGCGAACCAGACGATGGCCCAGCAGCTGCTGCCCGCCGCCGAGCGGCTGTACGCGGCGGAGACCCGGCGGCTGCACGAGGACGACGACGAGGCCCGCGTCCTGCCGTTCCTCTCGCTCGCCCTCGGCGTCCTGGCGCTCGCCGTCCTGGTCTGGGCCCAGCGCCGCGACTACGCGCGCACCCACCGGGTGTTCAACCGGGGGCTGCTCGGCGGGACCGCCGCCTGTCTGGTCGGGCTGCTGTGGCTGCTCGCCGGGCACGGCCTGGCCCGCGCGGGTCTCGACGACGCCCGGACGCACGGCCAGGACTCCCTCCAGGTGCTCAACGAGGCCCGGATCAGCTCCCTGAAGGCCCGAGCCAGCGAGAATCTGACCGTCGTCGCGCGCGGCGCCGTGATCACCGAGGACGGCAAGCGCGACAAGTACGAGGCGGACTACACGGCGAGTGTGACCGCGCTGACCGCCGCCCTCGACGAGGCGACCCGGCTCGCCGACGACGAGGAGGGCCGCGGCCCGCTCACCGAGGCCGCCGCCCGGGCCGCCGAGTGGCGCGAACGGCACGCCCAGGCACGGGAGAAGGACGACGCGGGCGACTTCGACGGCGCGATGCGGCGGATCATCGGCCCGACGGAGTCGACCGGCCAGTCCTTCGACCAGGTCGACGCAGCCCTCGGCCGGGCCCTCGCCCACGAGCAGGACGAGTTCACCCGGGCCGCCGAGGGCGGCCGGGACGCGCTGACCGGGCTGCCGCTGGGCGCGGCCGTGCTCGGGGTGATCGGCGCGGCGTGCGCCGTGACGGGTGTCAACCGCAGACTGTCGGAGTACCGGTGAGAGGGGGCGGAATGCCGGACGGCGTCGAGCACACGAGCCCGTCGGGCCGGGTGCCCACCGCACCCGACGCGGGCTGGGCGGCGGTCCGGCCGGCCGCGCGCCCGGTCGCCGGACGGCTGCGCGGCTGGGGCGGGGTCGCCGCCATGGCCGCGGCCTGCGCGCTGACCGCCTCACTGGCCCTCCTGACGCTGCCCGCCACCTCCCCCGGCAGCACCCCGTCGGCCCTGGTCACCGGCCCCGGGGTGGGCACCGGCGTGCAGGTCCGGGCCGAGGACGCGGCGACGTGCGAGAGCCCCGAGGCCTCGCTCACCCCGTCCGGCGCCGACGGCCCCGCCGTGGCCGCCGTCAAGCGGCGCGGCAAGCTGATCGTGGGCGTCGACCAGAACAGCTACCGCTGGGGCTACCGCACGCCCGCGACGACCGAGGTGCTGCCCGACGGGCGCAAGGAGACCACCCCGGGCCGCCTGGTGGGCTTCGACATCGACCTGGCCCGGGCCATCGCCAAGGACATCCTCGGCGACGAGGACGCCATCGTCTTCCGGACCATCCCGACCAACCAGCGGATCGCCGCCCTGGAGAGCCGCAAGGTCGACCTCGTGGTCCGCACGATGACGATCAACTGCAAGCGCATCCAGCAAGTCGCGTTCTCCACCGCCTACTTCCAGGTCGGCCAGCAGATCCTGGCCCCCAAGGACTCGGAGATCACCGGCTACGACGCCTCCCTCAGCGGCAAGCGGGTCTGCACCGCCGAGGGCTCCACGGCCTACGAGGCCCTGGAGGAGAAGTCGTTCGGCGCGGTCTTCAAGGACGTCGGCGACGGCACCAGGGACGACCCGGACCTGCTGACCGTCCCCAACCAGCTGGACTGCCTGGCCCGCCTCCAGATGGGCGAGGTCGACGCGGTCCTCACGGACAACGCGCTGGCCGCGGGACAGGCCGCCCAGGACCCGGCCGTCGAGCTCAAGGGAAAGCCGTTCACCACCGAGTACTACGGAGTGGCGGCCAAGCTGGGCGACGACGACCTGGTCCGCCGGGTCAACAAGGTCCTCGTGGACTACCGGCAGGGCCCCTGGCAGAAGGCGTACGAGACCTGGCTGAAGGCGGACCTGCCCGGGATATCCGGGCCGCCCGCACCCAAGTACAAGTAGAGCGAGAGGTGATCGATGGGCGTCACGGGACCCCCTGGGCCGGTGATGGACCGGGACGAGGTGGACCGTGCGCTGGCGCGGCTCGGCGCGGAGCACAAGGCGGTCGAGGACTCGCTCCTCGCGCTCCAGGACCACGCGGGCCGCAGGCTGCTCGAAGGCGCCGGTCTCACCGGCACGACCCGGGACCGCTGGCAGTCCACCGAGCGGACGATCACCCTGCTCTGGGCGTACTTCGACGCGTACACCGACGCCCTGCGCGACGCCCGTGAGGTGCGCGCCCGGCGCCGCTGGCCCGGCCGGGAGGAGCTGGCCGAGCTGACCGACCGGCTGCGCGGCGAGAGCGTGCACGTCGCGGGCGGCGCGCTGGAACAGGCCGCGCTGGCCGAGCGATTCACCCTGGAACAGCTCGTGCGGCGGATGAACGAGCTGTACGCGGCCTCCCTCGACGTGGTCGTCACGGCCGACGCCGTCTGGTCCGCGCTGCCCGCGCGGATAGACCTGCTCGCCGCCGAGCTGGGCCGCACCCGCTCCCTGGCGCACTCGGTCGGGGTGCGGCCCGGCGAGCACCCGGCCGGGGACGAGCTGGAGGCGAT
The DNA here is from genome assembly GCF_040303965.1 of Streptomyces sp. NPDC094032. NCBI lineage: Bacteria > Bacillati > Actinomycetota > Actinomycetes > Kitasatosporales > Streptomycetaceae > Streptomyces > Streptomyces sp. NPDC094032. The sequence goes on along the minus strand of NZ_JBEOUE010000004.1, from coordinate 132,614 downwards.
CACCGCCGAGCTGACGGCGCTGCGCTCCCAGGTGGTGTCCGACCCGCTCGCCTTCTGGCAGCCCGCGGCGGGCAGTTCGGCCCCGGGCGGCGGCCGCCCCGACACCGGGCGGTACGACCGCGCGGCCCTCGCCCTGGAGGACATCCGGCGGGAGATCGAGGCCGTGCTCCAGGTCCGTCAGGACTCGGAGGACCGGCTGCTGCGGCTGCGGGACGTGCTGTCCCGGGCGGACCGCACCCTCGCGGAGGCCCGGTCCGCCCGCGGCGAGGTCCTCGCGAAGATCGCCGCCTCGGAGGTGCCGGCCGTCAGCGGACCGCCGACGGCCCTGCACGAGCGGCTGGCCGCCGCCGCCGAGCACCGCAGGCACGCCCGATGGCACCGGCTCTCCCCGCTCCTGGACTCCCTCGAACGGGAGGCCGAGGACGAACTGCTGCGCGCCCGCGAGTCGTTGACCGCGGTGACCGCGCCGCTGGCCGTCCGCGCCGAGCTGCGCGGCCGGCTCGACGCGTACAAGGCCAAGGTGGCCCGGCTCGGCGCGGCGGAGGACCCGCTGCTGATCGAGCGGTACGACGCCGCCCGCCGGATGCTGTGGAGCGCCCCGTGCGATCTGCGGGCGGCCGAGCAGGCGGTCCTGCGCTATCAGCAGGCGGCCACGGAGGCGCTCTCCGGGCCGAGGGACGACAAGGGGAACCAGTGGTGAGCGGGGAGACCGGAGTGGGCGGCTGCCAGCGCCCGTCGTGCGAGGGCGCGTACGAGGACATGGGCGGCGGCGAGCTGTACTGCGACACCTGCGGTCTGGCCCCCGTCGTCGCTCCCGGCGGCATGCTCGCCTCCACCCCGACGGGGATGGCGGTGGCCGGGAAGGGCTCCGACTCGGCCCGGTCCGCCTCCGCCCGCTCCTCGCGTTCGTCGCGCTCCTCGACCTCGCGGCGCTCGGTGTCCGGGCGCCTCTCGCGCTCCCTGTCCGGGCAGAGCACCGCCCCCTCGGTGTCGGTGCGCAGCTCCGGCTCGACCGGCGGCCAGTCCGGGCGGGGCCGGCTCGGCGCCGGTCTGGTGACGGTCCCCGAGGTGCCCCGCCCCGACCCCCGGGCCGCCGTGATGGCGAACCCCGAGGTGCCCGAGCGGAAGCGATTCTGCTCCCGCTCCGACTGCGGCGCCCCGGTGGGCCGTTCGCGCGGCGAGCGGACCGGCCGCACCGAGGGCTTCTGCACCAAGTGCGGGCACCCGTACTCCTTCGTGCCGAAGCTGCGCGGCGGGGACGTGGTGCACGGGCAGTACGAGGTGGCCGGCTGTCTCGCGCACGGCGGCCTCGGCTGGGTCTACCTCGCGGTCGACAAGGCGGTCTCCGACCGCTGGGTGGTCCTCAAGGGCCTGCTCGACACCGGCGACCAGGACGCCATGGCGGCGGCGATCTCCGAGCGCCGCTTCCTCGCCGAGATCGAGCACGCCAACATCGTCCGCATCTACAACTTCGTCGAGCACCTCGACCAGCGCACCGGCTCCATGGACGGCTACATCGTCATGGAGTACGTCGGCGGCAAGTCCCTCAAGGAGATCGCCAACGACCGGCGCACCCCCGACGGGCGCCGCGACCCGCTGCCGGTCGAGCAGGCCTGCGCGTACGGCATCGAGGCCCTGGAGGCCCTCGGGCATCTGCACAGCCGCAATCTGCTCTACTGCGACTTCAAGGTCGACAACGCGATCCAGACCGAGGACCAGCTGAAGCTGATCGACATGGGCGCGGTCCGGCGGATGGACGACGACGAGTCGGCGATCTACGGCACGGTCGGCTACCAGGCGCCCGAGGTCGCCGAGCTCGGCCCGTCGGTGGCGAGCGACCTGTACACGGTGGCCCGCACGCTCGCCGTGCTGACCTTCGACTTCCAGGGCTACACGAACGTGTTCGTGGACTCGCTGCCCGAGCCCGACGGCATCGAGGTGCTGCGCACCTACGAGTCGTTCTACCGGCTGCTCGTGCGCGCCACCGACCCGGACCCGGGGCGCCGCTTCGGCTCCGCCCAGGAGATGGCCGAGCAGCTGACGGGCGTGCTCCGGGAGGTCGTCGCCCTCCAGTCGGGCCGCCCCCGCCCCGCCCTGTCCACGCTGTTCGGCGCGGAGACCCGGGTCACCGACACCGAGCTGTTCGAGGAGCACACGGACGACGTGTCCGTGCTCGGGGCGCGCGCGACCCGGCGCGGGCGCAAGGCGCTGCCGACCTCCGTCGCCGGGCGGGGCGGCAGCTTCCTGCGCCCGCTGGACGTGCCCGCGACCGCGCTGGCGCTGCCGGTGCCCCGGGTCGACCCGGGCGACCCCAACGCCGGTTTCCTCGCCGGTCTGCTGGCCGCCGCGCCCGCCGAGCTGCTCACCGCCCTGCACGCCGCCCCCGTCCCCTCGCTCGAACTGCGGCTGCGCGAGCTGCGGGCCCGCCTGGAGATGGGCGACGTCACGGCGGCGGTCCGGACGCCGGACGCCCTGGAGGAGCAGCACCCGGACGACTGGCGGGTGGTCTGGTACCGGGGCGTCACCGCGCTGGTCACCGGCGACCAGGCGGGCGCCGCGCTCTCCTTCGACGCGATATACGACGCCTTCCCCGGCGAGCCCGCGCCCAAGCTGGCGCTCGGCGTCTGCGCCGAGTTCCTGGGCCAGCTGGACAACGCGGCGGAGTACTACCGCCTGGTGTGGACGACCGACCCGAGCTATGTCAGCGCCGCGTTCGGCCTGGCCCGGGTGCAGCTCGCGGCGGGCGACCGGGCCGCCGCGGTGCGCACCCTGGAGTCGGTGCCGGAGTCGTCCATCCACTACACGGCGGCCCGGGTCGCCGCGGTGCGGGCCCGGCTGCGCCGCCGTCCCGCGAACGAGCCGCTGGGCGCCGACCTGACGGCCGCCGCCGCGCAGGTGTCGGCGCTCCAGGGCTTCGGCCTGGACGCGGTGCGCCGCGAGCGCCTCTCCACGGAGGTGCTGGGCACGGCCCTGGACTGGGTGCTCTCCGGGAGCCCCGGCGCGGGTCCGGCCGGCACGGTGCTGCTCGGCAGCGCGCTGGACGAGCGCGGACTGCGCTTCGGCCTCGAACGCTCGTACCGGGTGCTCGCCCGGCTCGCCCAGCAGGGCGAGGAGAGGATCGAACTGGTGGAGCGGGCCAACCGTTTCCGCCCCAGGACGTGGGTGTGAGTATGTCCCTGAAGCCCAAGCCCCCGCATCCCCTGGGGACCTGCCCCGGCTGCGCGGAGCCGCTCGAATCGGGCGACCGCTTCTGCGGGGCCTGCGGATACGACCTGTCGGCGGTGCCGGAGCCCGCGCCGGACCGCCCGACGGTCCCGATCGGTCTGCCGGTGGACTGGCCCGAGCCGCCGCCCCGCGACCCCGGCTCCCTGACCACGGCCACCCAGCACCCGGGCGACCTGCCGGGCACCGACTCGGGCGGCCGTGACCTGCCGACGGTCCCGGTCCGCACCGACGGGCCCGCGGGGCCTCCCGCGCCCGCCGCGCAACCGCCCGCCGCCGAGGGCGACTTCACCCTCGCCGCGCCCGATCCGCGCGCCGCGCTCCAGGGCGAGGGCGACGACCGGAAGCTGTGCGTGGCGTGCCGGACCGGGCGGGTGGACCGCGACGGGTACTGCGAGCACTGCGGGCACGCCCAGCCGCGCGAGCGCGACCACATGGAGGAGGAGCTGCCCTCGGTCGCCGCCGTCAGCGACCGCGGACTGCGCCACCACCGCAACGAGGACGCCTTCGCCGTCTCCTCGGCCTCGCTGCCCGACGGATCCCCCGCCACGTTCGCCATCGTCTGCGACGGGGTGTCCTCGGCGACCCGCCCCGACGAGGCGTCCAGCGCCGCCGCGACCGCCGCGGGCGCCGCGCTGCTCGCCGCGCTGCCCCAGGGGACGCACCCGCAGCAGGCCATGCACGAGGCGATCGTCGCCGCCGCCGAGGCCGTCGACGCCCTGGCGGAGGAGACCGTCAAGGAGCGCGAGCACCAGAACTCCCCGGCGTGCACCCTCGTCGGCTCCATCGTCGCGGGCGGGCTGCTCGTCGTCGGCTGGGTCGGCGACAGCCGGGTCTACTGGGTGCCGGACGACCGCGCCACACCGCCCGCCCGGCTCACCGAGGACGACTCGTGGGCCGCGCAGATGGTCGCCGCCGGCCTGATGAACGAGCAGGAGGCGTACGCGGACGAGCGCGCCCACGCCATCACCGGCTGGCTCGGCGCCGACGCGTACGAACTGGAGCCGCACACCGCCTCGTTCAAGCCGGACCGGCCGGGCGTGGTCGTGGTCTGCACCGACGGCCTGTGGAACTACGCGGAGGGCGCCGAGGACATGGCCCGGGTCCTCCCCCCGGACGCCGCCGCGCGCCCGCTGCACGGCGCGCAGGTCCTGGTGGGCCACGCCCTCGACGGCGGCGGCCACGACAACGTCACGGTCGCGCTGCTGCCGTTCACCGTCCCGTCCCCGGGGGCAGGATCGGCCTGAGGCCGCGCTCTGTCCCCGACCATCGCATCCGACTCCGACCTTCGACTTTCGACTTCCCCTTCACCTCACGTTCCCGTGAGCAGAGGAGCCGAGGAGCCGCATCACCATGGCCAACTTCGCCAAGCCGACCGGGCCCCAGTTCTCGGTGGACGTCTACCAGAACGAGTACCTGCCGGAGGGCGGCCGGGACGTCAACGCGATCGTCACCGTCACCTCCACCGGAGGCGGCACCGCCGCCGGTGCCGCCCTGCCCGGCGGCGGCTCCGCAGCCGTCGTGCTGATGCTCGACTGCTCGGGCTCGATGGACTACCCGGCGACCAAGATGCGCGGCGCCCGCGAGGCCGCCGCCGCCGCGATCGACACCCTGCGCGACGGCACCTCCTTCGCCGTCGTCGCCGGTACCCACCTCGCCCGGGAGGTCTATCCGGGCGGGCGGCGGCTCGCCGTCGCCGACGCCCGCACCCGCGCCGAGGCCAAGGACGCGCTGCGCGGTCTGAGCGCGGGCGGCGGCACGGCCATCGGCACCTGGCTGCGGCTCGCCGCCGGGCTGCTGGACTCGGCCGACGTGTCGATCCGGCACGGCATCCTGCTCACCGACGGGCGCAACGAGCACGAGTCGCCGGAGGACCTGCGGGACGCGCTCGACACCTGCGCGGGCCGCTTCACCTGCGACGCGCGCGGGGTGGGCACCGACTGGGAGGTCAAGGAGGTCACCGGCATCGCCTCCGCGCTGCTCGGCACGGCCGACATCGTCGCCGATCCGGCGGGGCTCGCCGAGGACTTCACGACCATGATGGAGCAGGTCATGGACAAGGAGGTCGCGGACGTCGCGCTGCGGCTGTGGACCCCGGTCGGCGTGGAGATCGGCTTCGTCAAGCAGGTGGCGCCGACGGTCGACGACCTGACCGGCCGGCGCACCGAGGCGGGGCCGCGCGCCGGGGACTACCCGACCGGCTCGTGGGGCGACGAGTCCCGCGACTACCACGTCTCCGTCCGGGTCCCGGAGGCCGCGATCGGCCAGGAGATGCTGGCCGCCCGGGTCTCGCTCATCGTCCCCGACCCGGCGGGCGGCGCGCCGACGACGCTCTCCCAGGGGCTGGTGCGGGCGGTGTGGACGGACGACATGGTGATGTCCACCTCCATCAACCCGCAGGTCGCCCACTACACCGGGCAGGCCGAGCTCGCCGACGCGATCCAGGAGGGCCTGGACGCGCGCAAATCGGGCGATCGGGACGGCGCGACGGCCAAGCTGGGCCGTGCGGTGCAGCTCGCGGCGGTCTCCGGCAACGCCGATACGGCGAAACTCCTTTCGAAGGTAGTGGACGTGGTCGACGCGGCGACGGGTACTGTGCGCTTGAAGGCGAAAGTCGCGGAAGCGGACGAGATGACTCTTGAGACGCGCTCCACCAAGACCGTTCGCGTGAAGAAATGACACTCGACGGATGACGAGAGGGGGAAGCACCGACATGCCGACCTGCCCGAACGGACACCAGTCGGTCTCCGACGACTGGTGCGAGGTCTGCGGCCATCGCATGGCCGGAGCGGGTGCGCCGACCGGCGCCGTACCGCCGCCTCCCCCGCCGCCGCCCGCGTACGGATACCCGCAGCCCGGGGGTTACGAGCCGCAGCCCGGCTACGGCCCGCCGCCCGGAGCTCCCGGCGGCCCCGGGGGGTACGACCCGAACGCGACCTCCCAGGCCGAGCTCTGCCCGCAGTGCCGCACGCCGCGCGAGCACATGGCGCCGTTCTGCGAGGAGTGCCGCTGGAACTTCCTCACCAACACGGCGACCTCGTACACGCCGATCGCCCCGCACCCGCAGCAGGGCCCGCCGCCCGGCCTCAACCTGCCGCCGGGCTTCCAGTCGCCTCCGCCGCCGCCCCCGCCGCAGCCCCAGCACCCGGACCCCTACGAGTACCAGGGCTCGCGCCCCTCGCAGGTGAACCGTCCGGCCGAGCCGCTGGGCGCCGACCCGACCCACCACCAGGCGCCCCCGCAGCGTCCGCCGATGGCCCCGCAGCCGCCGCAGGCCCCGCAGGCCTTCCACCAGGCGCCTCCGCCGCCGCGCGCGGACGACGACTGGATGATCTCCCCGCCGTCGCAGCCGCAGCCCCCGGCGCCCATGCCCCCGGCCCCCGTGCCGCCCACGCACCTGGCGCCCGCCCCCGTACCGCCGCCCACCGGCCAGGTCCCGCAGGGCCCGCCGCCGCAGTTCCGGCAGCCGGCGCCGCCCGCCGGGTGGACGGCGCTGATCGGCCCGGACCGCGACTACTTCATGGCGATGATGCAGCGCAGCGGCCCGGAGGCCACGGGGCTCAACCTGCCCGCGTACTCCCCCGAGCAGCACATCCGGCTCCAGGGCAACCAGATCAGCATCGGCCGCCGCCGGCACTCCACCGGCGAGTCGCCCGACATCGACCTGTCGGTGCCGCCGGAGGACCCGGGCGTCTCGCACCAGCACGCGGTGCTCGTGCAGCAGCCGGACGGCTCGTGGGCGGTGGTGGACCAGAACTCCACCAACGGCACCACGATCAACGGCTCCGCCGACCCGATCCAGCCCTATGTGCCGGTGCAGCTCCAGGACGGCGACCGGGTGCACGTCGGCGCCTGGACGACGATCACCGTCCGGCGCGGCTGAGGCCGCCGGACCGGCCCTAGAGGTCCGGCAGTGGCCAGGCGTACGCCCCCTCGGGGTCGTCCAGCCAGGCCCACTGCCGCCCGCCGCTCACCGTCACCCCGAAGCGCTCCCGCTCCGGCCGCCGTTCGCGCTGCCAGAGCGAGAGCGCTTCGCGTATGTCCAGGCCCCCGGCGGCCAGGGTCGCCAGGAAGCGGAAGCCCTCGTCCTCGTACAGCCGCCGGGGCACCCCGCCGACCCGCGGGCCCGGGGCGCGGGCGCTGCCGCCGCGCAGGGCGACGAAGTACGCGGCGGTGGGCAGGAAGCGCCCTTCCGCGTGCCCGGGGTCGGTCACCCGCAGCAGGAGGAGCCCGGTGGACAGCGGGGTGAGGACGAGCGCGTCCGGCCGGCACTGGTCGAGCCAGGAGTACGGGACGGAGGGCACCGCGCAGGTGGCCACGATCCGGTCGTAGGGGGCGCGCTCGGGGCAGCCGCGGGCGCCGTCGCCGGTGAGCACGGCGGGCCGGTGGCCGGTGGCGGCGAGATGGGCGCGGGCGGACTCGGCGATCTCCTCGTCCAGGTCGACGGTGGTGACGTGCCGGTCGCCGAGGCGGTCGCAGAGCAGGGCGGCGTGGTAGCCGGTGCCCGCGCCGATCTCCAGGACGTCGTGGCCGGCCCGGACGTCGAGCGCTTCGAGCATCCGCGCCATGAGGGAGGGCTGGCTCGCGGAGGAGACCAGCTCCCCGTCCCTGACCCGGGTGGCGAGGGCGGCGTCCCGGTAGGCGCCGCGCAGCCAGCGGGTGCGGCGGGCGGGGTCGGGGTCGCCGGACCAGAGGCGCTCGTAGCCGCCGGCGCCGGGCACGTAGTAGAAGGGCACGAAGAGGTGGCGCGGGACCCGCTCGAACGCGGCCCGCCAGGCGGGGTCGCGCAGGTCGCCGCGCGCCTCGATCTCGCGGACGAGCGCCCGCCGCGCCCGTGCGGCCTCCTCGGCGTACATCTCGGGCATGGGTCCACTGTGCTGCGCGGCGCGTGGTTCCGGCCACCTGTCGCCGGTCGGGAGGCGGGCGGGTCCTAAGTCTCCGGTCCTCCGTCGGGCCATCTGAGACGATGGAACGGTGAACGAGATTCCGCGCGGCACGCTTCAGGAGCAGACCTTCTACGAGCAGGTGGGTGGCGAGGAGACCTTCCGGCGCCTGGTCCGCCGCTTCTACCAGGGGGTCGCGGAGGACCCGCTGCTGCGGCCGATGTACCCGGAGGAGGACCTCGGTCCCGCGGAGGAGCGGCTGGTGCTCTTCCTCATGCAGTACTGGGGCGGCCCCCGCACCTACAGCGACCACCGCGGCCACCCCCGGCTGCGGATGCGGCACGCCCCGTTCACAGTGGACCGGGCGGCGCACGACGCGTGGCTGCGGCACATGCGGGACGCGGTGGACGAGCTGGAGCTCGCGCCGGAGCACGAGGCGCAGCTGTGGAAGTACATGACCTACGCGGCCGCTTCGATGGTCAACACCGCGGAGTGACACATTCCGGTGACGGAGGCCCGAATAACGGTCACGATCGGATCAAGGTCCCTTCGCAAGCGGTTTCCAGATCGATATCCCTCTGAAAGCATCCGATGAACGTTCGAAACTGAACGATCACGGTGTTTTCAGGGGGATGGGTGACGGGCTTCGTACTTCTGCGCGTCAGGGCACACCGGCTGCTGCTCGCGGCGGCCCTGCTCGGGGTCCTGCTCACGACCTCGGTCCTGGCCACCCTCGCCGCCTTCTCCGGCTCCATCGGCGACGCCGCGCTCCAGGGCACCCTCCAGGGCCGCTCCGCCCCCGCCGCCGCGCTGGTCGTCACCGGCCAGGTCCCCGCCGACAAGCGGGCGAGCGCCGACGCGGCCGTCCACGCCGGGGCCCGCGCCACCTTCGACGGGCTCCCCGTCACCGTACGGAAGCTGGAGCGCTCCGGGCCGTACGCGCTGCCCCGCTCCCTCCAGGCCCCCGCCGCCCGCTCCGGCGACCCGGACCTCACCCACTTCGCCGCGCTCGACCGCTCCAGGATCTCCCTGGTCAGCGGCGCCTGGCCGAAGACCACCGGCGCCCGGGACGCCGTCGAGGCCGCCCTCCCCGAAGAGGCCGCCAAGATCCTCAAGATCGGCCCCGGGACCGTCCTCGACCTCACCGACCGGCTCGGCGACAAGCCCCTCAAGGCCCGGATCACCGGCCTCTACCGGCCCGTCGACACCGCCGACCTGTACTGGCAGCTCGACCCGGCCGCCGGGCGCGGCGTCAAGACCGTCGTCTTCACCACGTACGGCCCCCTCGTCGCCGACCCGGCCACCCTCGACTCCGGGCGGCTCACCACCGGCGGCACCTCCTGGCTGGCGTCGGGCGACTTCACCGGCATCACCACCGACCGGATGGACTCGCTGCGCGCCGCCGCGTCCACGGTCCCCGACCGGATGATCGCCGACCCCGCCCCCTTCGGCACCACCGTCAACGCCTACACCTCGCTGTCCCGGGTCCTGGAGCAGACCGACCGCGCCCTGCTCGTCTCCCGCTCCACCCTCAGCATCGTCGCCGTCCAGCTCGTGCTGCTCGCCGCCTACGCGCTCCTCCTGATCGCCCGGCTGCTGAGCACCGAACGCTCCGGCGAGACCGACCTGCTGCGCGCCCGCGGCGGCTCCCGGCGCCGGATCGCCGCGCTCGCCACCGTCGAGGCGCTGCTCCTGGCCCTCCCCGCCGCCGTCGTCGCCCCGCTGCTCTCCGGACCGCTCACCCGGCTCTTCGCCGACCGGTCCGCGCTCGACGCGCTCGGCGTCCGGCTCGACGCCACCGCCCCGCCCATGGTCTGGCTGGTCGCCGCCCTCGTCGCCCTGTGCTGCGCCGCCGCCGTCGTGGCGCCCGCGCTCGCCGCCGGCGACGGCGCCGCCGTCTCGCTGCGCAAGGGCCGCGCCGCCGCCCTGCCCGGCTCCGTCCGCGCCGGGGCCGACCTCGGCCTGCTGCTCATCGCGGGCGTCGCCTACTGGCAGCTCGACCGGCAGACCGGCGAGGGCACCGGGGGCGCGCTCACCGGCGACCGCGCCGGCGGCCTCGGCATCGACCCGCTGCTCGTCGCCGCGCCCGCCCTCGCCCTGCTCGCCGGCACCGTCCTGACCCTGCGGCTGCTGCCGCCCGCCGCCAAGCTGGCCGAACGGCGCGCGGCCGGTGGCCGCGGCCTGCCCGCCGCGCTCGCCGGCTGGCAGCTCAGCCGCCGCCCGCTGCGCGGCGCGGGCCCGGTGCTGCTGCTGGTGCTCGCCGTCGCGATGGGCATGCTGGCCATCGGCCAGAGCGCCTCCTGGGACCGCTCGCAGCGCGACCAGGCCGACTTCCGCACGGGCGCGACCGTACGGGTGCTCAGCGCGGGCCCCGGCGACCCGGCGCAGACCCAGCGGATCGCCGCCGTGCCCGGTGTCCGCAAGGCGGCCTCCGTGCACCGCGGCGGCACCGACATCGCCGGACACCTCGCCACCGTGCTCGCCGTGGACACCCGGCAGGCCGCCGACGGCATGCTGTTCCGCGCCGACCTCAGCGACGGCCCCGCCGCCGAGCGGCTCGCCCCGCTCATGCCCAAGGCCGGAGCCCGGCCCGGGGTCGCGCTGCCCGCGGGCGCCCGCGCCCTGGGCGTCCACCTCCGGGACGCGGGACCGCCCGGCGGGCCCCCCAGCCGGGTCACCGCCGTCCTGGAGGACCGCTACGGCGTCCCGTACCGGCGGCTGATCGGCATGCTGCCGGGCGACGGGCGCAGCCACCGGCTCACCCTGCCCCTGGCCGAGCTCGGCGCCGCCGAGAACTTCGGCCTGGCCTCCCTGGAGATCGGCGGAGGGTCCCTGTGGGGCGAGGGCGGCGGCTCCCACCAGTTCGCCGTCGAGCGGCTGACGGCCGAGCGGGCCGACGGCACCGAGCAGCCGATCGCCACCGGCTCCGCGCTCACCAGCTGGGCCGGCGAGTACGCGGCCGAGCTCGGCAACGGCGAGACGAAGTCGGTGCCGATGAGCGGCCGGCCCGCCGCGGACGCGCTGCTCACCGTCGCCTTCCACGTCGACGGGGCGGGCGAGGGCGACGGCTACGGCACGAAGGCGTTCACCCTCACGTTCTCCGCGCCGCGCCCCGCACCCCCCAAGACCGTCCCGGCGATCGTCACCGACGCCTTCCTCACCGCCGCCAAGGCCAAGCGGGGCGACCGCCTCGACGTCACCTTCAGCGGCTCCACCGTGAACGTGACCATCGTCGACGTCGTCCGCGAGCTGCCGACCACCGGCCCCGGCGCCCGGGCGGTCTCCGCGACCGCCCCCGCCGCCACCCCCGAGGACGGCGGCGCGGTCCTGGTCGACCTGTCCACCGCGAACCGGGCGCTCTCCCTCACGCCCGCCGCGACCCTGCCGCCCACCGAGTGGTGGCTGACCACCCTGCCCGGCCGGACCGCCGACGTCGCCGAGACGCTGCGCTCCCGCCCCGACGCCGACCCCTCGCTGGTCCTCGTACGGGACGAGGCCGCGGCCGACCTGCTGGGCGACCCGCTCGGCGCGGGCCCCAACTCGGCCCTGATGGCCGTGGCGGTGGCCGCGGCGGCGCTCGCCGCGGTCGGCTTCGCGGTCGGCTCGGCCGGCTCCCTGCGGGAACGGCAGGCCGAGTTCGGCCTGCTGCGGGCGCTCGGCGCGCCCCGCCGCCAGCTCGCCCGGCTGGTCGCCGCCGAACAGGGCCTGCTCGTCGGCATCGGCCTGCTCGTCGGCGTCGCCCTGGGCACGGTCCTCACCCGGGCCGTGGTCCCCCTGATCGTCCTCACCGGCCAGGCGGAACGCCCCGTACCGGCGGTCCTGGTCGAACTCCCGGTGACCCACGTGGCGCTGCTGCTCGCCGGAGTGGCCGTGCTGCCGCTGGCCGTGGTCGCCGCCATCGCCCTGCGCCGCACCGACCCGGCCGTGACCCTGCGGACCGAGGGGAACCACTGATGGCCACCACCGCACCCACCCGCGAAAAGGCGGACGTCATGCCCCGCAAGCCCGCCCGCGCCGTGGCCCCCTGGGTCCGCACCCGGCTGCGGACCGCCCCGGGCACGGCCCTCGCCTACGGACTGCTCGTCCTGGTCACCGCCTTCCTCGCGGCAGCGCTGCCCCGCGCGGTCGACACCTACGAGACCGAGGGGATGCGGCACGCGGTCGAATCGGCCCCGGCGCACCGCACCGTCGTCAAGCTCACCAACTCCGTCGCGAGCAGCCTGCCCCCGGAGCAGCAGCCCTCCGCGTACCGCCCCGACCGGCTCAAGGCCACCCGCGACCAGCTCACCCCGCTGCTGCCCAAGCCGCTCCGCCCCGACCTGGCGAACTCCGCCTACGGCGCGCGCACCACCAAGCGGGTCCAGGGCCTGGACCGCTGGCTTCCGCAGCCCGACGGGCTGCTGCCCGAGTTCGTCCTCGACGCGCTCTCCGACGTGCCCGCCCACTCCACCCTGGTGGCCGGCCGCGCGCCCAAGGTGGGGCCGGACGGAGCGATGGAGGCGGCGGTCACCGCGAAGACCGCCAAGGAGCTGCGGCTGAAGCCCGGTTCCGTCGTGCACGTGCCGGGCAGCAACGGCAGCCCCACCCCCATCACGGTCACCGGCGTCATCGAGCCGCGCGAGCCCTCCGGCCCGTACTGGAACGTCGACCCGGTCACCCACACCCCGCTCTTCACCGCCCGCAGCGGCCTGGAAGTCAAGTGGTACTGGGTGGGCACCCTGCTGCTGGCGCCCGAGAGCGGGCCCTCGCTGCCCCGCACCCTCGGCGAGCCCGAGCAGTACTGGCGCTACGCGCCGTCCGTCGGCCACCTCACCGCCCAGGACAGCGACACCCTGCGCGCCGCGCTCGACTCCGCCTCCGCCGGGCCCGACCTCGTCGCCCTGCGGTCCGCCCTCGGCCCGAACGGGCAGTTCGACACCACGCTCGACGAGGTCCTCGGCGAGTACGCCGGGATGCGCGACGCCATCGCCTCCGTCGTGACCGTCGCCGCCGTCGGCGTCGCCGCCGTCGCCGCCGTCGTCCTCGCCATGACCGGCGGCCTGTTCACCGCCCGCCGGTACGCCGAACTGTCCCTGCTGCGCGCCCGCGGCGCCTCCCTGCCCGGCATCGGCCTGCGGCTGCTCGGCGAGACCACCGCCGTCTGCCTGCCCGCCGCCGCGCTCGGCCTGCTGCTCGCCGTCCCCCTCGTCGGCGACGCGGGCGGCGCCCGGATGGGGCCCGCCGCCATCGCCGCCGGGGCCGCCGCCCTGATCGCCTCCCTGGTGCTGCCGGTGCGCGCGATGGTCCTGCACCGCCGCCCCGTGCTGCACGGCGGGCGCGAGGACGTCGTCTCCGCACGCCCCTCCCGCCGCCGCACCATCGCCGAACTCACCCTGCTGGTCCTCGCGGTGGGCGCGGTCACCGCGCTGCGCCAGCGGGGCACCGGCACCGGCACCGGCGACTACCTGGTCAGCTGCGCGCCCGTGCTCGTCAGCGTGATCGCCGCCTTCGTCCTCATCCGGGTCTACCCGGTGCCGCTGCGCTGGGCCGCCCGGCCCGCCCGCCGGCTGCGGGGCGCCGTCGGCTTCCTGTCGCTCGCCCGCGCGGGCCGCGCCTCCGCCGCCGGCACCCTCCCGCTGCTCGCCCTCCTGATGGCGCTGACCACGGCCGCGTTCGGCGGCTCCGTGCTCGCCGGCGTCGCCGATGCCCGGGACCGGGCCGCGTACCTGGCGACCGGCGCCGACGCCCGGATCACCCACGACGTGGGCTGGACGCCGCTGCCCGCCGGACTCGCCGACACCGTACGGGGCTTCCCCGGGGTCCGCGAGGTGGCGCCGGTGCAGATCGAGTACGGCCTGGAGCTGCCGTCCCACAAGGGCACCAACGACCAGGCCATGAGCTCCCCGCTGGTCGGCGTCGAGCCCTCCTCGTACGCCCGGCTCGCGGCCCGTACCGGCTTCGGCCCCTTCCCCGAGAGCCTGCTGAAGTCCACCGGCAAGGGCGGTCCCGGCAGCGTCGGCGACACCTCCCGGGTCATCCCGGCCATCGCCTCGCCCGAGGTCGCCGAGCGACTCGGCGACCGGCCCATCGAACTGCTCGCCGCCGCCGGCCGCTTCCAGGTGAAGGTGGTCGCCGTGCGCACCATCACGCCCGCGCTGCCCGACAAGGACTTCCTGATCGTCAACGCGGCGGACCTGGTCAACCGGGCCCCGACCACGCTGCTCGTCACCGGCGGCTCGCTCGACGGCAAGGCGCTGCGGAGCTCGCTCGCCGCCAAGGGCCAGAAGCTGCACGTGGCGCTGAGCGCGGAGGAGCGCTCCCGGTACGTCGACTCGCCCATGCAGACCGGCGCCGAGCGCCTCTACCTCGCCGCCGTCGGCGCGGGCGCCGGTTACGCGGTCCTCGCCGTGCTGCTGTCGCTGCTCCAGGTCGCCCCCGAGCGCACCATGCTGCTGGCCAGGCTCCGCACGATGGGCCTGACCCGGGGCCAGGCCCGGCGCCTGCTGATCCTGGAGGCCCTCCCGCAGGCGCTGCTGGCCGCGGCCGGCGGCGTCCTGGTGGGCTGGGCGACGGTCCTGCTGCTCGGGCCGGGCATCGACCTGGCCCGGCTCGCGCTGGCCGACGCCCCGGCGGAGACGCTGGCGCTCGGCGCGACGCTGCGGGCCGACGCCTGGTCGCTCGGGCTCCCGGCGGCCGGTGTGGTGCTGCTCGCGGGCGCGGCGGCGGCGGTACAGGCCTGGTGGGCCTCGCGCAGGGGCTCGATCAAGGAACTCAGGGCAGGAGACGCACGATGACGACGGCATCCGAGACCTCGCTTGAGGAGCTGGAGCGGCGGGCCACGGCGCACCGCGACCGGCCCTCGTACGGTCATGACGCGCTGATCGCCTGCGACCGGCTGGTCCGCATCTTCACCACCGACGGAGTGGAGGTGCAGGCCCTCCAGGGCCTCGACCTGCTGGTGAAGGAGGGCGAGCTGATGGCCCTCGTCGGGGCCTCCGGCTCGGGCAAGTCGACCCTGATGAACATCCTGGCCGGCCTCGACGTGCCCACCGCGGGCGCGGCGAAGGTCGCGGGCTGCGATCTGCTCGCCATGGACGGCAAGGCCCGGCTGCGCTACCGCCGAGAGGTCGTCGGCTTCGTCTGGCAGCAGACCTCCCGCAACCTCCTCCCCTACCTGACGGCCGCTCAGAACATCTCCCTGCCCATGCAGTTGGCGGGCCGCTCGAAGCGGAAGGCGGAGCGCGCGGAGGAACTCCTCGCGATGCTCGGCATCTCGGAGATCCGCGACCGGCGCCCGCACCAGCTGTCCGGCGGGCAGCAGCAGCGGGTGGCCATCGCGGTCGCCCTCGCCAACGACCCGTCGGTGCTGCTCGCCGACGAGCCGACCGGTGAGCTGGACTCGGCCACCGGCGAGCAGGTCTTCGCCGCCTTCCGGCGGGCCAACGAGGAGCTGGGCACCACCATCGTGATCGTCACCCACGACCAGGCGGTGGCCACCGAGGTGCGCCGTACGGTCGCCATCCGCGACGGCCGCACCTCCTCCGAGGTGCTGCGGCACACGGAGATCGACGCCGAGGGCCAGGAGTCGCTGGTGGCCCGCGAGTACGCGATGCTCGACCGGGCCGGGCGGCTCCAGCTGCCCGCGGAGTACACCGAGGCGCTGGGCATGGAGCACCGGGTGGCGCTGGAGCTGGAGCAGGACCACATCGGGGTGTGGCCGGACGACGTGGACCGCTGACGGTCCGGGGAAACCGGGCCGCCGCGCCACGCGTCCCCCTCTCGGGGGGTGACACATGGCGAAGGCCCTGTCCTACGCGGGTGCCGTGCTCGTACCGGCGGCCGCGGGCGTCCTGCTGCACCTGTGGGCCGGCTGGAGCATGCACAGCCCGGTCCGCCTGCCGACCCTCCTCGCGCTCCTCGCCGGACTCGGCCTGGCCGTCGTCGCGCTGTTCGCCCACAACGCCCTCTTCCGCGAGGGCGGCAGCCTCGTCGCGGCGCTGCTGCTCCTGGCGGGCCTGGGGTCGGTGTGGGTGGAGGCGCGGGACTCCCGGATCCGCTCCGAGGTCGTCGAGTGCCTGGTGTCCGGCAAGACCACGGTGACCTTCCACCCGACCTTCGGCGAGGGCGCCCCCGGCGACAAGACGCTGTACCACCATCCGCTGAGCTGCCCGGGCGGCTATCCGTCGGATTTCACGGCCGAACGCAGGATCGCGGAACCGGGCAAGACGGTACGGATCGCCTACGACCCCGCGCACCGGATGGACCCGGTCCTGGAGAGCGAGAACGTGGCACACGGCTCACTGGTGGTCCCGTCGGTCCTGCTGCTGCTGAGCGCGGCCCTGTCGTGCACGGCCCTCGCGGCGGAGGGCCGGGAGGAGCCGCTGCTCAGGCGTCGGGGCCGGTCAGCGCCATGAGACTTGCGGCGGTGGGCCGGAAGCCGCACTCCTCGTAGAAGCGGGCGAGGCGCGGCTCGAAGTCCACGTGCAGCCAGTGCGCGCCGCGCGCCCGAGCGGCGTCGGCGGCGGCCCGTACGAGAGCCACCCCCAGCCCCTTGCGGCGCTCGTCGGGATGGACGGTGGTGTCGAGCAGGAAGGCATGCGCGCCGCCGTCCCCGACGACGTTCACATACCCGACGAGCCGCCCCGCGCGACGCGCGGTGACATGCAGCAGCCGCCGGGCGAACACGGGCCCGAAGTCGGTGTCCCGGTGACCGGGCCAGGAGGCGTGGAAGAGCGCGTCGAGCTCGGGGGAGGTGAGGTCGGCGTCGATGAGGAGGGCGGGGAGGGCGGGGTGCTCAAGCTCAGGGCGCTCGGGGAGGTCGGGGAGCTTGGGAAGCGCGGGGAGCCCGGAGAGCTCAGGGCTCTCAGGGCGCTCGGGGGACTCAGGGAGCCCAGCGAGCTCGGAGAGCCCGGGGAGCTCAGAGCGCTCAGGGAGCCCGGCGAGCTCGGACGTCACCGGCCCCCGGCCCCCGGCGTGACGCTCAGAGACATCGGCACGCTCCGCAGGGCGACCGAGCCGTACGGGGTGCGCAGCCGCAGCCAGGGGCCTGCGGCCAGCAGGGCGACCGGGAGTTCCCGGTCGGGGAGGTCGGGCAGGAAGCCCAGGGACTGGGCCGCGTGGACGGCTCGCAGCGGGAGCCCGGTCGGGGCCAGCGTGCGGGACCAGATCTCACGGCCGATGCGGTCGCGCTCGGCCCGGGTGCGCCGCTCCGCGTCGAGGGCCTCGTCGCGGGAGCGGAACTCGGCGACGGCCGCCGCGACCGCGCCCCGCAGTTCGCCGACGGACGGCACCCCGGCAACCGGCTCCCAGCCGGCGCGGGGCGGCAGGACGCCGGCCCACGGCGGGCCGGTGACGGCGTCGGGGACGACCGCCTTGCCCGCCGACTCCTCGATGCCTTCGAGGAGTTCACCCGCGGAGACGGTCACGTCCAGATCGACGGCGTCGACCAGGCGCGCCGTACGGATCGCGAGCACCTCGAACGACGGCGGCCGCCCGAACACGGCGAGCGCGCCGGCGCCGGCCTGGAGGCGGACGGCGGCGGCGCGGTCGTAGTGCAGCAGCCGGCGCAGGAAGGCGGCGAGGCCCGCCGCCTCCCGGGCGTCGGCGAAGTGCAGAGGCGCGATCACGGTCATGCGGCGGACGTCATCCCGTCGTCGACGTACTCCTGGAGGAACGAACGCTCCTCCTCGGTGATCCGGCGCGGTCGCTGCTCCTTCAGGTCGAAGGGCACGACGACCGTCGAGGCCCGTACGTACGTGACGTCCGGGTCCTTGATCTCGTACGCGATCGTCAGCGACGCCGCGCCTATCTTCGTGACCCAGGACTCGACGGTCACCGGCTCGTGCCGGTGGACGAGCGGCCGGAGGTAGTCGATCTCGTGCCGGGCCACGACGGACCCGCCGGAGAAGGACGGGCTCCCGTTCCCCGGCGCCAGGCGGAACATGAAGTCGATCCGCGCCTCTTCCAGATACCGCAGGAAGACGACGTTGTTGACGTGCCCGAAGGCGTCCATGTCCGACCAGCGCAGGGGGCAGGAGTAGAGGTGTCTCGCCATGGCGTCGGTCAGCCCCGGGTGAGCTTCTTGTAGGTGGCGCGGTGCGGACGGGTGGCGTCCGGGCCGAGCCGCTCGACCTTGTTCTTCTCGTACGACTCGAAGTTGCCCTCGAACCAGAACCACTTGGACTCACCCTCGTACGCGAGGATGTGCGTGGCGACCCGGTCCAGGAACCAGCGGTCGTGGGAGACGACCACCGCGGCACCCGGGAACTCCAGGAGCGCGTTCTCCAGCGAGGACAGGGTCTCGACGTCGAGGTCGTTGGTGGGCTCGTCGAGGAGCAGCAGGTTGCCGCCCTGCTTGAGGGTGAGCGCGAGGTTCAGGCGGTTGCGCTCACCACCGGAGAGCACACCGGCCGGCTTCTGCTGGTCCGGACCCTTGAAGCCGAACGCGGAGACGTACGCGCGGGACGGCATCTCGACCTGGCCGACGTTGATGTAGTCCAGCTCGTCGGAGACGACGGCCCACAGCGTCTTCTTGGGGTCGATGTTGGCGCGGGACTGGTCCACGTACGAGATCTTGACGGTCTCGCCGACCTTGATCTCGCCGGAGTCCGGCGTCTCCAGGCCCTGGATCATCTTGAAGAGCGTGGTCTTGCCGGCGCCGTTCGGGCCGATCACGCCGACGATGCCGTTACGGGGCAGGGTGAAGCTGAGGTCGTCGATGAGGACCTTGTCGCCGAAGGCCTTGGAGAGGTTGCTGACCTCGACGACGATGGAGCCCAGACGCGGGCCCGGCGGGATCTGGATCTCCTCGAAGTCCAGCTTCCGCATCTTGTCGGCCTCGGCGGCCATCTCCTCGTAGCGCGCCAGACGCGCCTTGGACTTGGCCTGACGCCCCTTGGCGTTGGACCGCACCCACTCCAGCTCTTCGCGGAGGCGCTTGGCGCGCTTCTCGTCCTTCTTGCCCTCGACCTTGAGCCGCTCGGACTTCTTGGTGAGGTAGGTCGAGTAGTTGCCCTCGTAGGGGATCGCGCGGCCGCGGTCGAGCTCCAGGATCCACTCGGCGACGTTGTCGAGGAAGTACCGGTCGTGGGTGATGGCCACGACGGTGCCCTTGTACTGGGCCAGGTGCTGCTCCAGCCAGTTCACGGACTCGGCGTCGAGGTGGTTGGTGGGCTCGTCGAGGAGCAGCAGGTCGGGCGCCTCAAGGAGCAGCTTGCAGAGGGCGACGCGGCGCTTCTCACCACCGGAGAGGTTGTTGACCGGCCAGTCGGCGGGCGGGCAGCCCAGCGCGTCCATGGCCTGCTCCAGCTGGGCGTCGAGGTCCCACGCGTTGGCGTGGTCCAGGTCGTCCTGCAGCTTGCCCATCTCGGTCATGAGCTCGTCGGTGTAGTTCGTCGCCATCTCTTCCGCGATGGCGTTGAACCGGTCCAGCTTGCCCTTGATCGCGGCGACGCCGTCCTCGACGTTCTCCAGGACCGTCTTGGACTCGTCCAGCTTCGGCTCCTGCATGAGGATGCCGACGGAGTAGCCGGGCGCGAGGAACGCGTCACCGTTGGAGGGCTGCTCAAGACCGGCCATGATCTTCAGCACGGTGGACTTACCGGCACCGTTCGGGCCGACCACACCGATCTTCGCACCGGGCAGGAAGCTCAGCGTCACGTCATCGAGGATGACCTTGTCGCCGTGCGCCTTGCGCGTCTTGCGCATGGTGTAGATGTACTCAGCCAAGAGAAACCGTCCGGCAAGGAGTGAGTGGGCAGATACACCCCATCTTGCCTGACCGCCACCCCCCGGGGCCAACCAGTGCGCCCACTCCCCGCTGACCTGCGGGTTCCCGGAGCGTCGGCGTCCGGTCGCTAGCATGATCGTCCGGGCCGTCCGCAGGGGCGGGAACCGGGTCAGGGACACGGACGGGTACGGGTACGGGTACGGGTACGGGGGGCACGGTGTACTTCTCGATGGACGCGGTCGTCGACGGGCTCGTGGAGGAGGGGCTGCCCTTCGACCGGGCGGCCGTCGAGATGGAGGGGATCGTCCGGAGCCTGGGCGACGCGGACTTCTCCGGGCTGCTGGTGCGGGCCGGGTGCATTCCGGAGCGGTACGGGCACGACTCCAGCGAGGAGAAGCTGTACGCCAAGGCCATGGACGTGGTCGTCGCCGAGTCGCTGCGGCGGATCGGCTACCGGGCCGAGGTCTCGCAGGAGAGGTCCAACGCGGCGGACGTGGTGGCCGAGGGCGGTTCGCCGTCCCACTCCCTGGTGGCGGACGCCAAGGCCTTCCGGCTCTCCCGTACGGCGCTCAACCCCAAGGACTACAAGATCGAGGCGTTGAGCAAGTGGCGCAAGGGAGCCGACCACGCGCTCCTGGTCGCCCCCATCGCCGGGTACCCGGAGGGGACGAGCCGGCTCTACGTCGAGGCCGACCGCTTCCGGGTGACGCTGCTGTCCTACTCGCACCTCGCCCTGATGATCGACTCCGGTGCGGGCCCGGACCGGCTGGAGCCCATCTGGCTGCGCGGCGCCGAGCACCCGACGGCCACCCCGAGCGCCCCGCGCTACTGGGGCGCGCTGGACCGCGCGCTGCGCGACGTCCTCGGGTGGGGCGCGGCCGAGTGGGCGCGGGCCCGGGGCCAGTACTTCGAGAGCCTCCTGCACAGCGCGGAGGAGGAGCTTCTGTACCTCGACGAGGAGCGGGCGCGCATCGGCGGAATGAGCCGCGAGAGGCTCGTCGAGATCGCCATAGACGCGCTCAAGATCGACAGCAAGCGGCGGACCATCCAGGCGCGCGTGGCCAAGACCCGGGCGCTCATGGACGAGATGGAGACGCGGGACCGCTAGCCCGCCGCGCGGGAGCCGGGGAACGTCACCTGGTCGTGAACCTGAACCCGGGGACGCGCGCGTACACCCGTTCGGCGACCTCCCGGCACGCCGCGTTCACCGCGTCCTGCCGGCTCAGCTGCTCGTCGGTGAGCCGCCCGAGCCGGGCCTCGACGGCGGAGACGAACGCCAGGGTCGCCGCCACGTCGTCCGGCCAGTCGGCGGCGGCCGCGCGGGCCACGGCCGCGTCGATCAGCTCGTCGACGCCCGGCGCCTCGCCCGCCCGCCCCAGGGCGCTCGCCGCCTCACGGGGCCTGGCGACCAGGACGAGCGAGGTGTTGATCGCGGCCGATCGCATCGAGCGGGGCCGGTGCGTCCGCTCGATCGTCAGGGGCCACAGCTGGGTGAGCGTGAGCCCCGCCCGTACGTAGGCCGCGACGAGCGACGACCAGCCGCTGACGGAACTGTGCGCGTAGCAGACCGTGATCACCCCGTCCGGCTTGACCACCCGCCGCGCCTCGCTCAGGACCCGCGTCATGCCCGTGCTGAAGTAGGCCCAGGCCTCCTCCGTGCTCCCCTGGCGGCGCGGGGCGGCGCTCAGCTCCCTCGTCGAGTCGGTCCTCGGCTCGCCGAAGACCTCGGGGAAGCAGCCGATCAGCGCCATCCTTTTGAAGGGGTAGATGCAGTCGGCGAGGATGCTGTAGTAGAGGTTGTCGTAGTACGGGGGGTCCGTGACGACGGCGTCGAAGAAGCCGTCCGGGTAGGGCATGGAACGGGAGTCGCCCCGGGTGATCCGGTCCGGGTGACCCGCCTGGTCCGCCTGGTCCGCCTGGTCCGGGGGGACGGGGATCTCGTCCACGCCCGCGGCGATCCGCTCCAGCTTTCCGTACAGGTTCGCCGGGCCGAGCAGGAGCGGGTCGATCTCGACGAAGTCCCACAGCATGGGCATGCCGGGACCGGAGAGGCCGCGCCCCACCTGCTCGTTCTGCGAGATCCACATGCAGAGCCGGGAGTTCCAGTCGGCCAGCTGGTCGACGAGCCCGGAGAGGAAGGCGGCGATCGCCTTCGCCGGACGCTCCCCGTACGTCTCCTCCCATCCCTTCTGCCGCTCGTTCAGGATCCGGCACAGGCGGATGGTGACGGCGAGCTGCCGCTCGGTGAACAGGGAGGCGACGGTGTCGTGCCCGTACACGGTGGGGTTGGTGATCCCGGACCAGGCGGGGATGCCGACGTCCGGCACCGGAAGGCCGAGCGCGGCGCAGTCTTCCTTGATCATTCGCTCCGCGACGGCGGAGGCCTCGGCGATGTAGTCGGCGCCCTCGCCCTCACCCTCGCCCCCGTCCCGCGTCGCGGGAAGGAAGTGCTTGCCCTTGTCGAGGCGGGCGACGGCCGTGAGCTTGTCGGCGGAGTCCGTCCGGACCAGATCTGCCGTCTGCTGCCGGTCGTAGTCCTGCCCGCAGAAGGGGCACCGCAGCGCGTTCCGCCCGCTCCACGCGGAGGAGCCGGCCAGCGCGGCGTCGTCGGGCGACTCGACCACGCGGACGTCGAACGACCTGGTGGCGGGATCGGGCCGCTGCACGACCGCGCGCTGCTTCCCCGGCTTCTTGGAGAGCCAGGGGCGCTTCTGGAGCGGCATCTCGCCGCCGCAGCCGGTGCAGGCGGCGGAGCGGCTCCAGAAGTAGCAGATGATGTTGTCGGCGCGCGCCGGATAGAGAGCGCCGGTCTCCACCTTCAGCTGGTCCAGGACCTGCCGCCCCTCCAGCATCAGCAGATGCCGGAGCTGCCGGCCGGCGGACGGGCCGAGGTCGAGGAGCGACGTCGCCGTGAAGTAGGCGAGCTCGTTGTTCTCCATCCCGTACATCTCGACGCCCAGGCGTGTGCCGGCCAGCGGGAAGGTGGCCCCGCCGACGAACGGGTCGAGCACCCTCGACTCCCCCGCCGGACGGTCGGGGTCGAGGGACGCGGAGATGAGCTCCCGCGCCGTGGAGAACGGCCGACGGGCCCACCAGGTGAACACGGTGTGCGGGGAGGAGGCGCGCTGATACCTCTCGGAGGTGCCCGCTTCGGAGATCGACGCGACGTCGAGGTACTCCTCGATCGGACGCTTCCGAATCCCCGGCACTGTCACTCACTCCCTAGAACATCACGGGCCACCGCCGTGGCCCGTGAACGATACCTAAACGGAACGGCCCCGCCGCGCGATGCGCGACGGGACCGTCCTTACTGCTTGGTCCTACTTGGTCCTACTTGGTCCTGCTGGCCCTACTGACCGGCCGTCTTCTTCTTACGGAGGAAGAAGACCGCGCCGCCGCCGACCAGGACGAGCGCGGCGGCAACGCCGGCGATCATCGGGGTGGCGCTGGAGCCACCGGTCTCGGCGAGGTCGCCGCCACCGGTCGTGGAGCCGGTCGAGCCCGTGGTGCCGGTGCCACCGGTGGCCGGGGTCTCGGACGGCGACGGCGTGCCGGACGGGGTCTCCGACGGCGACGGGCCGGGGGTGGAGGTCTTGCAGTCGAGGACGCCCTCGACGACCTTCGCGAAGCCGTTCGGGCCGGTGATCGTGAAGTTGTACGCCTCGTCCTCGGCGACCGGGACGGTGATCGTCTCGGAGGCGCCGGGGGCGATCTTGTGGCTCTGGCCCTTCAGGTCGAAGGTCCAGTCCTCGTCGCCCTTGTTGGAGACGGTGAGGTCCACGCCGCCCTTGGCGCAGTTCTCCTTGAAGTCGACCGCGGGGACAGCGCCCTGCTTGGCCCAGGTCGCGTCGATCTGGGCGGTGACCGTGGAGTCGCTGCTGCCCGCGAGGATCAGCGTCTGCTGACGCTTCTCGGTGGTGCTGGCGAAGACGCGGCCGATGGAGACCTTGGTGGTGGACTGGAGGCTCACCTTGGCGGAACCGTCACCGGCACCGGCCGGGACGTCGACGTACAGCTCGTCGCCGTCGTTGACGGAGGTGATGGTCTTGCCGGCCTTGTCGACCACCTTGACGCCCTGGGGGGCGTCGGCGGACAGGGAGACCTTGGTGACGCCCGCGCCCGCGTTGGTGCTGACCTTCACGGGGCCGAGGCGCGTGCCCGACTTACCGGCGAGGGAGGTCGGCGAGACGCTGAGGGAGGCCTTGGGCTCCTCCTGCGTCGGCGCCTTGTCCGCCTGGGCGACGAGGTACTTCGTCAGCGCGTTGGCGTCGGAGTCCTTCGGGGCCGTCTCGACGTTGTCCGAGAAGTGCCAGATCGCCGCCTGGGTGGCCGCCGCGGCGTCGTCCTTGGTCAGGCCCTTGGCGTTGACCTTGGCCTTGGCGGCCAGCGCGCCGAGGTCGTTCACCTCGGGGTACGAGTTCTGCAGGATCCAGCGGATCTTGCCGGCGTTCTTGTTGTTGTGGAGCGTCGACTCGTCCCAGCCGACCTCCTTGTAGGACGTGCCCGACTTGGTCTTGGTGAACAGGTCGATGCAGTAGGCCTTGAGCGAGCCGCCGCCCTTGACCGTGAGGTCGAAGAGACCGCCGTTGTAGGTCTCGGTCCTGTCCCCGACCTTGACGTCGATGCTGCCGCCGTCGACGACGTTGCCCAGCGTCGCGGCCGCGCCGCCCGTGCTGACCTCATCGGCCATCGCGGGACCGGCGATGGCTATGGACCCGGCCGCGACGAGGCCCGAGACCAGAGTCGCGGCGGCAAGGCGGGCAACGCCGCGCCTCCGTACAGAAAACATGGAATTTCCCCTCCGGGCAGGCTGCTCCGCGTCATCGATCGATACGCGTGGGGGGAGCACCTGCCAGCAGACTCACTGACCCACTGAAAGCAAGCGCCTCATGAGTACTCGGGAATCCTAGGTATCCGGAACCCCCCGATGTCCAGTCGTGCCATCTGATAACCATACCGACTCGAAATCGTTATCAGGCAGGGGAAGTTGATAATGAAACCGCTGGTCACGGTATCGACATATCCCCACAACGCAAGGTCAGGGCACGGTTACAAGATCGATCGAAACTCCGTCGACCACCCCTCCGACCGCCGCCTCCAGCGCGGGTTCCACAGCCGGCTCCGGGGTCTGCCAGAGATCGGGTACGGGCACTTCGGATACAGGCACTTCGGATACGGGCACTTCAGGTACGGGCACTTCGGGATTCTGGCGGGCCGTCCGGCGGAAGGCCGCCGTGCCGCGCGTCAGATCGTGTCCGACCGCCACCGCGTCGACGTCCACGAAGGTCTTCCGGTGCCCGTCCCGCTCCTCCTCACGCACCTTCAACCGTCCGTGCACCACCAACGGTTCACCCACCGAGACCGAGGCCGCCACGTTCATCCCCAGCGAGCGCCACGCGGAGACCGAGTAGAAGCTGGTGGGACCGTCCGTCCAGAGCGCCCGCTCCCGGTCCCAGCGACGGGCCGTCACCGCGAAGCGGAACCTGGCCACCCCACCCGTCAGCGTCTCCCGGTACTCCACATTGGTCGCCACGTTCCCGACCAGCGTCACCGTCGTCTCGTTCATGTCCTCGCCCCTCCCCTTCCGTTCGGCCGCTTCGGCCACGGAATCCATGCTGGCGCGGGACGGAGAAATCCGCTGAAGCCTGTGGATAGGGGGAGGGTTGGGGATATCTCCGTCACTCGTACGGGGGGGGTGGACTCCAGCGACTGTCGCTACCGCGCCCTCGCCGCGCCCGCCCTCCGCGTCATCGTCGTCGTGGGTCCCAGCTTCGTCGCTCCGATCCGCGTCCCGCCGATCCGGGTCCCGCCGATCCGGGTCGTCACCCCCCGCGTAGCGCCCGAGGCCGTCACGTACTGCTCGCGCACCTCCCGGTAACGCATCAGCTCGGCGGCGATCGGGTCGAGCACACGGGCCCTGCCGCACGCGGACGCCGCCTCGCGCAGGCGGCGTTCGGCCTCCTGACCGTAACGCCGGGCCGGGCCCCGTACCGCCGCCGCGCAGGCCCACTCGACCAGCGGACCGCCGACGATCCCGGCGATCATGATGAGCACGGGCGGCCACAGCAGCGGCTCGACGACCCCGGCGATCTGGGCCACCAGCCACAACGCGCCGAAGATCTGCAGGAAGGTCATCACCACCTGCGCGAAGACCGCGGCCGGCCACCACGCGGGGCGTGGCGGACGGGCGGCCGGGTCGCCCATGGACACGGTCAGTTCGTCCAGCGCCTCCGGCAGCCCGTCGGCACCCCGCAGCGCGGCCTCGCGTACGGCGTGCGCCCACGGCCCGGGCAGGCCGCGCGAGGCGTCGTCGGAGACGATCCGTACCGCCTGCTCGACCCGCTGCCGGGCGGTCAGTTCGTCCTCGACCGGGTTCTCCAGGCGGGGGTCGGTGCTGCCGTGCGCGCGGACCCGCTCGTACCAGCGGTAGAGCCGCAGCCACGGCGTGCCGCAGGCGCGGATGGCGCCGCGCCGCCAGACGCGTTCGGCGGCCTCGCCCGCGGCCTGGGCGCCGACGGCGAGTGCGAGACGGTCGGCGAACTCCTCCCTGGCCCGCTCCCCCAGACCGGGCCGGCCGTCCGCCACGTACACCGGGCGCAGCCGGGCCGCGGCGGCGTCCACGTCGGCGGACAGACGCCGTTCGGGCGCGGTGCGGTCCTGGACGAACCGGCCGAGGAGTTCGCGCAGCTCGGGGACGCCGTCGCCGGTGAGCGCGGACAGGGCGAGGACGGTCGCGCCGGGTTCGCCGTGCTCGCCGAGGGCCATGCCGTCCTCGTCGAGAAGGCGGCGCAGGTCGTCGAGGACGAGGTCGGCGGCCTCGGTGCCGAGCCGGTCGGTCTGGTTGAGGACGACGAAGGTGATCTCGGCGTGCCCGGCGAGGGGCCGCAGATAGCGCTCGTGCAGGGCGGCGTCCGCGTACTTCTCGGGGTCCACCACCCAGATCACCGCGTCCACGAGGCCGAGCAGCCGGTCCACCTGGTCGCGGTGGGCGGTGACGGCCGAGTCGTGGTCGGGCAGGTCGATGAGGACGAGGCCCTGGAGTTCGGCGTCGCCCGCGCCGCCCGCAAGCGGCCTGCGGCGCAGCCGCCCGGGGATGCCGAGCCGGTCGAGCAGCCCCGCCGCGCCCTCGGACCAGCTGAGGGCGATGGGTGCGGACGTGGTGGGGCGGCGCAGTCCGGTGTCGGACACGGGTACGCCGGCGAGGGCGTTGAAGAGGGTGGACTTGCCGCTGCCGGTGGCGCCGGCGATGGCGACGACGGTGTGCCGCGCGGAGAGCCGCTGCCGCGCGGCGGCCTCGTCGAGCACCCGCCCGGCCTCGGCGAGGGCGTCGTTCTCGACCCGGGTACGGGAGAGCCCGACGAGCTCGTGGAGGGCGTCGAGCCGGGTGCGCAGGGACCCCCCGTACACCCCGCCGAGCGGCGGAAGCCCGTCCTCGTCGTCCACTTCCTCCCGCCCGACGCCGCCCCCTTGGGGAGCGGCCCGTTCGGCGGCACGCCGCGCGATGAGCCCGTCGTCCCAACGCTTGGGCTCGGCCTGCCCCCCGGCACCGCTCCCTACATCACTCACTGCATCACTCACGGCACCGCTCACTGCACCGCTCACTGCACCGCTTACTGCACCGCTTACTGCACCGCTCCCGGCGCGGCTCCCTGCATCACTCACTGCCACTGCGTCACTTCTCCTTCTGCAGTACGGAGAGCGCGGCGATCAGCTCGGCCTGCGGCTCGGGGGTCACGTCGAGGGCGTCGAGGGGTGCGAGACGCCGGTCGCGTTCGGTGTGGAGGGCGCGGTCGAGATACGTGCGGAGCAGCTCGCCGCCCTTGTCGCGCAGGAGCAGGGCGCCCTGGGCGCCGAGGAGTTCGGCGAGGCGGTCGCCCGCGGCACGGGTGCGGCGCCCGCCGAGGAGGACGGCGGCGAGGAGGGCGGTGAGGGTCTCGTTGTCGGGCGCGGCGGCGGTGGCGCCGCGTGCCCGGCCGGTACCCCGGCCCGATCCCCGCGAGGCGGCCGGGCGTTCCATCCCCCGTACCTCTTCCTCGACCGTCTCCTCCAGGACGCGCCGCCAGCGCCGTACGGTCATGGCGGTCCGCTCGCCCGCGTCCTTGCCGGGCCCGGTGCGGTCGCCGGGGGCGAGGGCGCCGGCGGCTGGTTCGCGGCGCCAGGCGTCACGTACGCGCTCGTCGGCGGCGGCGACGGCGCACTGGACGAGGGCGGCGAGGGATTCGACGAGGGCGTCGAGGAGCTCCTCGGCCGTGCTGTCGCGGGGGTAGCCGCGCCAGCGGGTGCGGGCGTCCCCGGCGAGGACGGCGCCCCGGCGTACCTGCTCGCGGACCCGTCGCCCCTGCTCGCCGTAGGCGCCTTCGACGGCGCCGCCGAGGCGTACGGCCGCCGCGTACTGGGCGGCGACGGCGCCGGCGAGCTCGGGCATGCGGGTGTCGAGGGAGTCGATGACACCGGCGGCTGTACGGCCGACGGCCTGCTGGCGGGCGGCCGGGTCCTGGGCGCAGTGGGCGAGCCAGCCGCGCAGCGGGGCGACGGCGGTGTCGGGGAGCAGTCCGCTGCCGCCGCCGGCGGACTCGGGGAGCTCGGGGATGGTGAACCGGGGCAGGTCGCCGAGCCCGGCCTTGTCGAGGAGCGCCTCGTACTGGCGGGAGACCTCGCCGATGACCTGGTGGGGGACGCGGTCGAGGACGGTGACGAGGGTGGCGTCGTACTCCTTGGCGGTACGGAGCAGATGCCAGGGGACGGCGTCGGCGTACCGGGAGGCGGTGGTGACCATGATCCAGACGTCGGCGGCGCAGATCAACTCGGCGGCGAGGAGCCGGTTCTCGACGACGAGGGAGTCGATGTCGGGGGCGTCGAGGAGGGCGAGCCCGCGGGGCAGGGTGGCGGCGGTCTCGACGCGCAGGGAGTTCTCCTCCTCGGGCTCGTCGGCGGGCTGCTCCTCGTCCTGCTGGGGCAGCCAGACGCGGGTGAGCTGGGGCAGCACGCGCATGCCGGCGAACCAGTGGTGGTCCTCGGGGTGGCAGACCAGGACGGGCGTACGGGTGGTCGGCCGCAGCACTCCGGCCTCGCTGACGCGGCGCCCCACCAGCGAGTTGACGAGCGTGGACTTGCCGGCCCCGGTGGACCCGCCGACGACGGCGAGCAGCGGGGCGTCGGGATCTCTGAGACGGGGCACCAGATAGTCGTCGAGCTGGGCGAGCAGCTCGGCCCGGGTCTGCCGGGCCCGGGGGGCGCCCGGGAGAGGGAGGGGGAGACGCACGGCGGCGACACGGTCGCGCAGGGCGGAGAGTGCGTCGATCAGCTGAGGCCGTTCGTCCAAGGTCACCACATGTGAAGAATGCCCAATTTTGGAGTCTTTTTGAAGCGTATGGGGACCCTACGCGCCGACCGAACGGATGTAGCCGGGAGAGCTCAGGCATAACGAGTGCACAACACCCGGCCCGAGTGGCGCGAAAAGCGCTGCGCGAATCGCACCTGCCTGCGATTATCGGACCGCTTCACCGAACCTCCACATCGTGGCACGCAGGTGAAGCAAGCGGGCCAGGGGGATCGGAGCCCTATCCTTGTCCCGTCAGGCCACACCCGCCCCACCCGCGGACCCCGGCCCACCACCGGGCCACCGCCGGCCCCCGTAGCTCAGCGGATAGAGCAGGTGCCTTCTAAGCACTTGGCCGCAGGTTCGAGTCCTGCCGGGGGCGCAACGCCACAGACCCTCCTTCGGGAGGGTCTTTTTGCTGGTCGGGGGTGGTTTTCGGTCGCGGGTGGGGAGGTCGGCGCGTACTCGGGTGCCGGGCACGCGTGGCCGGATCGGTCCGGCTGGAACCGGTCAGAATCGGCCCCCGGCGGGCGATCGGCCCGAAAGCGGCCTGAGGTTTTCGGGCCGCCCACGGCGCCGGCGGAGTTGTTCGACCGCGCGGGAGAGCGTGTCGGCGGGAGACGCTACGGCTGTTGCCGGGAGGCTCAGCCATCGCGGGGCGCTCGCTCCGTTCTCGTCCTCGGGTGGCATCGACGGGCAGGCGAGCGGGCGGCTTTATGCACGCCTGTGCGAAGCCCGGGATGCTCGACGAAGCGCGAGCGGCCGGAAGCCGCCCCCGTTCGATGGTGGTCGATTTCGCGAGCGGGCGGGCGGCCCTATGCTTCTACAGACGTGTAGATGGTCTGAGGTCGGACCGCCCGAACTGCCGGACCACACAAGCTATGTGAAGGAGTGAACGTCTCATGGTGTTCAAGCGTCTGCTCGGCTCGCTCGGCGTCGGGGGCCCCTCTGTGGACACCGTGCTCGATCCCGGCTCGATCACGCCCGGAGGCACCCTGAGCGGCCAGATCCACCTGCGGGGCGGCAACGCCGACTTCGGCATCGAGCACATCACCCTGGAGCTCGTGGCCCGCGTCGAGGCCGAGCACGACGGCGGCGAGTCCGAGGGCATGGTGGTCTTCCACCGGTACGTCGCCGGCGGGAACTTCCGCCTCTCGGCGGACGAGCACCGCAGCGTTCCGTTCGCGTTCCCGCTGCCGTGGGAGACGCCGATCACCGAGCTGTACGGGCAGGGCCTCGGCGTCGTCCTCGGTGTACGCACCGAGCTCGGCGTCGCCGGCGCCAAGGACAAGGGCGACCTCGACCCGCTCTCCGTCCGGCCCCTGCCCGCCCAGGAGGCGATCCTCGAAGCCCTCGGCCAGCTCGGCTTCGGCTTCAAGTCCGCCGACCTCGAACTCGGCCATATCCGGGGGACCCACCAGCAGCTGCCCTTCTACCAGGAGATCGAGCTCGCCCCGGCACCCCCGTACGCCCATCAGGTCAACGAGATCGAGGTGACCTTCCTGGCCGGCCCGGCCGGCCTTGAGGTGGTCCTGGAGGCCGACAAGCGCGGCAGCTTCTTCTCCGAGGGGCACGACGCCCTCACCCGCTTCACGGTCGCCCACCACGGCGTCGAGCACACCGACTGGAACGCCGAGGTGGACGGCTGGATCCGTCGCCTCGTCGAGCACCGCGCCGCGTACGTTGCCCCTTCCGCGTACGGATCCCACTCCGGCTACGGCCATGGCTCCCCGTACGCCGACAAGGACGGTCACGGGCACTACGGGCACGACGGTCACCACGACGACCACGGGCACCGCTCCGGACCGGGCATGGGCACCGCGATCGCCGCGGGCGCGGGCGGACTCGCCGTCGGCGTCGTCGGCGGAATGGTCGCGGCCGAGGCCATCGACGAGATCGGTGACTTCTTCGAGGGCGACGAGGAAGAGGGCGACGAGGAAGAGGGCGACGAGGGCTGAGCCCCCGGGCGCCCGCCCGATGTGCGGCCTGCGGGCGGCCGCACATCGGGCCGCGTCAGAGCGGGGTCGCCGCCTTCAGAATCAGGAACAGCGTGACGGCGGAGTTCGCCGAGGAGAGCGCGGAGAGCGTGGTGCCCGCCGCCGCGGCCCACGCGGCCAGGCCCGCACTCGTGAACAGCGACGGCCAGGCCAGCGCGGCGGGCGCGGGGCCCAGCAGAGCGGCGACGCGGCGGGGCACGGGCCCCGCCGGGGCGAATCCCGCGAGCGTCACGGAGGGCGCGCCCCGGGAGATCAGCGCGGCCTTGCCGACCGCCCGGGCCACGGTCCGCCGACTGCCGACCCGGTCGGCGGCCTCCTCGTCCGCCCAGCGCTCCGCGGTGTAGGCGACCGCCGTGCGAAGGGGCCGCAGGAACGGGTTGGCGCGGGCCGCCAGTTGGACGGTCAACAGGAACAGGTGGTGCCGGGCGTCCAGGTGGGCGCGCTCGTGGGCGAAGAGTGCGCGGCGCTCCGGTCCGGTCAGGGTGTCGAGCATCGCCGTCGTGACCACCACACGCCCCCTGCCGCCTCTTCCGCCCCTTCCACCCGGGAGCGCGTACGCGTAGGCGCTCTCCTCGGGCAGCACCACGACCGCGGTGGCGGGCAGACCCGCCAGCGCCCGGCCGGCCTCGCGGCGTAGCCATCGATGCCGCCACGCGGCCCGCATGCAGGAGGCGAGAACGGCGCACAGAGCAGGGATGGCGACCTTGCCCGCGACCTCGTCGTACGGAACGGCCTCGCGCACTTCGGGATCGGACCATCCGTCAGGCAGCGGGTTGCCGGGGAGCTGCGCCGTCCCGACCACCATCAACAGGACCAGGCACAGGGTGCTGCACAGGGCGAGTACGGCGGAGACGACCGTCAGCAGCCACGTGGCCATCCGAGGATGGAGGCGGTGTGCGGCGAGGCGTGCGACAGGCCATGCCGTCAGCGGCAGAACCAGCGGCAGGAAGACGAAGACCCCCATGCGGTCAGTCTTCCCCCTCCACGGGGTCCTGTGCCAGCAGGCCCCTGAGCAGGTACTCGTCATGCGACGAGAGCCCCGTCACGAAGCGGGCCAGCACCGCCTCCCGATCCGTCTCACCGTCCAGGACCCTGCGCATGCGCAGCGCCGCGAGACCCGCCTCGTCGGAGACCGCCGTCCACTCGAAGGAACGGCCCACCCGCTCTCGGCTCACCGCGCCCTTGCCGTGCAGCCGGGTCAGGATCGTGATGACGGTCGTGTACGCGAGGTCGCCGCCGAGTCGCTCCCGCACCCACCCCGCGGTGCGGGGCCCCGGCGACTGCCGCAGGGCGGCCAGGACCTGGATCTCCAGCTCGCCCTGCCCCCGCCGCCTGCGAGAGGCGTCCACGCCGCCTCGCTCGCTCTTCGTCATTCCGCCGCCCCTCCCGTCGCGCCGACCCGCCCAGTGGGGAGGTACATCGTACTGAGCCGGCACACGCCGGATCCCGCCCTTCCCCGAGCCTTCTACAACACTGTAGATTTAACGACTCCAGTACGTCACGGCCCGGAAGGAACCAGACATGGGTGTGAGCCTCGCCAAGGGCGGCAACGTCTCGCTGACGAAGGAGGCCCCCGGGCTGACCGCGGTCCTGGTCGGCCTCGGCTGGGACGTCCGTACGACGACCGGCGCCGACCACGACCTGGACGCGAGCGCGCTGCTCCTGAACGACACGGGAAAGGTCGCCTCCGACCTGCACTTCGTCTTCTACAACAACCTGACCAGCCCGGACGGTTCCGTCGAGCACACCGGCGACAACCTCACCGGCGAGGGCGACGGGGACGACGAGAGCATCAAGGTCGACCTGTCCGCCGTCCCCGCCGATGTCACGAAGATCGTTTTCCCGGTCTCGATCCACGACGCCGACAACCGGGGCCAGAGCTTCGGCCAGATCCGCAACGCCTTCATCCGCGTCGTCAACCAGGCGAACGGCGTCGAGCTCGCCCGCTACGACCTCTCCGAGGACGCCGCCACCGAGACCGCGATGGTCTTCGGCGAGCTGTACCGGCACGCCGCCGAGTGGAAGTTCCGGGCCGTCGGCCAGGGCTACGCGTCCGGACTCGCAGGCATCGCTGCCGACTTCGGCGTCAACGTCTGAGACACGCCCGCCCGGAACACCCCTCCAGAGCCAGAGAACGGAAGACCGTGTTCGGTATCAGCGAGATAGCGATCCTCCTGATCGTCGTGATCCTCCTCGTCGGCGCCAAGAAGCTCCCCGAGCTCGCCCGGAACGCCGGCAAGGCCGCACGCATCCTCAAGAGCGAGACCAAGGCGATGAAGACCGAGGGCGCCCCGGAACAACAGGCCACCTACCAGGTCACCGACAGCCACCCGGCCCAGACTCCGCCCCAGGCTCGGACCCAGCCCCAGGCACACGCCGAGCACCCCGGCACGCCGCAGACCCCCTCCTGACCAGCTCGCCTGCACACGCTGGACCGGCTGCTACCCGAACAAGCGGCCAGTCCGCGAGCCCCGCCTCCGGTGCGGTGCACCTCGGGAAGGCGCGTGGCCGCTTCAGCGGGCGATGGGGTGCCCTCGCCGTTCGCCATGGCGAGGCCGGCGGAAACCGAGCAGTGGGACCTCATCCGGGTCGACGTCGTCGGGGGCGGGCCGGCCTTCCAGGCGGAAGCCGAAGAAGGCGCGCAAGGCTTCGTTGCCCAGATCCAGGGGGTGGAAGGACAGCGCGTATGGCTGCTCGCCTCGCTCCGGGGGGAACTTCACGGGACGGTCGCCTGCCCAGTAGGGCGTCTCGAAGGGGAGTGGGTCGCCGATGTTCTCCGAGATGCCGCCGTCC
The DNA here is from genome assembly GCF_040303965.1 of Streptomyces sp. NPDC094032. NCBI lineage: Bacteria > Bacillati > Actinomycetota > Actinomycetes > Kitasatosporales > Streptomycetaceae > Streptomyces > Streptomyces sp. NPDC094032. Next base: position 98,693 of record NZ_JBEOUE010000004.1, on the reverse strand, counting down.
GGGGAGAGGCTCAGTGATCGGATGAGGCGGCCGTCTTCCCAGACCGCGAAGGCGAGCCAGTCCGAGACGCTGTGCATCGCGTGCAGAATCACGCGGCGTCCCGCTGCCACTTCCAGGAGATGTGCCGGCAGCTCCGACGGGCGGTCGAACATCAGGCGCCGGTCGCAGACCACGTCCACGCCCTGGAAGCTGACCGCGTACGTGAGGCCGTCCGGCGGGTGCGTCGCTTCTGCCAGCACCTCCCCCTCCGTCGGCTCCGCGCGGCAGCCCTGGAAGACGCGGGCGATCAGCGCCGCCGTGTCCTCGGCTGTCGGCTCACCGACCGCTTTCAGCACCGAGGCCACGTCTCCGTCCGCGTACGCCAGTAGTGCCGTCTTCGCTCCCATGCGCCGCACGCTATCCGGAGCCACTGACAGTCCAGCCGTCCCGAAGACGCCGCCCGACGTCTTCGGCGGCGCCCGGCTGCCGGCCGCATCCGCGCATGGTCGGGGGCGGTCTTCAGTCACGGGCGGGTGGGCCGGCCGGTGGTTCGGTCAGTTGGTGCGTTCGACGCGGGGTGGGGTCCAGGTGGTGTCGAGGATGGGGGGCTGGGGCCAGTAGGCGCGGATGTAGAGGGAGAACGCGGTTGTGGGGGCGGGGAGCCAGTTGGCCGGCGGGGTGTCGGGGGGCGGGGTGTTGCCCACGTAGAGGGTGAGGGAGCCGTCCGTGCCGTGGACCAGGTCGGGGTTCTTCGTTCCCAGGGAGTACCGGCCCAGATCGTTCTCGTAGTAGAAGTGGTGCTCGTTGTACAGGGTCAGTGAGAAGAATCCGTTCACCGGGGGAAGTTCGCCGGCGGGGAAGTGCACCGTGTAGGTGTGGGTGCCGTCGAGCGGGGCACCGTCGATGTCGGTGTCGGTGAAGAGGTACTTGGTCTCCCGCGGCGTGTTCTCGAACATGTTGGAGCGGGCGATCGCCGTGCGGGTGAGGTAGTCGGTGCCGAACGCGGAGTTGTTGGTCGGGGAGAACCAGTTGTTGCCCGCGGCGGGGCCGTTGAACTCCCAGCGCAGCAGCGGGGTGATGGCCTCCCGCTCGGTCTCGTGCGCCACGTCGACCAGGGTCTTCTTGACCTCGGGCGAGGCTTCGGCCGCCGCCAGCAGCCGGCGGAACTGCCCGTAGAGCGCCTCCTCGCCGGGCAGGGGCGGCACGGTGGCGAGGACCTCGGGCAGCTGGTCGAAGAAGTGGGCGGGGTCGACCCAGCGGATCTCGCCCTCGGTCGCCTCCCCGGGTACGGGGAAGGTCGGGACGTTCGCCCAGTCCTCGGTCTTCATCGTGCCGTCGAACTGGTCCAGCGGGTAGATCGTGACGTACGGCAGGAGCTCCATGACCTTCGCGCGGTCCTCCGGGGTGTCCTCGATGAAGACCCGGGGGCAGAACGCGGCCAGGGCCGTCGAGGAGCGGAACGAGCCGGTGATTCCGGCGGGCAGTTCGCCCTTCCAGTTCGGGCCGACGACGGCGTAGAAGCCGGGCTTGGTGCCGTACTGCTTGCCCATCTCGGCGAAGGAGTCGGTGCGGTGGTCCCAGGCCGCGGCGACCCAGAAACGGTCGCCGAAGTCGGGGATCTGGAAGACCGCCGGCTGCTCGTCCAGGCTGCCGAAGCCGAACCCGTACAGCACGTCCTGGTTGGTGCACGCCACGAATCGCTGCCCCGCGGGAATGTAGTCGGTCATCATGCACACCCGGCCGACGGGCGCGTTCGGCAGCACTCCGCCGCGAAGTCCCGGCTCCGGTACGGAGGTGAGCGCGGTGCGCCGGTTGATCATCGAGACCATCGGCCAGCCCCAGATGTAGGCGACCCGGCCCATCGCCCGCACGAACGATTCCGGCATCCGGGTCAGCGCCCCCGGACCTGCGAGCTCAGACGACATGCTCTGCCCCTTCCCGTCTTCTCTTCGCGTGCTCCCCGACAGGTGGCACGTTAAGAACGCCGGGGCGGGCCGGCGACCGGGGAGGGCCGAACGGGTGACCCGTGGCGGGCTTCGGTCCGGCGGTCCGGTCGTCCGGCGGTCCGGTCGTCCGGCAGTCCGGCGGTCCGGCAGTCCGGCAGTCCGGCAGTCCGGCAGTCCGATTGCCCAGCCGTCCGATTGTCCGGAAGGAGCCTTCAGGCGGGCGCCCGCCGCACCCTACGCTGCGTCAGACATCATCACGCACGGTATCCGCCCCCGTGGGGGTCGGCGGGTGGCTTCCGGCTGCCCTCCTGCGGAGTGCGGAGTGCGGAGCGGCACACGACAAGGGATGTGGTCCAGCAGATGACGAGTCCTCGCGAGGCGTCGTTGACCGGTGACGAGACGATCGAGACGTCGTTCGGCACGATCCGTCTGGAACAGAACTACCCGACCGACGCCTCGTCCGCCCTGCTCCTGAACGAGCTGGACGCGCAGCGTGCGAGCCAGGCGTACGTGTGGTTCACGCCGCTCATGGGTACGGCCACCTGGCGCGACCAGGCCGCCGCCACCTTCGGCGCCACCGGTCTCGCCGACTTCGTCGTCTACCAGACGCTGCGGGAGAAGCGCGGCATCCTCACGGCGAACCTGACGACCCCGTACATCGGCAACTTCATGAGCCTGGCCGACGGCCCGGTCCTCTTCGACTACCCGGCCGGCCCCACCGCCGGCGGCGTCCTGGACTTCTGGCAGCGCCCGGCGACCGACCTCGGGCAGACCGGCCCCGACGGCGGGAACGGCGGCGGTTACGTCGTCCTGGGCCCGGACGCGGACGCCGCACCCTACGAGGACTCCGGCCGGGTCGTGGTCCGCTCCGCGACGGTCAACTCCTGGATCCTCTTCCGCGTCCTCGACCCGGATCCGAAGGTGATGGAAGCGGTCAAGGACGGCTTCCGGATCTGGCGCGAGGGCGACGAGCCGGGGCCCGCGCGGTTCATCGAGAACGTCGACCAGGAGTGGTCCGCGAGCCCCGCCCGCGGTCTGCGCTACTGGCAGGACCTCGCCAACGTCCTGGAGCAGGAACCGGTCCGGGAGATCGACAAGGGCATCATGGCCATGCTCGAACCCCTGGGCATCGCCCCCGGGCAGCCGTTCGATCCGGACGCCCGCCAGCGTCTGATCCTGGAGAACGGCGCCGCGATCGGCGAGCTGATGGCCCGCGCCAACCAGGTCTCTCCCCGTCACGACAGCCCGTACTGGGAGGGCACCCGCTGGTTCAAGAGCTTCGACTTCTCCCTGGAGCAGGAGACCGACACCGCCCTCCAGCTCGACGAGCGCGCGACCTGGTTCTACGAGGCCGTGGGCAGCAGCAAGGGCATGGTCAGCCCCACGGTCGACAAGGGGCAGGTCTACATGACCACCAAGCGCGACGGCGACGGCGCGCTCCTCCGCGCCGACCGCGCCTACCGCCTCCACGTCCCCGACGGCGTCCCCGTGAACCAGTTCTGGTCCCTGACCCTCTACAGCGAGGCCACCCGCCGCCCCTACGACAACGGCGGGACCACCATCCGCGACGTCAGCCTCGACAGCCGCGACGAGAGCCTCGTCTTCAACACCGACGGCAGCATCGACCTCTACATCGGCCCGACCGCGCCCGAAGGCGCCGGGAGCAACTGGATGAAGACCACCGGCGACGACGGCTGGTTCGTCTACTTCCGCCTCTACGGCCCCACCCAGCCCTACTTCGACAAGACCTGGGGCCTGCCCGACTTCACCGCCCTCTGACCCACGCCGCCCGACCGTGATCGCGACGGCCTCGCGATCACGGTCAGCCGACCGGCGCGTCCGCCACGGTGCAGGTGGCGGTGCCGGCGGGGCACCAGTGGGTGCGCCCGCCGACGAGCCGGAGCTGGAGGTCGGCGTCGCCCATCCCGGCGTGGTCGAGCGCGGCGCGCAGGGCGGTGGGGGCGGGCTGGGGCGGAAGGCCGAGGACACCGACGAGGACGACGCCGTTACGGGCCTCGACGGAGGCGATCTGCCAGGCTCCGGCCGCCGCCCAGCGCTCGGCGACGGGACGGGCGTCGGCGGCCAGGGCGCGGTCCCTGGCGACGGAGATCGTGCCGGTGGTGAGGGGGACGGCGACGAGCAGCACCACGGCCGCGACCGCCACGAGGGTACGTCCGTGGAAGGCGCCCACGGTCAGACCGGCCGCGCGGGCGGCGTCCCGGACCCGGTAGACGAGGAAGACGAGGGTGCCGGTGGCGACGATGGCGGCGACGTTGGTGGCGAACAGGAGTGCGGACTCGCCGGCGTCGTGGTAGCGCCCCACCGTGATCAGCAGCCCCGTCACGGCCAGCGGCGGGACGAGGGAGATGGCGATGGCGACGCCCGGCAGGGTGTCGGAGATGTCGGTACGGACCAGGGCGAACGCCCCGACCGTTCCGGTGGCGAGCGCGGCGAGCAGGTCGATCAGCCGCGGGCTGATCCGGGAGGACACCTGGCTGTTGCTCGCGAACGCGTCGGGAGGCGCGGCGATCCAGCCCAGCAGCATCCCGATGAGCACGACCGCCACCGCACCGCCGAGCACGAGCAGCGCGCTGCGTACGACGTGCGCGTGGTCGGCGAGGACCAGGGCGAGGGCGGTACCGAGGATGGGCGTCATCAGCGGAGCCACGATCATCGCTCCGATGACGGTGGCGGTGGAGTCCCCGACCACCCCCGCGCCCGCGATGACCGACGCGAGGACCAGCAGCACCCAGAACCGCGAAGCACTGCGACTGCGCCACGCCCGCTCGATGAACAGTGCGTCGGCCATTCGCCGGGCAGCCGCCTTGTCGACTTCGACCACTTTGCGCCCCCTTTATAGGATTTTGAGTGAATTCCGTTATCCCATAGGGGGCGCCTGGCAGGGGTCCCGACAAGCCCCGTCGGTCAGGTGCAGTTGACGGCCAGGGCGGTGATCACCGTGCAGGTGCGGCTCACCGACTTGGCCCCGGCGTCCGGGTCGACCGGGGTCGAGGCGGTGACGGCGGCGGTGACGGTGTAGGGGGTGCCCAGGGCCAGGGGGGCGACGGGGATGCTGAAGGTGCGGGTCGCGCTCGTCCCCGGGGGCGGGTCGGGCAGGGCGCAGGTCACCGTGCCGGGCGCGGTGGTGCAGTCGCCGCTGGTGGCGGTGGCTCCCTCGGGCAGGGTGGCGGTGACGACGACGCCCGTGACGGCGGCGGGGCCCCGGTTGGTGAGGGTGACGGTGTAGTCGATCCGGCCCGCGAGCCCCGGGACGGGGGTGGCGGTCAGGGCGAGGGCCAGATCGGCGGGCGGGGTGATGGCGACGCTCGTCGGGGAGCGGCCGACCGCCCTGGTCGCCGTGACCGTGTTGGTAGCGGTGTCGACGACGGAGACGGTGGCGCTGTTGAAGTTGGCGACGTACAGGCCGCGCCCGTCTGGGGTGAGCGCCAATCCGCCCGGCTCCTTGCCGACCGGGATCGTGGCGGTGACCGTGTGGGTGGCCGTGTCGATCACGGAGACGTTGTTGTCGGCCGCGTTGGCCACGTAGGCGCGGGTGCCGTCGGCGGAGACGGTGACGGCGCTGGGGCGCTTGCCGGTGGGGACGGTGGCGGTGACCGTGTGGCTCGCGGTGTCGATCACCACGGCCGCGCCGCCGGAGACGTCGCCTACGTAGACGTGGCGGCCGTCGGGCGCGATGGCCAGGCTCTGGAGATCTCCGCCGACCTCGATGGTCGCGGTCACGGTGTCGGTGGCCGTGTCGATCGCGCGCACCTGGCCGGTGGTGGCGCTCGCGACGTACACCTCCTTGCCGGAGCGGCTGACCGCGACGGCGACCGGGTTGTCGGGGGTGGGGACGGAGGCCAGTTCGGTGTTGGTGGCCAGGTCCAGGACCCGTACCACGCCCTCGAAGTTGTCCGCGACGTAGGCGCGGGTGCCGTCGGGGGCGATCGCGATGTCGGCCGGGTACCGCCCGAAGGGGAAGGCGGCGGTGACCGTGTTGGTGGCGGTGTCGATCACCGAGATGGCGCGGTCGGAGCCGTGGGCGACGTAGGCGCGGGTGCCGTCGGGAGTGACGGCCACGCTCTCGGCGTACTTGCCCACCGGGACCGTGGCCACGGTCTCGCCGGTGACGGTGTCGACGGCCGACACGCTCATGCCGTCGAAGTTCGCCACGTACGCCGTCGGATGCGCGGGGCCCGCCGCGCTCGCGGGCGCGGCCGCCAGACCGGCCGGGGCGGCGAGGAGCGTGGCCACCAGGGCCAGCGCCCCGGCCGCGGCGGCCCTCCGGCGGGCGCCGGGCGGGGCGGAGCAGACGTTCCGGGGAGGTGTTCGGTGACGCACGGGTGCCTCGATTCAGAGCGGATCACGGACCGGTGGAGGGGGCGGGGGCGGGCCTTGGCCTTCCGCCCCTGCTGGCGGGACGCGCCGCGCCCGCGCGTGATCAACGAGTGGGGACGGCCCGGGGTGCGACCTCGGGCCGCGAGGGGCGGCTCTGTCGGAGGCTCTGTCGGAGGCCGGTGTTCGGAGGCTCTGTCAGCGGCTCTGTCGGAGGATCTGTCAGCGGCTCTGTCAGAGGCCGGTGTGATGATCCTCCGCATGGTTACCTGGATCGACGGCACCGACTTCGCCCGCTACGCGCTCGTCCCCGAGGGGCTGCTCTCCTCCTGGGAGGGGACCGAGGCGGACGACGTGATCGGCGCGTACGTCTCGGGGTTCCGGCTCGCGGGGCGGGATGTGCTGACGCTCGGTGCTGAGCCGCTGGCTGTCGCCTGGCTCGGGGAGCATCTGACGTTCGCGCGGTGGTGTTACGCCGAGGACGACGCGGGGCTGCTCCCCGCCGTCCGCGCCGCCATGGCGGACGACGGCTGGGAGGACGTGCTCCGGGTCGAACTCGGTGGGCGGTACGTGTTGACCGACGCCTTCTACGAGGGGGACCGGATTCTCGGGTGTCTGGGGGACGGGCGGGAGCGGGTGGAAGCCGTTCGTGTCGAGCTGCCGGTCCGTCGGTACCGGGTCCAGTCGCTGGTCGTCGAGCCCGATCCGGATACGCAGTTCATGCTGGAGCGGCTGCTGCCCGAGTAGCCGGACGCGCGCCGACCGGGCCGTCCCCCGAGGACGGCCCGGTCGGCGGAGATCGCGGGTCAGGAGAGGGCGATCTCCGTGACGTGGTTCTCCTCCGTCACCCACTGGGTGGTGTTCACCGCGCCCTGCTTGGCGAAGGCCGTGCCGTTGTCGGAGAGGTAGGCCACGCGGGTGCCGGAGAGGGCGAACTGGATGGCGTGGGTGGCCTGCTGGTTCCAGAGGGCGTCCAGGGCGCCCTCCTTGACGTAGAGGACGCCGTCGTCCTTCAGGACCCCGATGCGGTTGCCGGACAGCTCCAGCTGGATGACGTTGTCGGCCTGGCCCTTCCACAGGGCGTCGAGATTGCCCTCCTTCACGTACGCGGCGCCGTTGCCCTTGAGGACGCCGATGCGGTTGCCGCTGAGGTCGATGTCGACGACGTCGTCCGCCTGGCCCTTCCAGAGCGCGTCGAGCGCGCCCTCCTTCACGTACGCGGCGCCGTTGCCCTTGACGATCCCGATGCGGTTGCCCGACAGCTCCAGCGTCTTGACGTTGTCGGCCTCGCCCACCCACTCGGCGTCGAGGTCGCCCGCCTTCACGTACGCGGCGCCGTCGCCCTTCAGGACGCCGACGCGGTCGCCGGCCAGGGCGATCTGCTTGACGTGGTCGGCCTGCCACTTCCACTCGGCCGTGAGGGTGCCCTCCTTGACCCAGACGTTGCCGTCGTCCTTGAGCACACCGATCCGCGACCCCGACAGCACGATCTGCTTCACGTCGTCGGCCTGCCCCACCCACAGCGCGCTCAGCCCACCGGCCTTCACGTACGCGGAGCCGTCGCCCTTCACGATCCCGATACGGTCGCCGCCGTCACCGGACACCGTCGCCGAGGCACCGGTCGCGGCCAGCGCGATGAACCCGGCGCTCGCGGTCATCGTGATCGCGAGGGCGATGGTCGCTGTCTTCTTCACTGTTCCTCCGGCTGGTCGGTTCGACGCGTCCGTCCGGACAGTAGTGAAACGGAATTTGGTATTCCGACCGCTCGGGGCACCGCGCCGCGGCGGCGCGCTCCTTGCCAGATCGTTTCTTCATCGGTCGGACAAGGACGCCGGAGGGGAGGGCGGGCGCGGGCCGGCTTCCGCGAGATCACCTCAACGGACGCGGGCCGTGCGGGGCCCGATCCGCCGCCCGGCGCAAGGCGCGTCCCCCGTGTGGAGGCGAGGGAACGTTTCCGTCGTTCCGGGGGCGGTGGGGGTACGGGAATGATCGCGGCGGTCCCGTCTGTCCTCGTGCCCCGGAGGTGGCCCCCGTGGTCCTCGTCATCGTCGTCGCCGTACTCGCCCTGCTCGCGGGACTCGCCGCGAACCGCTGGCTGCGGCCGCGGCTGGTCAGTGCCGACGACGACGAGGGGATGGCGGTCAAGGATCTCGTCGGGCCGCTGCTGACGCTGACGGTGCTGCTGCTGGCGTTCGTGCTCGTCACCGCCAACGGCTCGTACGGGAAGGCCGAGGTCGCCTCGCGCGGTGAGGCGCGGGCGCTGGACCAGCTCGTGGAGACCGCCGAGTACGCGCCGGCGCTCCAGCGGGCCAGGATCCAGGCCGACGCCGTCTGTTACGCCCGTGCCGTACGGGTCCAGGAGTGGCCGGCGATGTCCGAAGCGGAGGGTTCACCGGCGCCCAGCGTCTGGTCGACCGACTTCCGGGCGGCGTTCAAGACGCTCCAGGGCGAGCCGGTCTTCGGGATGCTGGTCGCCGCCGACAACAAACGGTCCGACGAGCGCGAGGAACGCCTCACCCAGGCGACCGCCAGCATCCCCAGCGCCATCTTCTGGTTCCTGCTGGCCACCCTCACCATCACGGTCATGGCCCTGGGCATCTGCCTGCCGCGCAAGAACAACCGGGGGCAGATCCTCACCCTCGCCGTGATCACCGCGCTGCTCACGACGACCCTGTGCATCATCCGGGACGTCGACCGGCCCTTCGGCGGCATCATCAACGTCGAGCCGACCGCCATCGCCGAGGCCGAACGCCAGGCCGAACGCGACTTCACGCAGAACCATCCGGCCGCCGACCTGCCCTGCGACGAGGCCGGAAACCGTCGCGCGGTCTGAGGGGGGGAGACGGCGCGAGCCCTCCCGGGGGTCCCTGACAGCCCCCGGGAGGGTGTTCATCGGGGCTTCCCGGAATCAGTTCCAGAAGCCGGTGTGCACCTCGCGGGCCTCGGGGAGGTCGACCGGGCCGACCACCGGGAGGTCGCGCTGGCCGGACCTGAAGACCTCGCGGCACGGGAGCGCCATGGTCGGGTTCTCGTCGTTGGCGCCGGTCATCGCGAGGAGTTCGTCCTCGCCGAGCGCGTACACGACCCGCCCGATGTTGCCCCAGTAGATGGCGCCGGAGCACATCGCGCACGGCTCCGTGCTCGTGTAGAGCGTGCAGGTGCGCAGGAAGTCCGCGTCGTACGCCGCGGTGGAGAGGCGGACGAGGTTGGTCTCGGCGTGGCCGGTGGCGTTCCGCTCGGTGGTGACGGTGTTCTCCGCTTCGAGCAGGATCTCGCCGTCGGGGCCCGTGAGGACGGCCCCGAAGGGGTGGTTGCCGGCGGCGCGGGAGCGGCGGGCGATCTCCACCGCGGCGCGGAGGCGGGCCAGGTCGGTGTCGGTGTCGATACCGGTACCGGTGGCGGGGACGGCGGTCATGCGTGGATCTCCTTGGAGGTGTCGGTGGAGCGGTGGGCGGCTCGGGGCCGGCGGTTCCGGGTGAGCGCGTAGTGGAGGAGCCCGGCCGTCAGGAAGGCGACGGCCGCGGCGCAGGCGCCGAGGGCCGGGTGGCTCTCGGCGATCGGGCCCACGAAGACACCGGGCTGGCTCATGAACGGGACGGCGGCGAGCAGTCCGATCAGCCAGGCGGCGAATCCGGGTCCGAAGTTCCGGGGTTCCCTCTCGTCGGGGGCGGGGGCGAGGTCGAGGGCGGAGTCGTGGGCGCGGTCCGGGGCGGCGACGAGGAAGCGCTGGACGAGCATCACGGCGAGCCAGGGGGCGATCCAGTTGCCGAGGACGATCAGGAAGTTCTCGAAGGACTTCCAGTAGTCGCCCTGGCCGGCGAACCAGCCGATCGCGCTGCCGAGGCCGCCGACCACGAGCACCGCCTGCCAGCGGGCCATCCGGACCCCGGCGATCAGCCAGGCCAGGGCGCCCGAATAGCAGTCCAGGCAGCTGGAGGTGACCGTGGAGACGCCCAGCGCGAGCATCGTGACGGTGGCGAGCGCCCCGGGCAGCACCTGGCCGACGAGGTCGGTCGGGGTGCCGATGAAGGCGATCGTGCCGATGGCGGCGCCCAGGCTGGCGATCCACACCGAGCCGAGCCAGGTGCCTGTGAAGGCGTACAGGAACAGCGTGCGCGGCGGGGTGTCGACGGGCATGTAGCGGGTGTAGTCGGCGGCGTACGAGGAGAAGCTCAGCGCCCGCGCCGCCTGGATGGCCACGACCAGGGCGAAGGCCCCGGCGAGGCCGAGCGGGCCGGCCCTGGCGGCGTCGAAGCCGGAACCGAGGTCGCTCTCGGTGTACCCGTACAGGGAGACCCCGATGAAGAGCAGGGGCAGGACGAGGGCCATGGCCTTCTGTACGAGGTGGATGAAGCCGTAGCCGACGAGCGCGATGGCCACCTGGGCGACGGTGACGAGAGCGAAGGCCGGTCCGAAGCCCGTACCGATCAGGGTCTGGACGGCGAAGGCCCCGAGGATCGAGTTGACCGCGAACCACGCGCAGGCCTTGAAGAAGACCAGCACGGCGGGGATCGCCGCGCCGCGCCGGCCGAGCGGCAGCCTGGTCTGGACGAGCAGGCCCACGCCCTTCGGCGGCCCGAACGTGGACGTGATCCCGATGGCCGCCGCGCCCACGGCGCTGCCGAGCACGATCGCGAGCAGGGCCTGCGTCCAGCCGAGGCCGAAGGCGGCGGTGGCGAGCATGCCGCTGGTGAGGCTGGAGAACTGCACGTTGGAGCTGAACCAGAGCGTGAACGACGAACCCGGTCCGCCTTCGCGGTCGTCGGCGGGTATCGGTTCGACGCCCGAGGTCTCCACCGTGGTGGCGGAGCGCACCGCGGCGGAGAGCCGTCGCGCGAGAGGGCCTGATGAGGTCATGTCGTGCCCCCTTCCATCATTCGTAGGAAGTCAGGGATGTCGGTGTGCTGCAGCAACGGCAGTACACACCCGCCCAGCAGGCCGTCGGCAGCGTCCAGCGCTCGGAAACAGTGGCCGGAATCCGTCGCTGTTTCCTACGATCGTCGGAGACATATCAGTGAGGGCGAGGGCGAGGGCGGGAAGCATGCGCGTACGGGATCTGCTCGGCGAGCCCGGGCTGCGGCTTGAGCTGCTGACTCCGGACGTGCCGCTCGACCACGAGCTGCGCTGGGTCTACACCACCGACCTGCTGGAGCCGGCCGCCTTCCTCGGCGGCGGCGAGCTCGTCCTCACCAGCGAGGGCTGGTACCGCGCGCCCGCCGACTGCGAGACCTTCGCCGCCTCGCTCGACGAGGGCGGGGCCGCCGCCCTCGTCGCCGGCGACCTCCTCCTCGGCGAGGTGCCCCCGCTGCTGGTCGAGGCCTGCGCGCGCCGGGGCATCCCCGTACTCGCCGCGCCGCCCGAGATCTCGTACGGCGCCCTCTCCCGTACCGTCATCGAGCGGATCAACCGGGAGCGCGGCCGGGAGCTCGCCGATGTCCTGGGCCGCCACCGGCGGCTGGTCGCCGCGCTCGTCGAGGGCGCCGACCTGGGCGGCCTCGTGGCGATGCTCGCCACCGAGCTCGACACCGACTGCTGGGCGCTCTCCGTCGCCGGACGCCTCCTCGCGGGTCCCGGCGACGACCTGGACCCGGCCCTGCGGGCCCGGCTGGCCACCCAGGCGCTGCGGGCCGAGCGGCGGCCCGCGGCCGTCGACGGGCACACCCTGTTCCCGATCGGGCGGCACGGCGCGGGCGGCGGTCATCTCGTGGTCCGCGGCGCCCCCGACGAGCTCGGCGCGGACGCCCTCGGCACCGCCGAGCAGACCGCCGAGCTGCTCGCCCTCGGCGGCGCCCGGCGCGACGAGCGCCGCCGCACCGAACAACGCTTCCACGCCGACCTGATCGCCCTCGTCGACAGCGGCGCGCCCCCGTCCACCGTCCACGCGCGGCTGCTCACCGCCGGTCTCGCCCCCGACCGCCCGCTCCTGGCCCTCACCGCCCTCACGCGCGGCGCGCTGCGGCCCTGGGACCTCGCCGCCGACCTGGCCGAGAGCGTCATCGACGAGACGGCGGGCGCCAAGGCCGTCGTCGCCGGCGGGGAGCACGGGCTGACCCTGCTCGTCTCGCTGGACCGCGAGGACGGCGGCGAGCGTCTGGCGGAACTGCTGCGCGCCCGCCTCGCCGCCTTCGAACCCGCCGCCGACGGCGGGCGGATCGCCTTCGGCCTCGGCGCCACCGCCGCGGACGCCTCCGGCCTGGACCGCGCCCTGGAGGAGTCCCGGCACGCGGCCCGCCTCGCCGCCCTGCGCCCCCAGCGGCTCGCCCTCGTCACCGCGGCCGAACTCGACTCCCACCTGCTGCTGCTCGCCGGCGTCCCGGCCGAGATCCGCGCCTCGTACCGGCACCGGCTGCTGGGCCCCCTGGAGGCGTACGACGCCGAGCACGGCGCCGAGCTCGTCCGCACCCTGACGGTGTTCCTGGGCGAGAACGGCGCCTGGCGGACGGCCGCGGCCGCGCTCCACATCCATGTGAGCACGCTGCACTACCGCGTCGGCCGCATCGAGCGGCTCACCGGCCGCGACCTGTCCACCGCCCGCGACCGCGTCGACCTGTATCTCGCCTGCGCGATCTGAGCGAGGCCGAGGGACAGAGGGAAGAATAGAGTTACGCAAGACTGCATACTCATGCATCATGGCCCATGGATCACACCCACGAGCCACGCGCACGAGTCAGTCGACGGAGGAACTCCCATGCCCCCAGCTCCCCTCACCCCCCAAGGCTTCCGCGGCCACACCGCCCGGCTAGGCCTGAAGGACGACGGTGACGACTTCGCCGTCCTCGTCTCCGAGGTCCCGTGCGTCTCCGCCGCCGTCTTCACCCGGTCCCGCTTCGCCGGGCCCAGCGTGCTGTTGAGCCGGGGCGACGCGCCCTCCGCGCGGAGCCGCGGGGTCGTCGTCCTCTCGAAGAACGCCAACGTCGCCAACGGCCCGGCCGGCGACCGGGACGCGGCCGAGGTGCGGGCCCGGGTCGCCGAGGCCGCCGGGATCGGGACCGAGGAGCTCGTCATCGCCTCCACCGGGGTGATCGGGCGGCGCTACCCCATGGCGGCCGTGCGCGACGGGCTCGCCCTGCTCCCCCAGCCGCTCCCCGCCGCCGACTTCGAGGCCGCCGCGCGCGCCATCATGACGACCGACACCCGCTCCAAGCATGTCGCCGTGCGCTGCGGGGACGCGGTGCTCGTCGGCATCGCCAAGGGCGTCGGCATGATCGAGCCGGACATGGCGACCCTGCTCACCTTCTTCTTCACCGACGCGGAGGTCCCGGCCGGGGAGCTCGACGCGGTCTTCCGCCGGGTCGTGGACCGCACCTTCAACGCGCTCAGCATCGACACCGACACCTCCACCAGCGACACCGCCGCCGTCTTCGCCAACGGGCTCGCGGGACCGGTGGACCCGGCCGCGTTCGAGGCGGCGCTGCACGCGTGCGCGCTGCGGCTCGTGCGGGACATCGCCTCGGACGGCGAGGGCGCCTCCAAGCTGATCGAGGTCCGGGTCAGCGGCGCCCGGGACACCGCGCAGGCCAAGGCCGTCGGCAAGAGCGTGGTCAACTCGCCGCTCGTGAAGACGGCCGTGCACGGCGCCGACCCCAACTGGGGCCGGGTCGCCATGGCCGTCGGCAAGCTGGACGACCCCACGCTCTCCCCCGAGCTCGTCTCCATCCGCATCGGGGACGTCGGCCTCTACCCGGGCGAGGCGGGCGAGGAGCTGCTGGCCGCCGCCGCCGCGCACCTCGCAGGCGCCGAGGTGGTGATCGGCGTCGATCTGGGGCTGGGCGAGGCGGAGTTCACCGTCTACGGCTGCGACCTCACCGAGGGATACGTGAAGATCAACGCCGACTACACCACCTGAGCCCGGCCGGCGGGCGCCCCCGTACGCCGCCTCTCCCCCCTGGTGGATCCTCCAGCCCCGCTCCCTCCCCGCCCGCCGTATTCCGGGCCCCGCACCAGTCGTTCCGCCCCCGTCGTCCGGCTTCACTGGCGCCATGGACCTGAACACGGTGGCGGACGTGCGCGACGCCCGGCTGCGCGAGCCCTGGCGGCCGGGGGACGCGTGGCTCGGCGGCGGCACGTACCTCTTCTCCGAACCGCAGCCGCACCTGCGGCGGCTGATCGACCTGGGCCGGATGGGCTGGGAGCCGCTGACCCGGCACCCGGACGGTTCGCTGGAGATCGCCGCGACCTGCACGATCGCGACGCTCTCGCGGTTCGGGCGGCGGGGCCTCGACGCGGTGGCGGCGCCGCTGTTCGAGCAGTGCTGCCGGGCCTTCCTCGCCTCGTTCAAGATCTGGAACATGGCCACCGTCGGCGGCAACCTCTGCAACGGGCTGCCCGCCGGGCCGATGATCTCGCTGACCGCCGCCCTCGACGGCAGCTGTCTGCTCCAGGCCCAGGACGGCTCGCTGCGCGAGGTGAAGGTCGTCGACTTCGTCACGGGCGCCGGGCGCAAGGACCTCGCGCCGGGCGAGCTGCTGCGGTCCGTCACCCTGCCCGGCCGGGCCCTGGAGTGCCGTACGGCGTTCCGGCAGGCGTCGCTGTACGGGCTCGGCCGCTCCGGCGCGCTGGTCATCGGCGCCCTCGACCCGGTCGACGGCTCGCTGGCGGTGACGATCAGCGCGGCGACCGTACGCCCGTTCCGGCTCTGGTTCCCGCTGCCGCCCTCGCGCGCCAAGCTGCGCGCCGCCATCGAGCTGGCCGTCGGGGACGGGGACTGGTTCGACGACATCCACGGACTCCCCGCGTGGCGGCGGCACATGGGCTTCCGGCTCGCCGAGGAGGTCCGCCGCGAACTCACCACCGGCCCCGCCGGCCCCGCCGCCCCCGCCGACCCTCAGGAGCGTGCCCGATGAGCTTCCGCGTCCAGGTCAACGACCGTCCCTTCGAGGACGAGCCCCGGGCCGGCCAGTGTCTGCGCACCTATCTGCGCGAGCGCGGCTGGTTCGGCGTGAAGAAGGGCTGCGACGCCGGGGACTGCGGCGCCTGCACCGTCCACGTCGACGGGGAGCCCGTGCACAGTTGCCTGTATCCGGCGGTGCGGGCGGCGGGCCGGGCCGTCACCACGGTCGAGGGGCTCGCCTCCCCGGACGGTGAACTCCACCCCGTACAACAGAAGTTCCTTGCCGCGCAGGGCTTCCAGTGCGGGTTCTGCACGGCCGGGTTCCTGATGACCACCGCCGCCCTGGAGGCCGAGCGGGGCACCGAGCACGACGACGGCAAGCTGGACGACCTGCCGCGCGCCTTCAAGGGCAACATCTGCCGCTGCACCGGCTACCGGGCCGTCGAGGACGCCGTGCGCGGGGTCGCGCACACCGAACGCCCGTGCGCGGGGCAGGCGGTGGGCCGCAACGTCGGCGCCCCGGCCGGACCGCAGGTGGTCACCGGCACCGCCCGCTACACCTTCGACGTGCAGGTCCCCGGCCTGCTCCACATGAAGCTGCTGCGCTCCCCGCACCCGCACGCCCGGATCCTCGCGATCGACACCGCCACCGCCCTGCGGGTCCCCGGCGTGGTCGCCGTCCTCACCCACGAGGACGCGCCGGACACCCTCTACTCCAGCGCCCGGCACGAGCACCCGACGGAGGACCCGGACGACACCCGGGTGCTCGACGACGTCGTCCGGTACGTGGGCCAGCGGGTCGCCGCCGTCGTCGCCGACAGCGAGCAGGCGGCCGAGGAGGGCTGCCGCCGGATCGAGGTGACGTACGAGGAACTGCCGTACGTCATCGACCCGGAGGCCGCGATGCGCCCCGGCGCGCCCGTCGTCCACGCGGGCAAGGGGCCCGAGGCGCGGATCGCCCGGGTCGAGAACAACGTGGCGGGCGAGGTGCACGGGGAGATCGGCGACGTCGAGGCCGGTTTCGCCGAGGCGGACGTCGTGTACGAGGAGACCTTCCGCACCCAGCGCGTCCAGCACGCCAGCCTGGAGACCCACGGCTGCGTCGCGTACTTCGAGCCGAAGGAGGACGGCACGGGCGAGCGCCTGACCGTGCGCTCCTCCACCCAGACGCCGTTCCTCACCCGGCGCGCCCTGTGCGCCCTCTACGGCCTGCGCGAGGACGAGGTGCGGGTGGTCGCGGGCCGGGTCGGCGGCGGCTTCGGCGGCAAGCAGGAGATGCTGACGGAGGACATCGTGACCCTCGCCGCGCTCAGGCTGCGGCGGCCGGTGAAGCTGGAGTACACCCGCGCCGAGCAGTTCTACGGGGCCACCACCCGCCACCCCTTCACCATCGGCATCAAGGTCGGCGCCCGCGCGGACGGGACGCTGACGGCGGTGCGGATGCGGGTCGTGTCCAACACGGGCGCGTACGGGAACCACGGCCCGGCCGTGATGTTCCACAGCGTCGGTGAGTCCTTCGCCGTCTACCGCGCCCCGCACAAGAAGGTCGACGCCTACTCCGTCTACACCAACGCCGTCCCGGCGGGCGCCTTCCGCGGCTACGGCCTCGGCCAGGTCACCTTCGCCGTCGAGTCCGCCATGGACGAACTGGCCCGCCGCCTGGACATGGACCCGCTCGCGCTGCGCGAGAAGAACGTCATCGGGCCCGGCGAGGGCATGCACAGCCCGATCGGCGAGGAGGAGGACCTGCACATCGCCTCGTACGGGCTCGACCAGTGCCTCGCGGTCGTCCGCAAGGCGCTCGCCGAGGACCGCAGCGCCGAGGACGCCCCCGAGGGGTGGCTGGTCGGCCAGGGCACCGCCATGGCGATGATCGCCACCGGCCCGCCCGGCGGCCACTACGCCGACGCCCGGGTCTCGCTGCTCGCGGACGGCACGTACGACATCGCCGTCGGCACCGCCGAGTTCGGCAACGGCACCACGACCGTCCACAAGCAGATCACCGCCGGGGCCCTGCACACCACCGAGGACCGGCTCACGGTCCGCCAGTCCGACACCGACGTCGTACGTCACGACACCGGCGCCTTCGGCTCCGCCGGGACCGTCGTCGCGGGCAAGGCCGTGCTGCTGGCCGCGGGCTCGCTCGCGGAACGGCTGCGGAGCCTCGCCGCCCGGCACACCGGCGTCGCCCGGCACCTGTGCGTGCTCGGCGCGGAGAGCATCGACTGCGCCGGGCGGACCGTCCCACTCAAGGAGCTGTACGAGGCGGCGCACGCGCTGGGCGCGGCGGAGGAGCTGGCGGCCGACGGGCACTGGGGCGGCTCGCCGCGCTCGGTGGCCTTCAACGCGCAGTGGTTCCGCGTCGCGGTGGATCCCGGCAGCGGGGAGATCCGCATCCTGCGCAGCGTCCACGCCGCCGACGCGGGCAAGGTCATGAACCCCATGCAGTGCCGGGGCCAGGTCGAGGGCGGTGTCGCCCAGGCCCTCGGCGCGACGCTCTTCGAGAACGTCCGGATCGACGAGCGGGGCGAGGTGACGACGGCGGCGTTCCGGCGCTACCGGCTCCCGCAGTTGGCGGACGTGCCCAGGACCGAGGTCCACTTCACCGAGACGACCGACTCCATCGGCCCGCTGGGCGCCAAGTCCATGAGCGAGAGCCCCTTCAACCCGGTCCCCCCGGCCTTCGCCAACGCCCTGCGCGACGCGACCGGCATCCGCTTCACCGAGGCGCCGTTCACCCGCGACCGGGTGTGGGTAGCACTGGACCGGGCGGCCCGGGGAGTTGGCGTATAGGACCGGAAGGTGCGCCCGCTCTCCTCGTAGCAAGCTCACAAATGCCGGGCCTCTGCGGGGATTTGGACCGCAGGCACGGTTCCGCTCCCCGTGGCCGGGTATGCAGTCGGGCAGCCAGGCGACGCAGGACGCCGCGGGACGACGCGGGAAGGGGAACGACGATGACCGGAGCCGTCACCGGAGCCTTCGCCCTGTGGGGAGAGCTGGCGCGACCCGGCACGCTGACCGTCGCCGACCTGCGGCGGGAGTGGACCGCGCACCGGGCCCGGGTCGTCTTCGACTGCGCCACCGCCGGGCCGCAGCACCACACCTTCGAGGGCCCGCTGCTGCGCGAGGTCGTGGGCCGCGCCCGCCCGGAGTTCGACCCGGCCCGGCGCAAGGAGCGCTCACGCTTCCTGCTGACGGTGAGCGGCGGCGACGGGCACCACACGGTGCTGTCCTGGGCGGAGATCGACGCCGACTTCGGCGACGCCCCCGTGCTCCTGGCCACCCGGATGGACGGCGAGGAACTGGACGCGGCTGGCACCCAGTTGGTCGTCCCCTCGGACCGCTGCGGCGCCCGGTACGTGAGCGCCGTGACCGGGATCTGGGTCGGCACCCTGCCCGTCGACGCGTGTCGGATACACGCACAATAGGACGGTACGTCCATACTCGCCGCATGCAAGATCCTTTCGATGTCGCCCTCGTCCTGCACCCCACGCCGCCACTCCTCCGGCCGCATTCCCCGACGGGACGGGCCCGGGACGGGGTAGACACCCCGTGTGAACATGACGTCCAGGACTCCTCGTATCGAGCGGCTCCTCCAGGACGGGGTCCGCTCCCTCGTCTTCCCCGGGGCCGCGTGGGCCGTCGGTGACGCCGGCGGGACGGTGGCGGGCGGGGCCGTCGGGGTGCTCGATCCCGCGCGGGGCGACGGGCCCACGCGGCCCGACACCCTCTTCGACCTGGCCAGCCTCACGAAGGTGATCGCGGTGTGGCCGGTCGTGGGCACGCTGGTCGAGGCCGGGAAGCTGCACCTCCACACGCCGCTGGGCACCTTCTGGCCGGAGGTCGCCGGACAGCCGCTGGCCCCGGTGACCCCGCACCAGCTCCTCACCCACACGGCGGGACTGCCGCTGCGGGCCAACCTGCGGCAGCTGTACGGGTCCGACCCCCAGGACGTACGGGACGGGGTGCTGCGCGAGGAGCTGCGGCGGCGGCCCGGCGAGGCCGTCGAGTACACCGACCGGGCGGCACTCGTGCTCGGCTATCTCGCCGAGTTCCTCACCGGGCGGCCGCTGCGGGAGCTGGCGGCGGACCGGATCTGGGGGCCGCTCGGCATGACGGAGACCCGGTACGGGCCGCTGGCGGCGGCCGTGGCCGCGCGCTGCGCGCCGACGGAGTTCGACGACGCGAGCGGCGCCCACCTGAAGGGCACCGTGCACGACTTCTCCAGCCGGCTGCTCGGGGGCGCGTGCGGGATAGCGGGCGCCTTCTCCACGGCGGGGGACCTGGGGCGCTTCCTCGCGTACGCGCTGGCACCCGGGGCCGGTCCGGCGGGTCCGGCGGGTCCCTTCGGGCCCGGCTGGGTGGCGGAGTCGCTCCGGATCCGCACCGGTGAACTCGCCCCGCCACGCGGCCTGTTCTGGCATCTCGCGCCGGGCACGGGGGTGGCGGAGGACGTGTGGACGCACTACGGCTTCACCGGCACCGGCATGTGGGTCAGCCCCACCCGGGGCCGCTGGGCGGTGCTGCTCACCAACAAGCTCTACTTCACCCGGGAGACCGGCCCGGTGACGGCGGTGCGCGACGCGTTCCGGGCGGCGGTCTTTGCGACCACGTGACCGGAGGGCGGTGAAGTCGTTGCACGCCGTAAACGATCACGTAGGCGAACGGCAGTGGAGGCGCGGCAGTGGGTGACGAGCGGTCGGTGCTGGTCAAGGAGCTGGTCGAGACGCGGGGCGGGGAGCCGGTCCTGGGCGGGGCGGAGGGCGTGCCGCGGGCGGCCGGGGAGGTGGCCGCGGGGTACGCGGTGGTGCACGGCTTCGCGAACTTCTACGCGATGACCGCCCGCGCCGACCGGGCCGTCGTCGAGCGGGTCAACCTGCTGAAGGGGCGCCCGGCCGGGCAGACCGGCAGCGTCACGACCGTGCCGTCCGCCCTGCCCGGCCTGTTCGACTGGACCCGGCTGCCCGCGGAGCTGCCCCGGCGGCAGGTCCGGTCGCTGATGGAGGAGCTGTACGGGCTCGGCCCGTTCGGCTTCCGGGGGCCGGCGGCGGAGCGGGTGCCGGGGCATCTGACGGCGGTCCAGGACGGGGTGCCGACCGTGCAGGTCATCGCGCCGGGCCGGGCCTGCCCGTCGAACGCGTTCTTCGCGGCGGCCCTGGAGCGCACCGGCGCGGAGTTCCTGTTCATCACCTCGGCCAACCGCTCGCGGGAGCTGCCGCACTGGCGGGCCGAGGGGGTCGTCGCGGACTTCGGGCGCGAGCCGGGCCTTCGGATCCTCGCGCACGCGGACGACGCCGCCGCCCGGCGCGGGTATCCGCACCATGAGCCGGTGTCGACGAGTGTGGTCTCGTTCCACCGCGCGGCGGGCCGGGGGCGTTCGGGGCTGCCCGCGCTCACCCTGGAACGCCAGGGTTCCCTGTCGGCCGACCACATCCGCTCGGTCGCCGCCAACCACGGCTTCGCCCTGGCCCTCGCCCCGGCGGCGGCGGTCCGGGCGCGGGCCCGCGCCTATGTGCCGGTGCCGGGCGGTCAGGCGCGGTAGGCGCGCAGGAAGGCGGCCACTCCCCCGGTGAGCAGACGGTCGGTCTCCTCCTGCGGGAGCGGCACCACGCCGTAGTGGGAGCGTTGGACGATGGTGGCCGAGCTGAGGGCCAGGTAGTGGACGGCGGCGAGGGCCGCGTCGCCGTGCACGTCGAGCAGGCCCGCGTCGGCGAGCCCGGCCAGGGCCTCGGTGAGGGCGTCGGCGACCGGGGCGGGTCCTGCCTGCTGCCAGGCGCCCATGACGTCGGCGGGGAGGTGTCCGGCCTCGGCGTGGATGTGCCGGACGAGCGCGAAGTGGTCCGGGTATTCGGCGATCAGGTCGGTGAACGCGTAGGCCAGGGCGACCAGATCGCGTTCCAGCAGGTCGGGGTGGGGCGGCCGGGCGGGATCCAGGAGGGCGTGCAGCCTGGCGAGTTGAGCGTCGCGGACGGTGTTGGCGGTCCAGGTGATGACCGTACGGAAGAGTTCCGCCTTGCCGCCGGGGAAGTGGTTGTAGACGGTGCGCGTGGAGACGCCGGCCGCGGCGGCGAGCGAGTCGACGGAGGCGCGCGCGTAGCCCTCGTGGCCGAAGACGCCGCAGGCGGCGCGGACCATCGCGAGCTGCTTCTCCAGTTTGCGGGGCGGGATCTCGCGCCGCGCCCGCTCGATCCAGGCCTCGTTGCCGCTGCCCATGCACTCCTCCTCGTCGACACCGCAGCGTAACCGCCACGGTGAACTACAACGAGCGTTGCACTTTCTACAACGCTCGTTGTACTTTACTGGAACGCGCCGGACGCAGCCCGTGTCCGCAGCGCTCCGTACCGCTCAGGGGGGACCCCGCCATGCCCGACACCACCGCCACCACCACCGACACCACCGCCGCCGCTCCGCTGCGTGTCGCCGTCCTCGTCGCCAGCGTCCGCGAGGGGCGTCAGGGCGGCGCCGTCTCCGACTGGTTCCTCGACGTCGCCGGGCGCCACGGCGGCCTGGAGTTCGATGTCGTCGACCTCGCCGAGGTCGACCTGCCGCTCGTCATGCCGGGCTGGGGCGGACAGCCGGACGCGCGGGCCGCCGCCGCGCTCGCCGAGGTCTCGCCGCGGCTCGCCGCCGCCGACGCCTTCGTGGTCGTCACGCCCGAGTACAACCACAGCTTCCCCGCCGCCCTGAAGAACCTCATCGACTGGCACCACGAGCAGTGGCACGCCAAGCCCGTCGGCTTCGTCTCCTACGGCGGCCTCGGCGGCGGACTGCGCGCCGTCGAGCAGCTCCGGACGGTCTTCGCCGAGCTGCACGCCACCACCGTCCGCGACTCCGTCAGCCTGCACGGCCCCTGGTCCGGGCTCGGCCCGGACGGCACCCCGCGCGACACCGCCGTCGCCGAGGGCGCGGCGAAGGGGATGCTCGGCCAGCTCATCTGGTGGGGGCGGGCGCTGCGCACCGCCAGGACCGCGCTGCCCTACCAGGCCTGAGCGGAGGTCGCCCGATGAGCACCGCGGCACCCCGTGCCGGGCGGGCTGCCACGACCGACGCCCCAGCGGGCACCCCGCTGGGCCGGGTCCTCACCGTCGTCGTCATCGGCTCGGTGATGTCCGTCCTCGACGTGACCATCGTCAACGTCGCCCTGCGCAAGCTGTCCGAGGTCTTCGACGCCCCGCTGGCCACCATCCAGTGGACCGCGACCGCCTACTCCCTCGCCCTGGCGGCCGTCATCCCGACCGCCGCCTGGGCCATGGGCCGGATCGGCGCCAAGCGCACGTACCTCACCGCCCTCGCCCTGTTCACCCTCGGCTCGCTGCTCGCCGCGTTCGCGTGGGACGCGGGCAGCCTGATCGCCTTCCGCGCGGTCCAGGGGCTCGGCGGCGGGCTGCTCATGCCGGTGGGCATGGCCATGGTGATGCGGGCCGCCGACCCCGCGCGCTTCGGGCGGGCGATGGCCCTGCTCGGACTACCCATCCTGGTCGGTCCCGTGGCTGGGCCCGCGCTCGGCGGCTGGCTGCTCGACGCCGTCTCCTGGCACTGGATCTTCCTGGTCAACCTGCCGGTCGGCGCGGTCGCGCTGTTCCTCGCCGCCCGGCTGCTGCGCCCCGACGCCCCGCGCCCCGGGGCCCCGGCGCCCCGCCTCGACGTCCCGGGTCTGCTGACCCTCTCCCCCGGCCTCGCGCTGCTCCTGTACGGGCTCGCGCGCGGCGGCGAGACCGGCGACTTCACCGCCCCGGGGACGCTGGCCCCCACCCTCGCCGGGCTGCTGCTCGTCGCCGCCTTCGTCCGGCGGGCCCTGACGGTCCGTGAGCCCCTGCTCGACCTGCGCCTGCTGCGGGACCGCACCTTCGCGATCGGCATCGCCACCCTGGCCCTGTTCACCTGCGGCTACTTCGGCTCGATGCTCCTCGCCCCCATGTACTGGCAGGAAGTGCGCGGCTTCGACGCGACCACCGCCGGGCTGCTCGTCGCCCCGGTCGGGCTGACGGTCGGCGTGACCATGCAGATCGCCGCCCGCCGCGTCGACACGGCCTCGCCCCGGCGGCTGATCCCGGCCGGTGCCGCCCTCGCCGCCCTCGGCATGGCGCTGACGGCCCTGGAGACCGGCACACCGGGGGTGGCGCCCTGGCGGGTGGTCGCCGCCGCGATGGTGATGGGCATGGGCGCGGGCATGGTCCTGATGCCCACGATGACCACGGCCACCCGCTCCCTCCCCAAGGACCGCATGGCCGCCGCCAGCACCGCGCTCGGCATCAACTCCCAGCTCGGCGCCGCGATCGGCACCGCCCTGTGCTCGGTCGTCCTGACCACGGCCGGCATCCACCCGTCCGGCTTCCGCACCGCCTTCGCGGTGGCCGCGGCCCTCCTGGCGGCGGCGGTGCTCCCGGCCCTGCTGCTGCCGGGCCGGGTGCGGCGTACACCGTGAGCGAGCTCAGCGCGGCCCCGCCGGGGCCAAAGGCACCGTGATCGCCATCGACAGCCCCCCGCCCGGGGTGTCCTCGGCGGTGACCGCCCCGCCCATGGCCTCGACGAAGCCGCGGGCGACCGCCAGGCCGAGGCCCACGCCCGCGCCGCGCGGGGCGTCCCCGTACCGCTGGAAGGGGGCGAAGATGCGGTCCTTCGCGTCGTCCGGGACGCCCGGGCCCCGGTCGACGACCCGGATCTGGACCTGGCCGGCGACGGCGCCCGCCGAGACCAGGACGGGGACGCCGGCGGGGCTGTACTTGACCGCGTTCTCGACGATGTTGGCGACCGCCCGCTCCAGGAGACCCCGGTCGACGGCGACCATCGGAAGCGTCTCGGGGATGTCGAGCTCGACGCTCCCGTCGGGGACGCCGCCGAGGGCCATCGGCACCACCTCGTCCAGGTCCGTCTCGCGGATCACGGGCGTCACCGTGCCGGTCTCAAGACGGGACATGTCGAGGAGGTTGCCGACCAGGTGGTCCAGGCGGTCCGCGCCGTCCTCGATGCCCTCCAGGAGCAGGGCCTGGTCCTCCTCGGACCACTCGACGTCGTCCGAACGCAGCGAGGACACCGAGGCCTTGATGCCGGCCAGCGGCGTGCGCAGGTCGTGGCTGACGGCGGCGAGCAGCGAGGTGCGGATCTTGTTGCCCTCGGCCAGCCTGCGGGCCTCCTCCGCCTCCCCGACCAGCCGCTGGCGCTCCAGGACGACGGCGGTCTGCGCGGCGAACGCGCCGAGCACCCGCCGGTCCTCGGCGGGCAGCACCCGGCCGGTCAGGACGAGCACCAGATGGTCGCCGACCGCCATCTCGACGTCCGCGTCCTCGGGCCGCGCCACCCGGTCGGCACCGCCCGCGCTCGTGACGCAGGTCCACGGCTCGACGTCCCCGGCCCGCTCGAAGAGGGCGACGGACTCCATGGAGAAGGTCTCGCGGAGCTGCTCCAGGAGGGCGTCGAGCCCGGTCTCGCCCCGCAGCACGCTGCCCGCGAGGAACGACAGGGTCTCCGCCTCGGCGCGCAGCCGGGCCGCCTGGTGGGTGCGGCGGGCCGCGAGGCTCACCACGGAGGCGACGGACGCGCCGACGCCCACGAAGATGAGCAGCGCGACCATGTTCTCCGGGTCGGCTATGGTCAGTTCGCCGATCGGCGGGGTGAAGCAGTAGTTGATGACGAGCGACCCGACGGCCGCCGAGGCGAGCGCCGGGAGCAGCCCGCCGAGCAGCGCCGCCGCGACCGTCAGCGTCAGGAAGAGCAGCATGTCGTTGGCGAGCCCCATGCCGGGGGCGAGCTCCGCGAGGAGCAGCGCCAGGGGCAGCGGCCCGGCCACGCCCACGAGCCAGCCCCACACGATCCGGGCCCGGGACAGATGCGCGCCGCGCACGACCGGCAGGTGGCGGCCCTTCGCCATGGCGTCGTGGGTGACGATGTGGACGTCGAGGTCGGGGCCCGACTCGCGGGCGACGGTGGCGCTGACGCCGGGGCTGAGCACGGACTGCCAGGAGCGGCGGCGGCTGACCCCGAGGACGATCTGGGTCGCGTTGACGCCCCGCGCGAACGAGAGCAGCCCGGCCGGGACGTCGTCGCCGACCACATGGTGGAAGGTGCCGCCCAGGTCCTCGACGAGGGTGCGCTGGACGGCGAGTTCCTTGGGCGAGGCGGAGGTCAGGCCGTCGCTGCGGGAGATGTAGACGGCGAGGACCTCGCCGCCCGCGCCCTTCTCGGCCAGCCGGGCGGCCCGCCGGATCAGGGTGCGCCCCTCGGGGCCGCCGGTGAGGCCGACGACGATGCGTTCCCTGGAGGCCCAGATGGTGGAGACCCGGTGCTCGGTCCGGTACTCCTGGAGGTATTCGTCGACGCGGTCGGCGGTCCACAGCAGCGCCAGCTCCCGCAGCGCCGTCAGGTTCCCCGGCCGGAAGTAGTTCGACAGGGCCGCGTCGACCTTGTCCGGCTTGTAGATGTTGCCGTGTGCCATCCGCCGCCGCAGCGCCTGCGGCGACATGTCCACCAGCTCTATCTGGTCCGCCCGCCGCACCACCTCGTCCGGCACGGTCTCGCGCTGCCGCACTCCCGTGATCGACTCGACGACGTCGCCCAGCGACTCCAGATGCTGGATGTTCACCGTCGAGACGACGTCGATCCCGGCCGCGAGCAGCTCCTCCACGTCCTGCCACCGCTTGGAGTTGCGGGAGCCGGGCACGTTGGTGTGCGGGAGTTCGTCCACCAGCGCGACGGCGGGACGGCGCGCGAGGACCGCGTCTATGTCCATCTCCGGAAAGACGGCGCCCCGGTACTCGATCTCCCGGCGCGGCACCTGCTCCAGACCGTGCAGCATCACCTCGGTGCGCGGCCGGTTGTGGTGCTCCACGAACGCGACGACGCAGTCCGTGCCGCGCTCGACCCGCCGGTGCCCCTCGGAGAGCATCGCGTACGTCTTGCCGACGCCGGGCGCGGAGCCGAGGTAGATGCGCAGCCGGCCCCGCCTAGCCACGGGCCGCGCCCTCGGGACCCGTCGGCTCGAACCGGTAGCCCATGCCCGCCTCCGTGATCAGATAGCGCGGGTGCGAGGGGTCGGGCTCCAGCTTGCGCCGCAGCTGGGCCATGTACACGCGCAGGTAGTTGGTGTTGCCCCGGTAGCCCGCGCCCCAGACCTCCTCCAGGAGGTGCCGCTGGGCGACCAGCCGGCCGGGGTTGCGGATCAGGATGTCGAGCAGGTGCCACTCGGTCGGGGTGAGCCGGACGTCCCGGTCCCCCCGGCGTACCTTCTTGGCGACCAGGTCGACGGTGAAGTCCTCGGTCGCCACGACGGTGACCTCGGTGTCGGGGACGGCCTCCCTGCGGCGGGCGGCGGCCCGCAGCCGGGCGAGGAGCTCGTCCATGCTGAACGGCTTGGTCATGTAGTCGTCGGCGCCGACGTCGAGCGCGTGCACCTTCTCCTCGGAGGCGCTGCGGGCGGACAGCACGAGGATCGGCACCCGGCTCCAGCCGCGCAGCCCCGCGATGACGTCGAGGCCGTCCATGTCGGGCAGCCCGAGGTCGAGGACGACGACGTCGGGCCTGCGGTCGGCGGCGAGCCGGAGGGCGGTGGCCCCGTCGGGCGCGGCGTCGACCTCGTACGTCCGCGCCTGGAGGTTGATGACCAGCGCCCGCGCGAGCTGCGGGTCGTCCTCCACGACCAGTACCCGGGTCATCGTGCGGCCTTCCTGTTCATGGCCCCGCGGGCCCGGGAGGTCGTTCCCGGGCCCGCGGGGCCTGCTGCGTGCGGTGGTGCGTGTCAGCCCTTGGCCGCCACGAGTGCCTTCAGCGCGATGTTGAGCTGGAGGACGTTGACCCGCGGCTCGCCGACGAAGCCGAGGATCCGGCCGTCGGTGTGGTCGGCGACCAGCTTGTCGACCGCGGCGACGTCCAGCTTGTTGAGCTCGGCGACCCGGTGGACCTGGATCTTCGCGTACTCCGGGGAGATGTGCGGGTCGAGGCCCGAGCCGGAGGAGGTGACGGCGTCCGCGGGGACGTCGGACGGCTTCACCTTGTAGCCGGCGGTGGAGTTGTCCTTGACCACGGCCGCCTTGGCGTCGGTCACCCACTTGATCAGGTCGGCGTTGTCGCCGGAGCGGTTCGTCGCACCCGAAAGGATCAGCTTGTACTGGGTGTTGACGCTGTTGCTGCCGAGGCCGTTCGAGGGGCGCGGCTGGAACCACTTGAGGTCCGGGCTCGCCGTCTCCTCGCCGGCCTTCAGCGGCAGGTTGTAGGTCTGGCCGATGAGTTCGGAGCCGACGACCTTCCCGCTCGCGTCCTTGATCTCGGAGCCGTTCGCCTTGTCGTGGAAGGCGAGTTGGGCCAGGCCGGTGACGGCGAGCGGGTAGAGCACGCCGCACACGACCGTGAGGACGAGGAGGGCGCGCAGGCCCGCCCAGAGCAACCGCCCTGCGTTTCCTACGGAGTTGTTCATTGCCGTCAGCCGATTCCGGGGATGAGGGAGAGGAGCAGGTCGATGATCTTGATGCCGATGAACGGGGCGATCAGGCCGCCGAGTCCGTACAGTCCGAGGTTGCGGCGCAGCATCTTGTCGGCGCTGGTCGGCCGGTAGCGGACGCCCTTCAGGGCGAGCGGCACGAGCGCGATGATGATCAGCGCGTTGAAGATGACGGCGGACAGGATCGCGGACTCCGGCGAGGCGAGCTGCATGATGTTCAGCTTGTCCAGGCCGGGGTAGGCAACCGCGAACATCGCGGGGATGATCGCGAAGTACTTGGCGACGTCGTTGGCGATGGAGAAGGTCGTCAGGGCGCCCCGGGTGATCAGGAGCTGCTTGCCGATCTCGACGATCTCGATGAGCTTGGTCGGGTTGGAGTCGAGGTCGACCATGTTGCCGGCCTCCTTCGCGGCCGACGTGCCCGTGTTCATCGCCACGCCGACGTCCGCCTGCGCGAGCGCCGGGGCGTCGTTGGTGCCGTCGCCGGTCATCGCGACCAGCTTGCCCCCGGCCTGCTCGCGCTTGATCAGCGCCATCTTGTCCTCGGGGGTGGCCTCGGCGAGGAAGTCGTCGACACCGGCCTCCTCGGCGATGGCCTTGGCGGTCAGCGGGTTGTCACCCGTGATCATGATCGTCTTGATGCCCATGCGGCGCAGCTCGTCGAACCGCTCGCGCATGCCCTCCTTGACGACGTCCTTGAGGTGGATGACACCGAGGACCCGGGCGCCCTTGTCGTCCTTGACCGCCACGAGCAGCGGGGTGCCGCCTGCCTGGGAGATCGCGTCGGTCAGGTCCCGGGCGTCGGGGGCGACGGTGCCGCCCTGCTCCTCGACCCAGGCGATGACCGAGCCGGTCGCGCCCTTGCGGGTCTGCTTGCCGTCGACGTCCACGCCGGACATACGGGTCTGGGCGGTGAACTCGATCCAGGTGGCGTGCTCCAGCTCGCCCTGGTGGCGCTCGCGCAGCCCGTACTTGTCCTTGGCGAGGACGACGATCGAGCGGCCCTCGGGCGTCTCGTCGGCGAGCGAGGAGAGCTGGGCGGCGTCGGCGACCTCGGCCTCGGTGGTGCCCTTGACCGGGACGAACTCGGCGGCCTGGCGGTTGCCGAGGGTGATCGTGCCGGTCTTGTCGAGCAGCAGCGTCGACACGTCGCCGGCGGCCTCGACCGCGCGGCCCGACATCGCGAGGACGTTGCGCTGGACCAGCCGGTCCATGCCCGCGATGCCGATCGCGGAGAGCAGGGCGCCGATCGTCGTCGGGATGAGGCAGACCAGGAGCGCCGTGAGGACGATCATCGAGGTCTGCTTGTCGGCCCCGGCGTAGATCGCGAAGGGCTTCAGCGTGACGACCGCGAGCAGGAAGACGATGGTGAGGGACGCCAGCAGGATGTTGAGGGCGATCTCGTTGGGCGTCTTCTGCCGCGCGGCGCCCTCGACCAGGTTGATCATCCGGTCGATGAAGGTCTCGCCGGGCTTCGTCGTGATCTTGATGACGATCCGGTCGGACAGCACCTTCGTACCGCCGGTGACGGCCGAACGGTCGCCGCCGGACTCGCGGATGACGGGCGCGGACTCGCCGGTGATGGCCGACTCGTCGACGCTCGCAACGCCCTCGACGACGTCGCCGTCGCCGGGGATGACGTCGCCCGCCTCGCAGACCACCAGGTCGCCGATGCGCAGCTCGGTGCCGGGGACCTGCTCCTCGCCGGTCTTCGTCAGACGGCGGGCGACCGTGTCGGTCTTGGCCTTGCGCAGGGTGTCGGCCTGCGCCTTGCCGCGGCCCTCGGCGACGGCCTCGGCGAGGTTGGCGAAGACCGTGGTGAGCCAGAGCCAGGCGGTGATCGCCCAGCCGAACCAGTCGCCCGGGTTCTTGATCGCGAGCCCGGTGGTGACCACCGAGCCGACCAGGACCACGAACATGACCGGCGACTTGACCATCACGCGCGGGTCCAGCTTGCGGATCGCGTCCGGCAGCGACTTGAGCAGCTGCTTCGGGTCGAACAGGCCCGCGCCGACGCGGCCGGCCGACGGCGTGTGCCCGCCGGACAGGTCGTCGTGGGGCGCGACCCCCGAGGGGGCGGCGGAGGAGGTCGCTCGGGACATGGCGTCCTCTTGATTCTTTACGTCGGTGGTCATGCCGCGAGCCCTTCGGCGAGCGGGCCCAGCGCGAGGGCCGGGAAGTAGGTCAGACCGGTGATGATCATGATGGTGCCGACGAGGAGTCCGGTGAACAGCGGCTTCTCGGTGCGCAGGGTGCCCGCGGTCTCGGGGACGGGTGCCTGCTCGGCGAGCGATCCGGCCAGCGCGAGCACGAACACCATCGGCAGGAAGCGGCCGAGCAGCATCGCGATGCCGATCGTCGTGTTGAACCACTGGGTGTCGGCGTTCAGGCCCGCGAAGGCGGAGCCGTTGTTGTTGGCACCCGAGGTGTAGGCGTACAGGATCTCGGAGAAGCCGTGCGCGCCGGAGTTGGTCATCGAGTCCGCGGGCGTCGGCAGGGCCATCGCCAGCGCGGTGAAGGTCAGCACGAGGGCCGGGGTGATCAGGATGTAGCAGGCCGCGTACTTGATCTCGCGGGTGCCGATCTTCTTGCCCAGGTACTCGGGGGTGCGGCCGACCATCAGACCTGCGATGAACACCGCGATGATCGCCATGATCAGCATGCCGTAGAGGCCGGAGCCGACACCGCCGGGCGCGATCTCGCCGAGCTGCATGCCCAGCATGGTGATGCCGCCGCCGAAGCCGGTGTACGAGGAGTGGAAGGAGTTCACGGCGCCGGTCGAGGTCAGCGTGGTCGCCACCGCGAAGATCGACGAGCCGCCGATGCCGAAGCGGGTCTCCTTGCCCTCCATGGCGCCGCCCGCGAGGTCGAAGGCGGGGCCCGGGTGGGCGAACTCGGTCCACATCATCAGGGCGGTGAAGCCGACCCAGATGGTGGCCATCGTCGCCAGGATCGCGTACCCCTGCTTGACCGAGCCGACCATGCGGCCGAAGGTGCGGGTCAGCGCGAAGGGGATGACCAGGATCAGGAAGATCTCGAAGAGGTTGGAGAGCCCGTTGGGGTTCTCGAAGGGGTGGGACGAGTTGGCGTTGAAGTAACCGCCGCCGTTCGTGCCCAGCTCCTTGATGACCTCCTGCGAGGCGACCGCGCCGCCGTTCCACTGCTGGGTGCCGCCCATGAACTGGCCGACCTCGTGGATGCCGGCGAAGTTCTGGATGGCGCCGGTGGCGACCAGCACGAGCGCGCCGATCACCGCGATCGGCAGCAGGATACGGACGGTGCCGCGGACCAGGTCGGCCCAGAAGTTGCCGAGCTCGCCGGTACGGGAGCGGGCGAAGCCGCGCACGAGGGCCACCGCCACGGCGATCCCCACCGCCGCCGAGACGAAGTTCTGCACCGCGAGGCCGCCGGTCTGCACGACGTGGCCCATGGCCTGCTCGCCGTAGTACGACTGCCAGTTGGTGTTGGCGACGAAGGACGCGGCCGTGTTGAAGGCCTGGTCCGGGTCGATGGAGACGAAGCCGAGCGAGCCGGGCAGGGAGCCCTGGAGCCGCTGGAGCAGATAGAGGAAGAGGACGCTCACCGCGGAGAAGGCGAGCACGCCGCGCAGATACGCGGGCCACCGCATCTCGGTGTCGGGATTGGCTCCGATGGCCTTGTAGATCCACTTCTCGGGCTTGAGGTGCTTCTCCGAGGAGTAGACCTTCGCCATGTAGTCACCCAGCGGCACATAGGACAGGCCGAGGGCGACGATCAGGGCGAGGAGCTGGAGGATGCCGGCGAGGACAGGGCTCATGTCGGGGCTCAGAACCTCTCCGGCTTGACGAGGGCGAGGACCAGATACCCCAGCAGGGCGACGGCGACGATGAGGCCGACGATGTTCTCGGCGTTCACAGCTTCGCCACCCCCTTGGCGATGAAGGCCACCAGCGCGAAGACCGCGATCGTGGTGACCACGAAGGCCAGGTCGGCCATCGTGAGCTCCTGACAGAGAGAGCGGATTTTTCTGACGTGCCGAGCAAACCGCTTTTCAGACACGTCACCGCCGCCGTTGACGGCCCCCTAACGCCGCCGGCGGTCCTCTTTACGCATCCTCTACGCCGGATCCGGTCAGCAGCCGGTCAGGACCCCGCCGAGACCGGTCACCACACCGCCGGGACCGGTCGGCGCCGCTCTTGACGCGCCCTTGTCGGGCCGCGTCAGAAGGCCGTCAACACCCTTCCGCCGGGGCCCCGCCCGGCCCCGATCGGCCCTAGATTCCTCCTCGGCCGCTCAGCTTCGAGGACGTCAGTGGCCTGACCGCCCTCGGAGGCAGCCGACGCGGCGCGCGCCTCCTCGCGCACCGCGCCCCGCCCGGCGGCCCGCCGGTCCCCCAGGACACCCATCCCTGGACCGGCGGGCCGCCGCCCCGGCGGCGGCCCCTTCCCGGCCGCACGGCCTCACGACCTCACGAAGGGGACCGCCATGTCCTCCGCCACCTCCCGGCGCGCCGTCCCGGGCGGCCTGCTCGACCCCGTACAACTCCTGACCTCGTTCCCCGAGGCCGTACGCAAACTGCATCCGCGCGCGCTCGTGCGCAATCCGGTGCTGTTCGTCGTCGCCGTCGGATCGGTCCTGACCACCCTGTCGGCGCTCGTCCACCCCTCCGTCTTCACCTGGGTGATCAGCGCCTGGCTCTGGCTGACGGTGATCTTCGCCAACCTCGCCGAGGCGGTCGCCGAGGGCCGGGGCCGGGCGCAGGCCGAGTCGCTGCGCCGGGCCCGTACGGACACGGTGGCGCTGCGGCTCAAGCACTGGCGGTACGGGACCAACGTCCACACCGCCGAGACGGAGGCGGTCGCCGCGACCGAGCTGCGCCAGTTCGACTTCGTCCTCATCGAGGCCGGGGAGCTGATCCCGGCGGACGGCGACGTCGTGGACGGGGTGGCGGCGGTCGACGAGTCGGCGGTGACCGGCGAGTCCGCCCCGGTGATCCGCGAGGCGGGCGGCGACCGCTCCGGCGTCACGGGCGGTACGACGGTGCTGTCCGACCGGATCGTGGTCCGGGTCACCTCCCGCCCCGGACACTCCTTCCTGGACCGGATGATCGCCCTGGTCGAGGGCGCGCGGCGGCAGAAGACGCCCAACGAGATCGCCCTGAACATCCTGCTCTCGGCGCTCACCATCGTCTTCGTCCTGGTGGTCCTCGCCCTCCAGCCGATGGCCCGCTACGCGGACGCCGCCCAGTCCACCACCGTCCTGGTCGCCCTCCTGGTCACCCTGATCCCCACCACGATCGGCGCCCTGCTCTCCGCGATCGGCATCGCGGGCATGGACCGGCTCGTCCAGCGCAACGTGCTCGCCATGTCGGGCCGCGCCGTCGAGGCGGCGGGCGACGTCGACACCCTGCTGCTCGACAAGACCGGCACCATCACCCACGGCAACCGCGAGGCCGCCGACTTCGTCCCGCTGCCCGGCGTCGACGCGGGGACGGTCGCCGACGCCGCCCAGCTCTCCTCGCTCGCCGACGAGACACCCGAGGGACGGTCCGTCGTCACCCTCGCCAAGGAGCGGTACGGGCTGCTGCCGCCGGCCCCCGGCGAGTTCGCGGAGGTGCGCTACGTCGAGTTCAGCGCCAGGACCCGGATGAGCGGGGTCGACCTGCGCTGGGAGAACGGGGCCGGCTGCGCCATCCGCAAGGGCGCCGCGGCCCAGGTGACCGAGTGGGTCACGCTGCGCGGCGGGCCCGTCCCCGCCGAGGCCAGGACCTGGGCCGACGCCATCGCCGCGAGCGGCGGCACCCCGCTGCTCGTGGCCGTGCACGACTGGGACGGGCCTCGGGTGCTCGGCATCGTGCACCTCAAGGACGTGGTGAAGGACGGCATCCGGGAGCGGTTCGGCGAGCTGCGCCGCATGGGCATCCGTACCGTCATGATCACCGGCGACAACCCGCTGACCGCCCGGGCCATCGCGCAGGAGGCGGGCGTCGACGACTTCCTCGCCGAGGCCACCCCCGAGGACAAACTGGCCCTGATCAAGCGCGAGCAGGCCGGCGGCAAGCTGGTCGCGATGACCGGCGACGGCACCAACGACGCCCCCGCCCTCGCCCAGGCGGACGTCGGCGTGGCGATGAACTCCGGGACCTCCGCCGCCAAGGAGGCCGGCAACATGGTCGACCTGGACTCCAACCCGACCAAGCTCATCGAGATCGTCGAGATCGGCAAACAGCTCCTCATCACCCGGGGCGCCCTGACGACCTTCTCCATCACCAACGACGTCGCCAAGTACTTCGCGATCATCCCCGCCATGTTCACCGGCGCCTACCCGGGCCTGGAGGCGCTCAACATCATGGGCCTGCACAGCCCGACCTCGGCGATCACCTCGGCCATCATCTTCAACGCCCTGATCATCGTGGCGCTGATCCCGCTCGCCCTGCGCGGCGTCCGCTACACCCCGGCCTCCGCGCACGAGCTGCTGCGCCGGAACCTGACGCTGTACGGGCTCGGCGGCCTGGTGCTGCCGTTCCTCGGCATCAAGGCGATCGACCTGCTGGTCTCGACGATCCCCGGCCTCGGGTGAACACCCGTCAGAAGAGCGTCAGAGAAAGCCCGTTGTCCTTGCCCGGCGACCGCCTCGACGCTTCGATGGGACATGTGAACAGCGCGTGGCTCCTGCTCGACCGGCCGCCTCATCAGGCGTCGCCGAGTCGCACGCCCCGCTGCCGTCCGGGCGCGTCCGCCCTGCGCTGACGCCTGCCCGCACTCCGCCACGGGGCGCCGTGACCGCTGAGGTCCGGCGCCCCGTTCTTCGTATCCCTTCATCCCTTCATCCCTTCACTCTCTCTGGACCCGCCATGTCTTCTGCCCCGTCTGCCCCGTCCTCCCCGTCCTCCCTGGCCGGACGCACCGTCCTCGTCACCGGCGCCACCTCCGGCATCGGCCACCAGACCGCGCGGCTGCTCGCCGAACGCGGGGCGACCGTCCTGGTGCACGGCCGCACGGCCGAGGAGGCGCACGCGGCCGTCGACCGGCTCGTCACCCTCTCCGACGTCCCCGCCGAGCGACTGTGCGCGTACGGGGCCGACTTCACCCGCCTGGAGGAGGTCGAGCTGCTCGCCGCCCGGGTCGCCGCAGGCCACCCGCGCCTGGACGTCCTCGTCAACAACGCCGGCATGGCCGCGCCCGAGCGCCACACGGTCACCGCCGACGGCAACGAGATCGCCTTCCAGGTCAACTTCCTGGCCCACTACCTCCTCACCCACCTCCTGGAGCCCGCGCTGACCACCGCCCCCGGCGGCCGCGTCGTGAACGTGTCCTCCTCGCTGCACCGCACCGGCTCCATCCAGTGGTCCGACCCCAACCGCGCCCGCCGCTACTCCCGGCTGGCCGCCTACGCCCAGTCGCAGCTGGCCCTGACGGTCTTCGCCGCCGACCCGCGCGTCACCGCGGTCTCCGTCCACCCGGGCATCTGCGCGACCAGCCTGCTGCCGCTGTACGCCCACGAGGGCGTCGCCCCGGCCGAGGGCGCCGCCCATGTCGTACGGCTCTGCGACCCGGCCGTCGAGATCGTCAACGGCGCCTACTACGACCTCGACCACCGGGTCTCCCCGGCCCCCGGCGCCACCGAGGAGCGCACCGTCAAGCGCCTCACCAAGCTGGCCGACGTCCTCGTCGGCCAGACCGCCTGAACAACACCCCTACCTGGACAACACCCCAAGGAGCACACCGCCATGTCCAAGCGCGCCCGCAAGAAGAAGGACCGCCGCAAGAAGAAGGCGAACCACGGCCGCAGGGCCGCCTGACAGCGCCGACCGCCCCAGGGGCGGCCCGTCCGGGGGGACGGGCCGCCCCTCCCCCTCCGCCGGGAGTACGGATGATCAAGCACCCAGCCCACCAACCCCCGTCCGCCGCACGCGCGTTCCCCACCGGCGCCCCCGGCACGTCGACCCTGGCCGAGCACGTCCTGACCACCGGCCACGGCCACTGGTGGAGCGACCGGACCGAGCACCCCAGGATCGTGGGCGTCTCCTGCGCCGGACACACCCTCCTGGCCGGCGACCCCACCGCGGTCACCCCGGCCGAGCTCACCCCCCTCGCGGGCCACTACGTCGAGGCCCCCGACCGCTTCCTGCCCGCCCTGGGCGCCGCCTTCGAACGGCTGGACCCCTGGGAGCGGATGCTCTACGTGCACCGCGTCCCGGTCGAGGGCCCGCACCCGCCGTGGGGCGTGACCGTCCGCCGCCTGACCGCCGACGACAGCCCGGCCCTGGCGGCCCTGGACCCCACCATGGCCTGGATCCACGCCAGTTGGGGCGGCCCGATCGGCCTGGCGGGCTCCGGGCACGGCTGGGCCGCGTTCCGCCGCGACCGGATCCTCGCCGTGGCCTGCACCCGGTTCGCCGGCGGCGCGTACGAGGACGTGGCCTGTGTGACGGCCCCCGAGGAACGCCGCCGACGCCTCGCCCTGGCCTGCGTCACGGGCCTCACCGCCGACATCGCGGCCCGCGGCCGCACCGCCAGCTGGTGCTGCTCCCGGGACAACCGGCCCAGTCGGCTCCTCGCCTGGACGGCCGGCTTCCGGCTCGCGCGCGAATACACGCACTACGCGACGGGACGCGTCAGCCCGGCGTCAAGGTTGCCGTACGCCGCGTAAACGGCGTGTCAGGGCGGCCCGGCGGCCCCGGCCGCCGGGCCTAGCGTCCGTTCCATGAAACCCATGAAGCTCCACAAGACCCCGTTCGCGGCGGGCACCCCCGCCGAGCCCCCCGACACCGTCCACGACACGAGCTGGCCCGCCGAGGCGCGGGCCGCCACCGGCTGCGCCGTCCTGCTCCTGGCCGCCTGCCTCTGCATCGACACCATGGACGGCGGCCTGGAGACCTGGGGCACCGCCCTGTGGCTCACCCTCGCCGTCCTGCTCTTCGTCGTCCTGCTGCCCGCCCGGGTGTCCGCCGCGCCGAACCGGCTGACCGTGCGCGGCCTGTGGTCCCGGCACAGCGTGCGCACCGACCGCCTGGTGTCGGTCCGCTGGTCGAACGGCGTGGCCCAACGCCTGGTCCTGCGCGACCGGTACGGCAACCGCGCCGAACTCGACCCGGGCGTCCTGATCGCCAACCCGCCCCTGTGGCAGCTCGTCGACACCGCCGCCCGCACCTCCCAGCGCGAGGGCACGCTGCTGTGCGGCGGAACGGCCCTGGACCAGTTGCAGCGCAGGATCGACCGGGAGACGGCGGAGACGGTCTTCAAGGTGTCGGGCCTCTGAACACGCGTGGCGCCGCCCCACCCGGGGACGGCGCCACACCCACGGACCCGACGTCAGATCCGCAGCCGCAGCCGGCAGACGACCGCGTCGGTGTCCCGGCGCACCGCGTGGGCGACGACGGCTCCCCGCTGGTTCTGGAGCAGCCGCTGCCACAGCCGCTCCGGCTCGGCCTCCGGCACCAGCACCGTGACGCGGATGTCCGGCCGGCCGGCGGAGAGCTCCCGTACGTACGCGCTGATCGGACGCCCCAGGGAACGCCGCTCGGAGGTCAGCCGGACCAGCGGGACACCCGGGTTCCACAGCGCCCAGTCGCGCTCCAGGGCCTCCGTCTGCTCCCGGTCCTCCGGGTCGGGGTGGCAGACGGTGACCGCGCGGACCTCGTCGCCCAGGGAGACGGCGGCGGTGAGGGCCTCGCTGGTGAGCCGGGTCAGGGAGGAGACCGGCACCAGCACCAGGGAGTGCGCGCGGTGCGGCGGCTCGGGCACCCGCCCGACACCGAGCCGCTCGCCGATCCGCCCGTACGCCCGGTGGACGGCCTCGAACAGGCCGACGATCAGCGGCAGGGCGATGACGATCAGCCAGGCCCCGTCATGGAACTTGGTGGCGGCGACGACGATCGCCGAGACACCGGTGAGCAGCGCCCCGAACCCGTTGAGCGCGGCCTTGCCCCACTGCCGCCCGGCCCGCCAGTGCAGCACCATCCCGGTCTGGGCGAGCGTGAACCCCACGAAGACACCGATGGCGAACAGCGGAACGAGCGTATTCGTGTCGCCCCCGGAGAAGACCAGCAACGCACCCGACACCACGGCCAGCCAGACGACCCCGTGCCGGTGCACCTGCCGGTCGGCCTTCAGCCCGAAGACGTGCGGCACGTAGTTGTCCCGGGCGAGCAGCTTCAACAGCACCGGAAGGCCGCCGAACGAGGTGTTCGCCGAGAGCGCCAGCAACACCATCGTGGCGAACTGCACCACGTAGAACACCCAGTTGTGCCCGAAGGAGGCATCGGCGAGCTGCGCGAGCACGGTGACGCCCTCGACCGGCTGGAGCCCGAACCGGGAGATGAGCACGGACAGGCCGATCAGCATGACCCCGAGGAGCACGCCGAGGGCGACCTCGGCCCGCTGGGCACGGCGGACGGCGGGGGCCCGGAACGAGGGCACGGCGTTGGCGATGGCCTCGACACCCGTGAGGGCGGAGCAGCCGGAGGCGAAGGCCTTGAGCAGCAGCAGCGCGCCGACGGAGACGGCGTTGTCGGCGAGGACGGAGGCGTGCCCGGCGGAGGTGGCGGTGGAGACGGGCGCGTCACGGAGGAGCCCGACCACCACCATGGCGAGGATCGCGCCGACGAACACGGCGGTGGGCACGAGGAAGACCCGCGCCGAGTCGACGATCCCCCGCAGATTCACCCCGGTCACCAGGACCAGCACGCCCAGACAGATCCACAGCCGGTCCCCGTACAGCCCGGGAAAGGCCGAGGTGAGGGCGGCGACTCCGGCGGTGACGGCGACGGCCACGTTGAGGACGTAGTCGAGGACGAGCGAGGCGGCGGCGACCAGACTGCTCCGGCGCCCGAGGTGCGCCTTGGCCACCGCGTACGATCCGCCGCCGTCCGGGAAGGCGGCGATGACCTGCCGGTACGAGGCGACGAGCACGGCCAGCAGTCCGGCGATGGCCAGCGTGACCGGCAGGGTGAACCCGAGCCCGTGCGCGCCGGCCGCGGCGAGCACCAGGACGATGGCCTCGGGCCCATACGCCACCGACGCCATCGCGTCGAGCGACAGGGCGGCGAGCCCGGTGACGGCGGTGAGCCGGTGCCGGGCCCCGGTATCAGGAGGCTCCTCGACACCCCGTACGCCTTCGCTCTCCACAGCCTGGACGCCCATGCTCGCATTCCCCTTCTGAACAGATCCCGACAGATCTGCCCAGCCTGAGCCGCGTTCCGGCCACCACCGCGCGTTCCTCCCGCGCTCTTGACGCGCGGAGGGCCGCTCTTGACGCGATCCTGACGAGCGCCCCCGCACGGCGGGGCTCGCCCCCGGTCAGGCGAGCCGCACTCCCAGCCAGACGGCGCCGAGCCCGGCCGCCGTGCTCCCGAGGACGTTGGCCACGGCGTAGGACCGGGCGCCCGACTCGTACAGCTTCAGCGTCTCGTACGAGAAGGTCGAGTACGTGGTGAGCGCCCCGCACAGGCCCGTGCCGAGGAGCAGCCCCGCGCGGGTGGAGGCGACGCCGGTGAGGAGGCCGAGGAGGAGGGATCCCGCGACGTTGACGGTGAAGGTCCCCCAGGGGAAGACCGAGTCGTGGCGCGCCTGGACGGCACGGTCGGTGAGATAGCGCAGCGGCGCGCCGACGGCGGCGCCCAGGACGACGAACAGCCAGTTCACGCGGGCGGCTCCCGCAACGCGTCCCCGGCGCCTGTGCCGTCCCCGTAGTGCACGACCTCGCAGGCGTCGAGGAACACGAGTCCGTCCGAAACCAGCCCCTCCAGCCGGGGCAGGAAGCCCCGTACCCGCTCCTCGGTGTCCACGATCAGGACCGCGACCGGCAGGTCCTCGCCGAGCGAGAGGAGCCGGGTCGTGTGGACGAGGGAGGAGCCGCCGAAGCCCTCGATGCCGCGGAAGACGGAGGCCCCGGCGAGACCGGCCGCGTGGGCGCGGTGCACGATCTCGGTGTACAGCGGCCGGTGGTGCCAGGTGTCGCGCTCGCCGACGAGGACCGTCAGGCGCAGGGCGCGGCCCGCGAGCCGGGTCATCGCCGCCTCCTCTCGGGTACGGCACGGGCGGCGGCCCGCGCCAGGGTGACGCCCGCCCACACCGCGGCGAGCCCGGTCAGCGCGGTCCCGGCGAGATACAGCAGCCCGCGCACGGCCTCCCCGCCCGCGAGCAGCCGCTGGGTGTCGAGGGCGTAGGTGGAGAACGTCGTGAATCCGCCGCAGACCCCGGTGCCGAGGAAGGGGCGCAGGAGCGGATGCGGCGGGGTCAGGGTCTCGGTGGCGAACACCATGATCGCGCCGAGCAGCGCGCAGCCGGCCGCGTTGACGGTGAGGATCGTCCAGGGGAACGCGCCTGCGGGCGTGGGCCAGGCGAGCGTCGCCGCGTACCGGGCGCTGGCGCCGAGCGCGCCGCCCGCGGCGACCACGCCGACGACCGGAAGCTGCGCACGGAATCCCATGGGACCAGGCTAGGCGGTCGACGCGCGCGGGCCCGCCCACGGGGCCGTCCGCGCAGCTCACGGCGGGTACGTCGGCGTACGGATGAAGCGAGGCGCACAGGCACGGACCCCGGCCTGGGGCATTAACCGGAGTCCGGCCCGTGCAGCCTCGGAAGTGATGGTCCGGGCCGGGCCGCGCACGGGTCAAAGCTGGTCCGGCGAGTCTGTCAGATCCCCCCGCGGGGTATGGCGGTGGTCCGGCCACCATCGAGCGGCCCAGACGGGTGCCGGGTACACCTCGTCGTGGCGGCGCGGAACCGCGACCTTGGAGGGGCAGCTGGAGGGAGCTGCGCACCCGTCGGTCAGGAGTGTCGTGAGTACATCCGTCGCAACCAGGTTCAGGACCGTCGCCGCGCCCCAGGACGCGGCGGACGAGGACGTCTACGGCGAGTTGTGCGCCGCGCTCTTCTCCGCCTTCCCGCGCCGCGACCAGCGGATCAAGGCCGAGCAGTATCTGCGCGGGCTGCTGACCGCGCAGGGCCGCAA
Organism: Streptomyces sp. NPDC094032; assembly: GCF_040303965.1. NCBI lineage: Bacteria > Bacillati > Actinomycetota > Actinomycetes > Kitasatosporales > Streptomycetaceae > Streptomyces > Streptomyces sp. NPDC094032. The sequence continues at coordinate 58,238 of NZ_JBEOUE010000004.1, read as the reverse complement.
GTCCATCCGCAACATCGCCGCCCAGATCGGCGGGCCGGCCGCGGAGCAGAGCCTGCACCACTTCATCTCCAGCTCCACGTGGGACTGGCGGCCGATGCGGGCGGAACTGGCCAGGTTCCTCCAGCAGAACAGCGGCCCGCAGGCGTGGGTGGTGCGCCCCATGCCGATACCGAAGGCCGGCGACCACTCGGTCGGTGTCGACCGCCGCTTCGATCCGGAGCGCGGCCAGGTCTTCCGCGGACAGCAGGCCTTCGGGGTGTGGTTCGCCTCCGACGAGCTGAGCGTCCCCGTCAACTGGCGTCTCTTCCTGCCGGACCCCTGGGTCAAGGACCGCACGCGGCGCGACCGTGCGGAGGTACCCGAGGGTGCGGCGGAGGAGACGCTGGAGGAGTGCGCGGTCAACGCGGCGCTCGACACCGCCCGCTGGCCCGAGGTGACCCGCAAGCCGCTGCTGCTCGACATCCGGGGCGGCGCGGGACGGGCGGCGCTGCACCGGCTGGCCGTCGCGGGCGTGCCGGTGGTGGCGCGGATCGGCACGGGCTGCCGGCTGACCGTCGCGGACCGCTCGCTGCCCGGCTTCGGCGCGGGCCCGCTGACCGCCCAGCAGATCCTGGAATCCCTCAAGGGGCTGCGGCGCCCGGTGAGCTGGGTGGACTCGGCGGCCGGGGTGCGCACCTCGCGCACCTCGCTGGCCACGGCGGTACGGGTCACCCTGCCCGTGCCGGCCGGGGAGCGGCAGCGCCCGCTCCTGCTGCTCGGCGAGTGGGACGACCCGCGCCGGGCCCCGGCCCGCCTGTGGATCACCGACCTGACCGGCTCGGCGGTCGGCCCGCTGCTGCGGCTGACGAAGCTGTCGCGCCGGGTGGAGCGGGACTTCCGCGCGGTCGGCGAGGGCTCGGGCCTCCGCGACTTCGTGGGCCGCTCCTTCCGCGGCTGGCACCGGCACATCACCCTCGCCTCCGCCGCCCACGCGGCGACCGTCCTCGCCCCGGGCTGGAACACGGCGGCGGGGACGGGGACGGGGTACGGGCAGGTGCAGGGACGGTCGGCCGGGTGACGGCGGGGGGTGAGGGAGGGGCTCTCCCTCACCCCCCGGGCCGCTCGCAGGACTGCGCGGCCGTCGTGGTGGAGCGGCTGTCCCGGAGGTCGGCGCGCTGGCGGGCCAGGACGTCACGGGTGCGCTGGAGCCGCAGCGCCAGTTGCACCTCCAGGACATGGCCCGGCTTCTGCCACTCCGCGCCGAGGAGTTCGCCGATCCGCTCCAGGCGGCGGGAGACGGTGTTGGGGTGCACGTGCAGCGCCTCGGCCGCGTTGGTGGGGCTGCCGCCGGAGGCGAAGTACGCCTCCAGGGTGCGGGTCAGGTCGGTGAAGCGCTCGGCGTCGTAGTCGAGCACGGGCCCGATCGCCGACTCGATGAACCCGTCCACGTCGTGGTCGTCCGAGAGCAGCAGCCCGAGGAACCCGAGGTCCTGCACGGACGCCGCCGCGCCCGAACCGCCCAGCGCGCCCATCGCGTCCAGGCAGCGCATGGCCTCCAGATAGAGCCGGCTGACGCTCTCCGCGCTCCAGCCGGGACCGGCCGCGCCGACGGAGACGGGATGCCCGAGCAGTGGGGAGAGCTCGCCGGAGACGGCCTTCGCGGCGGCCGAGGCGTCCACGCCGGGCAGCAGCAGCACGATGGCGCCGCCGTGCACGGTCTTCAGACCGGACATGCGGTACGCGTACGAGGACGCCCACACGACGGCGCGGCCCTGCTCGCCGCCCTCCGGGCGGGCCACCACGACGACATGCGGCTTGCGCAGGTCGAGGCCGAGGCGGCGGGCCCGCTGGGCGATCTGCTGCGGGGCGTGCTGCGGCTCGGCGAGCAGGTCGTCGAGGAGCTCGTCGCGGACCGGGCCCTCGGCGACGGCGGTGGAGCGCTGCATCAGGAGCAGGAACGCGACGGACTGGGCCGCCAGTTCGAGCAGGCGCTCGTCCTCGCCGGTGAGCGGGGTGGCGGCGCGGACGACGAGCACGCCCAGGTCCTCGGAGCCGGCGAGGACCGGGGCGACCCAGGTCTGGTCGCCGTCGCCGGCGCCCTCTTCGTATCCGCGCTCCCCCGTCCCGCTCCCGGTGAGGACGGGGCGGCGCCCGGCGTGCGCGTCGAGCGAGGCCTTCGCGACGGCGTCCTCGTCGAAGCCGGGCAGCTCCCCGGCCTGCGCGAGCGTCCGGCCCCCGGGGTCGCGGACGAGGACGGCGCCGTCGAGCGCGTCCCCGGCGGCGGTGGCGACGTTGCGCAGGTCGCCGCCGGCCAGGATCAGGTTCATGATGCGGCTGTGCGCCTCGCCGATGTAGCGCATCCGGGTGAGCCGGGTGCGGGCGCGGGAGCTGTCCCGTTCGAGCTCGCTGACCTCGGCCCTGGTCTGGTCGAGGAGCCCGGCCTTCTCGGTGGCGACGGCGGCGAGGTCGGCGAGCGCGGCGACGAGGGCGATCTCGTCGGCGGTGTACCGGCGGGTGCTGCGGTCGGCCCCGTAGAGCACGCCGAGGGTGGAGTCGCCGGTGCGCAGCGGCACGGCGAGGACGCCGCGCAGGCCCTCGGACCGTACGAGCTCGTCGATGGCGGCGGAGTGCGCGAAACGCGCGTCGTCGAGGTAGTCCTCGGTCCAGGCGGGCTCACCGAGCGCGTGGACCAGGTCGCCGAGTCCGTCCCCTTCGAAGAGGGTGGGGCAGCTCGCCGGGTCGTGTGCGGTGAGGGCGCCTTCGGCGCTGTGCAGGAGGCGGCCGCCGTGCGGGCCGCGGAGGGTGACGCAGGCCAGGTCGAGGCCGAGGAGGCGCTTGGCCCGGCGGGTGATGACCCGCAGCAGGCCGTCCAGGTCGTACGGGAGGGTCAGGTCCCGCGTGGTGTCGAGGAGCGCGGCGAGCCCCTCCTCGCGCTGCTCGCGGCGGGCGAGGGAGCAGCTGACGCCGGTGGCGAGGTGAACGGCCCTTTCCAGAGAGGCGAGTTCACTCTCCGGGCGGCCTGCCACTCTGGCCTGGTCGAGCAGCTCCGCGAACCGGCCCGGCGGGGCCTGGCGGGCCAGCAGCTCCAGCACGGTGAGCGCGTCGACGCCCCCGTCCTCGTCCGCGCTGTCGTAGGACATGCCTCAACTCCCTCCGCTGGCCGAAAGTAATTCGGTCGTCGACGTTCGGTCAACGGTGAGATCGACCACTTCATTCCCGTTTGGGTCCGACTGCACGTCAGGGGCCTGACGGGCGCCTGACGGAGGCCGGACGGGCGCCTGCCGGGCGCCCGGTCGGACGCCGGTCGGACGCCGGTCGGGCCCCTGCCAAGCACCGTCGAGCACCCGTCGAGCGCCCCCCGGGCACCTGCCGGGCGCCGGTCGGGCGCCTGCCGGACGCCCGGTCAGACCAGGCTGCCCGCCAGCCCCGCCACGGCCGGTTCGACCCGGGGCTGGAGCCAGAGGCCGCTCGACTGGGTCGGGATACGGGGCAGCCCGGCGTCCCGGACGGTCAGGACCGAGCGGTGCAGGCGGCGCAGCCGCGCCGAGGGCTCACGGCCGCCGTCCCGCTGGAGGCCGGCGCAGAGCCTGCGATAGGCCTCCAGGGCGTCGTCGGCGCGCCCGGAGCGCAGCAGGGCGACCATGAACTGGCCGTGCAGCGACTCGTCGACGGGGTGCCGTGCGGCGAGGACGGCGAGCTCGGGCACCATCTCGACGTGCCGGCCGAGGCCCAGCTGCGCCTCGACCCACTGGTCGAGCACGCTGAGCCGGGAGGCTTCGAGGCGCTCGGTCTCGGCGCGCAGCCGGGGCCCCGCGTCGACCCCCGCGTACGGCTCGCCGCGCCACAGGGCGAGGGCCTCGCCGAGGCGGAGCGCGGCACGGGAGAGGTCGCCCGCCTCCATCGCGCGGTATCCGGCGCCGGCCGCGCGCTCGAACTGCCAGACGTCGTGGGAGCCGCCGCCGGTGTCCAGGCGGTAGCCGCCGGACTGGGCGGCGAGCACGGTCTCGGCGGTGCGCCCGTCGGCGTCCTCGTCGGCCCTGCCGCCGGCGGCGGTCGGACCCTCCGTGAGCGCGGCGGCGATGAGCGCCCGCAGCCCGAGGACGTGCGAGTGGAGCTCGACCCGGGCGCCGCGCGGCGCGCCGGACGGCCACACCTCCTCCATGAGGACGGTGACCGGTACGACCTGGTCGGCACTGGCGGCGAGCAGGGCGAGAAGTTGTCGTGGCGCGGCGGCGGTCGGGGTGATCGACACCCCGTTCTCGCGTACCGACAACCCTCCCAGGATCCGGACGTCCACTTTGCCCCCTCAGCGTCTGTGCACGGGATGACCCTCGATGATTAGAAAAGAGACCGCGATGCATGTCAATAAGAAACCGGACGGTACGGAATCGCTGGACCCAAGGGACTCCATTTTCGTCCCTTTCATCCCGATCCATCCCCATCAACGAAGCGTCAGCGACCAGGGAAACGTACCCGCGAATCCAGATACTGGACCCACGGGTATGATTTGTGGATCGTTTTCAGGCAGTGATGCAGGTGCCATCCGGCCAGGGACTCGAACAAACCGCCATGGCGGTTTGATTTGACGTGCCGAAAGCGCCCTCAGGCGCAGTTGTCGGGTACTCCGAGTGCACGCGCACCCCGGCCCGGCTCCAGATCGAGCATCGTCAGCACGGAGGGAACGACGATGCTGGGGAGCAGGTGGTGGTAGAGCGCCGAGGCCCAGCGGTCCATCGACGAGCGGTGCCCCTCCAGGGCGTGCGACATCAGATTCAGCCCCGCGTAGGAGCCGACGACCAGCGGCGCGATCTCCTCGGGATCGGCGTGGGGCAGCAGCTCGCCGCCCTCCTTCGCCGCCTTGAGCAGCCGCAGATTGATGTCGGTCCACTCCCGGTAGGGACCGCTCCGGTTGAGCTCGTGCCCGCCCTGGTCGAGGGTGAGCCGCACACTGCCGCTCAGCACCCGGTCGCAGGTCAGCCGGTGTGCGAACACCATGCCGATGTCGACGAACTCCTGCACCTTGGAGATCTGCGGCGGGGCCGTGGGCACGACCGACACCTGCGCGTCGATCACCGCGTGCGCGAGGTCTTCCTTGGAGTCGAAGTGGAAGTAGAGCGCGCCCTTGGTCACCTGGGCGAGCTGGAGGATGTCGGACAGCTTGGCGGCCTCGTAGCCCCGCTCGTCGAAGACGGCGGCGGCCGCCTCCAGGATCGCCTGACGGGTACGGATCGCCCGATCCTGCTTCGCCATGGCAGTCACGTCCCTCTCATCGCCCGAACCGGCATCCCGGTGGCCCGAGAAAACAAACCTGGGGGTACCAATTTTCCGGCAGCTGGAAGATACCCGAAGCCTTGTTCGCAGTGAACCCAACCATCTCACGTCATGGACGCGACCCGTTCCGACCTGCGGGTATACCCACCCAGACAGGAGACACAACGTCAGGTCTCCTCACGACCTCCACCACTCCCGCCCCCTGACACCCCATCATCGTCACTCAGGGCGACGTAAAAACAGACCTTTCGGTCCGCGAAGGGCCGCGCGCGGGGAGACGGCCGCCTCAGCCGCCGACGACGGCGGAGGCGGTGAGAAGCCCGAAGGAGACGAGGACGAGCAGGGTGCGGACCCGGTGGAACCCGTTCCAGCGCCCCTCGAAGGCCGCCCGGACGTCACCCGCCGGCTCACCACTCGCCTCGGAGGCGGCGAGGGCGGAGTTGAGCGGGATGTTGCCGCCGACGGTCACCAGATGATTGACCACGGCACACACGAGCCCGCCCAGGACCAGCCACTTCTGAGTGTCCGTCCGCCCGTCGACGGGGACGAACAGGGCCGCCGCCGGGAAGGCGACGACCCCCAGGAAGACGAGCAGGAACACCGCCCGCGGCACGGCCTCGTTGATCCGCCGCATGGCCCCGACGAACTCCTCGTCCGAGAGCCGCGCGAGGGCGGGCATGACACCGGTCTGGAAGATCAGCATGAATCCGGCGTAGAGCCCGGTGGAGACGACGGCGAGGGCGAGCAGCAGGGCGGCCATGGGCCCATGATGACGGACGGAGGGGCGGAAGGGGCGGAGGCGACGGGAGAAGTACGGGGCAACCAAGCCCAGTTGCCCCCGCACCCCCTCGCCCCCTCCACAGGGTCAGCCGCCGTAGGGATCCCCGCTGCCCTCGCCCTCGTCCTCGCCCCCGTCCCCGCCCCCCAGCGACTCCGCCTGCCGGATCGCCTGGGCGAGCTCCCGGACGGACGCCGACCGGGCCCGTTCGGCGAGCGCTTCCGCGCGCGAGGCGAGCAGCGGGAGAGCGGGGGCACCCGGGAGTCGGCCGCCACGGAGCCGGTCGGCGAAGTACCCGGCGAGGGCGCTCACTTGGAGGCTGTCGTGCCCGGCACCCCAGAGGGGCGCGGCGAGGGCGGCGGAGTCCACGGACCCGGAGCGCTCGTGCGGGGCGCGGGTGACGGGGTCGAGCCAGCGGACGGTGGCGGTGGCGACCCGCCCGCTCTTCCCGGGCCGGAGCCTGACCGCGTACAGCGCGGTGACGGTGTGTCCGGCGCCGATCTCGCCGCCGTCGACGCGGTCGTCGCGGAAGTCCTCGTCGGCGACCTTCCGGTTGTCGTAGCCGACGAGCCGGAACTCCTCCACGGTCTTCGGGTCGAAGTCGACCTGCGCCTTGGCGTCGCGGGCGCGCAGCTCGATGTGGGAGGGCAGTTGGTCGACGAAGACCTTGCGGGCCTGTTCCGAGGTGGAGACGTACGTGGTGTGCCCGTCGCCCTTGTCGGCGAGCCGCTCCATGAAGGCGTCGCCGTACTCGCTGCCCACCCCGACACCGAAGAGGGTGATCCCGTACTCGCGCCGCTCCCGGTCGATGCGCTCCAGGATGCCGTCGGCGTCGGTGTCGCCGGTGTTGGCGAGGGCGTCGGAGAGGAGGACGACCCGGTTGGTGGCGCCCTCGCGGTGCCCGGCGACGGCGACGTCGTACCCGGTCCTGACGCCGGCCTCGACGTTGGTGGAGGAGGAGGTGTCCAGGGTGTCGACGACACGGCGGATCCGCTCGCGCGCCCCACCGACCCGGGTCATGGGCAGCACGGTCTCGGCCTCGGCGCTGAAGGTGACGAGGGCGATGTCGTCGTCGTCACGGAGCCGGTTGACGAGCAGCCCGAGGGACTCCTTGACCAGGTCGAGGCGGCCGGGCTCGCCCATGGAGCCGGAGACGTCGACGACGAAGGTGAGCGAGGCGGGCGGCCGTACGCCCGCACCGGCCCGGGTGGCGAGCCCGACCCGGAGGAGGGACCACCCGTCCGCCTCGGTCCGGGCGCCGTCGAGGGTGACGCTGAACCCGTTGTCCGTGGGTCGCGGATACCCGGGCTTGAAGCTGTTGACGAACTCCTCGGGCCGTACGTCGTCGGGGGCGGGCAGCCGCCCTTCGGACAGCGTCCGGCGGACGTACCCGTACGAGGCGGTGTCGACGTCGAGCGCGAAGGTGGAGAGGCGCGCGGGCGCGCTCTCCCGCGCGGGAGGCGCGGGCGCGGCCGACCTCGCCGCTCCGGCCCGGTCCTCGCTCCCCTGCCGCACACCCCCGGGCGACCCCGCGCTGCACCCGGCGAGAAGCAGCGCGCCGACCACCGCTCCGGCCGCGGACTTCACTCTCAATCTCATGCCATCTCCCCCTGGATCAATGCGACTTGCTCACTTCACGTCCTGTGAATGTGACTCGCGAGCAGGCGGGAAGGTGCAGACGAAGGAGTTGCGGATGGATCTCAATGCGGCAACGGCGCCTGGGGCACACCGCAGTGGCAGGGACTCGCCAGCTTTGTCAACAGGGGTTGTCACCGTACGCAGTCACATGCGTACATGGAGTGGCACACCGAACGGGCGGGGGTGGTGAGCAGTGACAGAGACTGCGGGCTCCGTGATGCTGGCCCGCTCGGCGATGGGCCGGGCCGGTCCCGAGATACAGCGCCCTCCCGGCCGCCCGGTGCGTGGCACCCGCCGGGTCAGCGCGGCCCTGGCGGGCCTGGCCGCCTCGGCGCGGCACGAGCTGCTGACCTTCGACGACCCGGCCGCCTCCGCGTCGCGCGCGATCCCCGAGCCGTTCCTGGAGCTGGCGGGAGCGTGCATGCGGGCGGCGGCGGAGCGGGCGGGCGAGGTCCGCCGCATCGTCCCGCGCCACGCCCTGCCCCAGCTCGCGGGAGCGCTGCGGATCCCCGGCCGGGCCAGGGTCACGGACGCGATCCCGTTCAAGATGATCGTCGTCGACCGCACGGTGGCGGCCGTCCCCCTGGACCTGGAGCTCCACTACAACGGCCTGCTCCTGATCCGCGACCCCGTCGTGATCCAGGCCCTGGTCCGTGCCCACCACACCTCCTGGGACACCGGCCAGGACCTCACCGGCCTCACCACCCCCACCCGCGACCTCCCCCCACAACTCCGCCCCGTCCTGGAAGCCCTCCTCTCAGGCCTCACCGACGAAGCCGCCGCCACCCGCCTGGGCATGTCCCCCCGCACATACAGCCGCCGCGTCTGCGACCTGATGGCCGCCCTGGGCACGACGAGCCGCTTCCGCGCGGGGGCGGAAGCGGCTCGGAGGGGGTGGGTGTGAGGGCGGTCTGCGCCTACGAATTACGGGACGGCGATGCTGTGGACGACCCCGATCACTGTCAGGCCTACGCCGACAAGCAGCGCACCATCCGGCCAACGACAGTGTGTCCAACTCGTTGAAACCACACGCTCAGTCGTCTCGGCGCGCGATGGCTCGCCGAGCCACTCCGCCATCCTCCCAGCAGCACGAGGAGAGCTCTTGACGAGTCGATCGAGCAGCGAACCGCTGAACGCGAACACGTCGATGACCTGGCCCTGGCTGCACGTGACCTGAAGCGTCCCACGAGCATTCACGAGCGCATATCGCACTGCGGACCGATGGCAGACATAAGTGCGCAATGGGTTCACCACGGTTACGCGGTCGGATGCGAGGACCACTCGGCAGGAGGCGATCCTCCCCAAGACAGCCCAGCAGACAAGGTAGACAGGTATGCCCTTCCACCCTTCGCCGAGGCCGTGGATCGAGCTCACCCTGACCCCAGCCAAGATCGTCCCCACACCAAGCAGAGGAAGACAGATCCATGCCGCCGCAAGCATGGACCTACGGCGGAGAACTTCGACCACGGCCTGAGCCTTCCCTTGGAAGCCGGACATCAACACGCTCCTGCTCCTACGCCCGCGCCACCGGATCCGTCAAGTCGCCTACGAAACGATGTCCTTACGGGCGAAGCCTCGGAATGCCAAGGCGAACAGCACCACCGCGTACGTCACCGAGATCGCCGCCCCTTTCACCATGCCCGACCACTCCAGTTGGGGCTGGAGGGCGTCGGCCCAGGCGAATTGCCAGTGGGCCGGGAGGAAGGCGCGCCAGTCGCCGAGGGCGGTGACCGCGTCCAGGACGTTGCCGATGATCGTGAGGCCCACGGCGCCGCCGACCGCGCCCAGGGGGGCGTCGGTGCGGGTGGAGAGCCAGAAGGCCAGGGCGGCCGTGACCAGTTGGGAGACGTAGACGAAGGCCGTCGCCAGGGCCAGGCGGAGGAGGGCGTCGGTGGCGGGGAGGGTGCCGCCGGTGGGGAGTCTCAGGTCGCCCCAGCCGTAGGCGACCGTGCCCGCGGCCAGGGCGATCAGGGGCAGGAGCGCCATCGCGGCCGCGCTGAAGGCCAGGGCGACCGCCAGCTTCGACCAGAGGAGGCGGGCGCGCGGGACGGGGGCCGCCAGGAGGTAGCGGAGGGACGACCAGCCGGCCTCCGAGGCGACCGTGTCGCCGCAGAACAGCGCGACCGGGATGACCAGGAGGAAGCCGGCCGAGACGAAGAGGCAGGTCGCCGCGAAGTTGGCGCCCGAGGCCGTCGCCGTGTCCATCAGGGTGATGCGGTTGTTCTCCGTGCCGTCCGGACCGCCGCCGATCGCGAACGCCGCGATCAGGACGAAGGGGAGGGCGGCCAGGATCAGGCCCATCACCAGCGTGCGGCGGCGCTTCAGCTGGCGCAGGGCCTCGACGCGGAACGGCAGGGTGCGGGCGGGCGCGTAGCCGAGGGCGGCGGCGGTCATGCGGTCTCTCCGATCAGGGTCAGGAACGCGTCCTCCAGGCGCCGGTGCGGCCCTACGCCCGTCACCGGCACCTCCAGGCGGACGAGTTCGGCGATCAGCGCGGTGGCGGTCGGCGCCGTCGAGGCGCCCAGGCGGACCAGGAGGCCGGCATCGGTGCGTACCGCGCCCAGCTTCTCCACGACCGCGTCCGGGACGGGCCCGCCCAGCGTGACCAGGAGCGTGTCGTCGGAGCCGGTGATCTCCTCGACCGGGCCCGCCTGCACCAGCCGGCCCCGGTCCATCACCACGAGGTGGGTGCAGGACTGTTCGACCTCGGCGAGGAGGTGGCTGGAGACGATCACGGTCCGGCCGCCGGCCGCGTACCGGATCATCACCTCCCGCATCTCGCGGATCTGCGGCGGGTCGAGGCCGTTCGTCGGCTCGTCCAGGATCAGCAGGTCGGGCAGGCCCAGCATGGCCTGGGCGATGGCGAGCCGCTGCCGCATGCCCTGCGAGTAGGTGCGGACGGCCCGTTCGAGGGCGCCGCCCAGGTTGGCGATGCGCAGCGCCTCGTCGAGGTGCGCGTCCTCGGCGGGGCGGCCGGTGGCCCGCCAGTACAGCTCCAGGTTCTCCCGCCCCGACAGGTGCGGCAGGAAGCCCGCGCCCTCCACGAACGCGCCGACCCGCGACAGCACCGGGGCGCCCGGCCGGATCGCCTGGCCGAAGACCCGGATCTCGCCCTCGTCGGGGGTGATCAGGCCCATCAGCATGCGGAGAGTCGTGGTCTTGCCCGCGCCGTTGGGCCCCAACAGGCCCAGGACCTGGCCCTGTTCGACGCGGAAGGTGAGCTCTTGGACGCTGTACCGGTCGCCGCCCTTGTACTTCTTGGAGAGGGCGGTGATCTGGAGGGGGACCTCGGCCAGCGCCGGGTCCGGCGCGGGCGGTGTCACCTTGCGGCGGGCCGTCAGGAGCAGGGCCGCCGCCACGAGGACGCCGGCGAGCGGCAGGCCCCAGACCCACCACGGCAGGCCCGCCGCCTGCGTCGTCACGCCGGGCGCGGTCGGCACGGTCAGGGCGCCCTCGACGCCGACGGTGTACGTGGCGGGGGCGGCGGGCGACGCGTAGCCGAGGTCCGTGGCGGCGAGGACGAGCCGCAGCCGGTGGCCGGCGGCCACCTCGTGGTCCACGGCGGGCAGCGTCAGGTCGACGGTGCGCCCGCGTCCGGCGTCGGTCACCCGTACCGGCGTCACGAGCTGGGCGGGCAGCACCTGCTGCCGTCCGTCCGGCCCCACGTCGTACACCTTGGCGAAGAGGACCGCCGAGCCGTCGGGCGCGGTCGACGTGACCCGGACCCTGACCGTCGGCGCACCGGTGATCCGCACCGGCGCGGTCTGCGGGCGGGCGTCGAAGGCGGCGAACTGGCCGGGGAAGTCCACGGACAGGCCCACGCCGAGCGAGGAGAGCTGCGCGAGTCCGCCGCCGAGGCCGGGGACGGCGGAGATCGCGGGCGGATTCGCGCCCGCCGGGTTGGCGAAGGTGCGCGCCGGGCCCGCGAGCGCCACCCGGACCGGGCCCGCCGCGAGCCCCGGATACGTGTCGGCCGTCGCGCCGCGCAGGGTCGCGCGGCCGTCGGTGGAGTCGACGCCGCCGGTGCGGCTCACGCGGAAGGCGGGGCCGGTCGGGACCGACGTGTCCCGCTTGAGGTGGCGGTCGAACCAGGCCGTGATCCGGGCGTCGATCCGGTCCGTCTCGCGGTCGCCGCCGTCGTGGCCGCCCGCCGTCCAGTCGACGGCCACCGGGGCGCCGTTCGCGGCGATGGTCCGGGCCATGGCGTCGGACTGGGCGAGGGTGAAGAGCGAGTCGGACTGGCCCTGGACGATGAGCGCGGGCACCTTGATACGGGCGCCGACGGCGGACGGGCTGCGCGCCTCCAGGAGCGCGCGGGCGGCCGCGTCGGGCTTCCCGGCGACGGCGACGCGCTGGTAGAGGGCGCACACCTCGGGGCTGAAGCGCCCACAGGCGGCGACCGCGTCCGCGCTCCCCCGGCCCGTCGGCTCCCCCGCGCCCCGGCCCGTCGGCTCCCCCGCGCCCCGGCCCGTCGGCTCCCCCGCGCCCGGGCCCGGCTGCGCCCCGCTCGTGAAGAAGACCCCCGCCCACAGCTTCTTGAACACGCCGTTCGGGAACAGGGCGTCGGCCAGGTTCCAGTACGTGATCTGCGGGGCGATGGCGTCCACGCGCGGGTCGTACCCGGCGGCGAGCAGCGAGATCGCGCCGCCGTAGGAGGCGCCGGTGACGCCGACGCGCGGGTCACCGGCCTTGTCGAGCAGCACCTCGGGACGCCCCGCCAGCCAGTCGACGAGCCCTCGGACGTCCTTCACCTCGCGGTCCGGGTCGTTCAGGCCGATCTGCCCGGTGGACGCGCCGAAGCCGCGCGCGGACCAGGTCAGCACCGCGTACCCGTCCTGGGCGAGCCGTTCGGCCTGCGGGCGGACGTCGTCCTTGGAGCCGCCGAAGCCGTGCCCGAGGAGGACGGCGGGGCGGCGTCCTGACCCGCCGGCGGTGAAGTACGAGGTGTCGATCCGTACGCCGTCGAGGTCGAGCATCCGGTCCGCGCGGTGCACGGGCGGCGGGTCGTCGGAGGCGACGGCGGTCCACGTCCCGCCGCCCACGAGTACGGCGAGGACGGCGGCGACCGCCGCCCACCGCGGCAGGCCGGGTCGCGGGAGGCCCCTCCAGGGAAGTCGCAGCTGCATGCTGCCGAGCCTAGGCGGCCGGAGGGCGGCGACTCGGCTGCCCGGGGCGGAACTCGGCGGCCTTCTCAGGTCGTACGCAGTACGGTCCGCGTACACCAACCGCGGTATACGAGAACGGGGTAGGGCATGGAGATCCGGCGGGCGACGACGGTGGCGGAGCTCATGGCGGCGGCACCGCTGTACGACGGGCCGCCACGGGAGGAGTGGGCGGAGGGGTTCCTCGGGGCGCCCGGCCATCTGATGCTCCTCGCGTACGCGCCGGACGGCAGCCCCGTCGGTTTCGTGTCGGGCATCGAGATGCGCCACCCCGACAAGGGCGTGGAGCTGTGCCTGTACGAGCTGTCCGTGGCCGAGTCCCACCGGCGCCGGGGCATCGGGCGCGCGCTCACGGAGGCGCTGGCCGCGGAGGCGCGGGAGCGGGGCTGCTACGGAATGTGGGTGGGGGTCGACACCGACAACGAGGCGGCGCTGCGGACGTACGGGTCGGCGGGGGCGGTGGACGAGGGGGTCTTCGCGATGCGGGGCTGGGGGTTCGGCACGGACTGAGGAACGCGGGCCCCGGCGGAAGCGACCGAAAAACGCGCCCCTACGGCGTCCGAACCACCCTCTTGTGTCGTTCATGCCAAGCCGCGACTGTGGAACCACTCCGCACCGCCGCATCACACGCGTACCCGTACTTGCCCGTGCCCCGTCCGGACAACGAAAGGTTCAGGTGCCCACCCCCATGAAGCGGATATCCCGCACAGGCGCCCTCGCCCCCGTGCTCGCCCTCGCCCTCGCCGCCGGTCTCCAGTTCGCCGGCTCCCCCGCCGCGCAGGGCGCGCCCGCAGGTGATCTGCGGCTCGCGCCCGCCGCCACCGCCGTCGAGAACGGCTGGATCGTCGTCCTCAAGGACGGCTCGACCCGCGCCGCCGACCTGGGCGTCACGCCCCGGTTCGAGTACCGCGCCGCGCTCAAGGGCTTCGCCGCCTCGATGCCCCGGGCGAAGGCCGCCGCGCTCGCGGCCGACCCGCGGGTCGCGTACGTCGAGCAGGACGCGACCGTCCGGGTCGCCGACACCCAGACCGGCGCGACCTGGGGGATCGACCGGGTCGACCAGCGGGACCTGCCGCTGTCGACGACGTACACGTACGACACGACGGCCTCGAACGTCACCGCGTACATCATCGACACCGGAATCCGCACCTCGCACGGCGAGTTCGGCGGCCGGGCCTCGGTCGGTACGGACACGGTCGGCGGCGGGCAGAACGGCCAGGACTGCCAGGGGCACGGCACGCACGTGGCGGGCACGGTCGGCGGCGCCACGTACGGCGTGGCCAAGGGCGTGAAGCTGGTGGCCGTACGGGTCCTGGACTGCAACGGCTCCGGTACGAACGCGCAGGTCATCGCGGGCGTCGACTGGGTGACGGCGAACGCGGTCAAGCCGGCCGTCGCCAACATGAGCCTGGGCGGCGGGGCGAACACCTCGCTCGACGCGGCCGTGAAGCGCTCGATCGCCTCGGGCGTCACGTACGCCATCGCGGCGGGCAACGGCAACTTCCTCGGCCTCCCCGCGAACGCCTGCAACTACTCCCCCGCCCGCGTCCCCGAGGCGATCACGGTCGGCGCGACGGACTCCGCCGACAAGCGGGCCTCGTTCTCCAACTACGGCACCTGCGTGGACCTGTTCGCCCCGGGCGTCTCGGTCACCTCGGCGTGGAAGGACAACGACGCGGCGACCAACACGATCTCCGGCACCTCGATGGCCACCCCGCACACAGCGGGCGTCGCGGCCCTCTACCTCGCCGCCAACCCGGCGTCCACCCCGGCACAGGTGTCCACCGCCCTGGTGAACAACGCGACCAACGGCAAGGTCCAGGACCCGAAGACCGGCTCCCCGAACAAGCTCCTCCACTCGCGCTGGTGACGACCCGCTAGACCGCGCCCGGGGCGATGACGCGCCCGTCGCGGATGCCGACCGTCCACTCGTCCGCGTAACGGCGCGAGGCCTCCCCTGATCTGGTGCTTCGGTGGTACGGACATGGCCCCCAGGGTGCGTGTGAACGCGCCCTGGGGGCCACTCGTTTATGCGGGATCCGGGCCGCGATCAGTGGTTGCGCGGGAAGCCCAGGTCGACGCCGGTCGGGCCCTCGGACGGGTCCGGCCAGCGGGTCGTGACGACCTTGCCGCGGGTGTAGAAGTGGATGCCGTCGTTGCCGTAGATGTGGTGGTCGCCGAAGAGCGAGTCCTTCCAGCCACCGAAGGAGTGGTAGCCCACCGGCACCGGGATCGGCACGTTGACGCCGACCATGCCGGCCTCGACCTCCAGCTGGAAGCGGCGGGCGGCGCCGCCGTCGCGGGTGAAGATCGCGGTGCCGTTGCCGAACTTCGAGGCGTTGATGAGCGCCAGGCCCTCCTCGTAGGTGTCGGCGCGCAGCACGCACAGGACCGGGCCGAAGATCTCGTCCTGGTACGCCTTGGCCGTGGTCGGCACGTGGTCCAGGAGGGAGAGGCCGATCCAGTGGCCGTCCTCGAAGCCCTCGACCGTGTAGCCGGTGCCGTCGAGGACGACCTCGCAGCCCTCGGCCGCCGCGCCGTGCACGTAGGAGGCGACCTTGTCGCGGTGGACGGCCGTGATGAGCGGGCCCATCTCGGAGGTCGGGTCGTTGCCGGGGCCGATCTTGATCTTCTCGGCGCGCTCGCGGATCTTCTCGACGAGCTCGTCGCCGATGGAGCCGACCGCGACGACCGCGGAGATCGCCATGCAGCGCTCACCGGCGGAGCCGTACGCCGCCGAGACGGCCGCGTCGGCGGCCGCGTCGAGGTCGGCGTCGGGCAGCACCAGCATGTGGTTCTTGGCGCCGCCAAGCGCCTGCACGCGCTTGCCGTTGGCGGCCGCGGTGGTGTGGATGTGGCGGGCGATCGGGGTCGAGCCGACGAAGGAGATCGCGGCGACGTCCGGGTGCTCCAGGAGGCGGTCCACGGAGACCTTGTCACCGTGCAGGACGTTGAAGACACCGTCCGGCAGGCCCGCCTCGGCGAGCAGCTCGGCGATCTTCATGGCCGGCGACGGGTCCTTCTCGCTCGGCTTGAGGATGAAGGTGTTGCCGCACGCGATGGCGAGCGGGAACATCCACATCGGCACCATCGCCGGGAAGTTGAACGGGGTGATGCCGGCCACGACGCCGACGGCCTGGCGGATCGAGGCGACGTCCACGCGGCTGGACACCTGGGTGGACAGCTCGCCCTTGAGCTGGGTCGTGATGCCGCAGGCCAGGTCGACGATCTCCAGGCCGCGGGCGACCTCGCCGAGGGCGTCGGAGTGCACCTTGCCGTGCTCGGCGACGATCAGCTCGGCGATGGCGTCGCGGTTGGCGTCGAGCAGCGCGCGGAAGCGGAAGAGGATCGTGGTGCGCTGCGCCAGGGAGGAGGTGCCCCAGGTCGCGAAGGCGTCCTTCGCGGCGGCGACCGCGGCGTCGACCTCCTCCACCGAGGCGAGGGCGACCCGGGTGGTCACGGCGCCGGTGGCCGGGTCGGTGACCGGGCCCCAGTTGCCCGACGTGCCCTCGACGCTCTTGCCACCGATCCAGTGGTTGACGGTCTTCGTCATGACGGAATGCTCCTTCTGGCTGCTACAGGTGGCGGCGTCGGGCGGTGACGTGCCGGTCGTACTCCTCGCGGGCCTTGACCGCCGACGGGCGGGTCGACGTCGCGGCCACGGGCACATCCCACCACGCCTGGGCGGGGGGCGGGCCCGACACACTGTCTGCCGTTTCGGTCTCGACGTAGACACATGTGGGAACCGTCGCCTCACGGGCGTCCGCGAGGGCTTCTCGCAGGTCACGCA
Organism: Streptomyces sp. NPDC094032; assembly: GCF_040303965.1. NCBI lineage: Bacteria > Bacillati > Actinomycetota > Actinomycetes > Kitasatosporales > Streptomycetaceae > Streptomyces > Streptomyces sp. NPDC094032. The sequence goes on along the minus strand of NZ_JBEOUE010000004.1, from coordinate 41,620 downwards.
TGGTGTGGGCGCGTAGCACCCGCATGCCGAGGGAGGCGGCGTTGGCGGCCAGGTCGACGGGGAGCGGCGGCCCGGTGAAGCCGCCGTCGGGGTCCCGCAGCCGGTAGTCGGTGCCGAAGCGCTCGGCGCCGACGGCCTCCGAGAGACCGCCGATCGACGCGTAGCCGTGGTTCTGCAGGACGACCACCTTGATGGGCAGTCCCTCCTGGACGGCGGTGACGATCTCGGTGGGATTCATCAGGTACGTACCGTCTCCGACCAGCGCCCAGACGGGCCGGCCGGGTGCGGCCAGGGCGACGCCGACGGCCGCCGGGATCTCGTATCCCATGCACGAGTAGCCGTACTCGACGTGGTACTGGTCGGCGGACCGGGCCCGCCACAGCTTGTGCAGGTCGCCGGGGAGCGAACCGGCCGCGTTGATCAGGATGTCGTCCCCGGTGACCAGAGTGTCGAGTGCGCCGAGGACCTGCGCCTGGGTGGGGCGGGCGTCCTCGCTCTCCGGGGTGTACGCGGCGTCGGTGCGGGCCTGCCAGGCGCGCTTGGAGCCGGCCCACCGCGCGGGGCCCGGGCGCGGGTCGCCGAGCGCCTCGGTGAGGGCGGTGAGGCCCTCACGGGCGTCGGCGACGAGCGGCAGGGCGGCCTGCTTGTGGGCGTCGAAGCCGGTGATGTTGAGGTTGAGGAAGCGGGCGGCGGGGTGGAAGAGGGTGCCGGAGGCGGTGGTGAAGTCGGTGTGGCGGGTGCCGACGCCGATGACCAGGTCGGCGGCGCGGGCCAGCTCGTCGGCGGTGGCGGTGCCGGTGTGGCCGATGCCGCCGACGTCGCAGGGGTGGTCGTACGGCAGGACGCCCTTGCCCGCCTGGGTGGTGGCGACGGGCAGCCCGGCCCGCTCGGCGAGGGTCCGCAGGGCGTCCTCGGCGCCGCTGTACTTCACTCCCCCGCCCGCGACGATCAGCGGCCGCTCGGCGTCCCGGAGCGCCCGCACCGCCGCGTCGAGCTCGGCCCGGTCGGGGCGGGGACGGCGCACGGTCCAGGTCCGCTCGGCGAGGAACTCCTCGGGCCAGTCGTACGCCTCCGCCTGCACGTCCTGGGGCAGGGCGAGGGTGACGGCGCCGGTCTCGGCGGGGTCGGTGAGGACCCGTACGGCGGCGAGGGCGGCCGGGATCAGCGCCTCGGGCCGGGTGATCCGGTCGAAGTACTTCGACACCGGCCGCAGGCAGTCGTTGACGGACACCTCGCCCGCGTAGGGCACTTCGAGCTGCTGGAGGACCGGGTCGGCGGGGCGGGTGGCGAAGGTGTCGCCGGGCAGCAGGAGCACGGGCAGCCGGTTGACGGTGGCGAGGGCGGCGCCGGTGACGAGGTTGGTGGCGCCGGGGCCGATGGAGGTCGTGACGGCGTGGATCCGGAGCCTGCGGGACTGGCGGGCGTAGCCGACGGCGGCGTGCACCATGGCCTGTTCGTTGCGCCCCTGGTGGTACGGCATGAGCTCGGGGTACTCGACGAGCGCCTGGCCGATGCCGGCGACGTTGCCGTGCCCGAAGATGCCCCAGGTGGCGGTGACGAGCCGCTGCCGCACGCCGTCGCGCTCGGTGTGCTGGGCGGCGAGGAAGCGCACCAGGGCCTGGGCGACGGTGAGCCGGACGCTCATGCGTATCCCTCCGTGTGGTCGGGGTGGAAGCAGATCTTCCATTCCCGTTCGGGGCCGGGTCCCGCCATGACGTTCAGGTAGTACAGCGGATGGCCTGGCTGGGCGATCGACGGGCCGTGCCACCCGTCGGGTACGAGGACGGCGTCGCCGCCGCGGACCTCGGCGAGGAGCTCGGCGCCGCCGGGCCGGGAGGGGGAGATCCGCTGGTAGCCGTAGGCGCGGCGGGGGCCGCCGGGGCCGTCGGAGCCGTCGGGGCCGCTGCCGGGGGGCTCGGCCACCTCGTAGTAGTAGATCTCCTCCAGGACGGACTCCTCGCCGGGGCGGTGCTCGTCGTGCTTGTGGGGCGGGTAGGAGGACCAGTTGCCGCCGGGGGTGATCACCTCGACGGCGATCAGCCGGTCGCAGTCGAAGGCGCCCGCCGCGGCGAAGTTGCGCACCTCGCGGCTGCGGTTGCCGCTGCCGCGGGTCTCGACGGGTACCTCCGGCGCGGGGCCGTAGCGGGCGGGGAGTCGTCGCTCGCACCTCGCTCCTGCCAAAGCGAAGCGGCCTCCCGCGCCGGAGGCGATCTGGACGTGGGCGTCCCTTGGCACATAGGCGAAGTCCGAGACGCCGTCGAACACACTGGCGCGGCCTACGAGTTCGAGGATTTCCCCGTCGACGCGCACCGTACCGCCACCGGACAGCGGAAGCACCACCCATTCACTCCCACCTGTCTCGAACCGGTGGGTTCCGCCCGGCGGAATGTCCAGCACCCGCAGCGCGCTGTGGGCCCACCCGGCCCGCTCGGGGTCGATGTCGACGGCATACGGCCCCCGGGCGGCGGAGCCCGCGGGAAGGTGGAGGGAGCGCGACGATTCCATGATCAGGTCCTTACCCCGGGACCTGGTACCCATACGGGTGACGGGCCGGACGTCGTGTCGCCCGCGCCGCAGGTCATGGCGTCCGCTCCGGGATCGAGCCGGTGCCGGTGGTCAGGGCGAGGGTGATCTCGTCCTCGTACGGCATCGCGGGCGAGCAGGCGAGCCGGCCCGCGACGATGGCGCCCGCCGCGTTGGCGTGGCGCAGGACGTGTTCCAGGTCCCGGCCGGCGAGCAGCCCGTGGGCGAGCGCCCCGCCGAACGCGTCGCCCGCGCCGAGGCCGTTGACCACCTCCACCGGCAGCGGCGGCACCTCGGCGACGGAGCCGTCGGCGGCCAGCGCGAGCACGCCCTTGGGGCCCTGCTTGACGACGGCGAGCCGGACGCCCGCGGCGAGCAGCGCGCGGGCGGCGGCGTGCGGTTCGCGCTCCCCGGTGGCGACCTCGCACTCGTCGAGGTTGCCGACGGCGACCGTGGCGTGCCGCAGGGCCTCCCGGTAGAGCGGCGGCGCCTCGCCGGGCGTGTCCCAGAGGGCGGGCCGCCAGTCCAGGTCGAAGACGGTGAGCGCGCCGGCGGGGTCGAGCCGTTCGGACCGCTCCCACAGCGCCGCGAGCGTCGCGGTCCTGCTGGGCTCGGCGCTCAGCCCGGTGCCCGTCACCCACACGGCGCGGGCGGCGCGGAGCGCGGGCAGGTCGAGCTCGTGGGCGTGGATCTCCAGGTCGGGCGCCTTGGGGCGGCGGTAGAAGTGGATCGGGAAGTGGTCGGGCGGGAAGATCTCGCAGAAGGTGACGGGCGTCGGATACGCGGCGACGTCGGTGACCCAGCGGTCGTCCACCCCGAACGCCCGCAGTTCGCGGTGCAGGTACCTGCCGAAGGGATCCGCCCCGGTCCGGCTGACGAGGGCGGTCCTGCTGCCCAGGCGCGCGGCGGCGACGGCCACGTTCGCCGGGGAGCCGCCGAGAAACTTCCCGAAGCTGTCGACCCGGTCCAGCTCCACCCCGTTCTGGAGCGGATAGAGGTCCACCCCGATCCGGCCCATCGCGATCAGGTCGTACGGCTCCGACGTCATGCCACGTCACCTCTCGCCTCGGCGCCCCCGCCCCGCACCCAGGTCTAGTCTCCGGCCCGGAAGGCTGTCAACGGCATGTCCTTACATTCGGACGTGTGTCATCGTGGCGGTCATGACGAAGCCGTCGCAGCCTCCGTCGCCCCTCTCCCGCATCCGGGTCGGCTCGGCCCCGGACTCCTGGGGCGTCTGGTTCCCGGACGATCCCCGGCAGGTGCCCTGGCAGCGCTTCCTCGACGAGGTGGCGGGCGCCGGTTACGAGTGGATCGAGCTCGGCCCGTACGGCTATCTGCCGACCGACCCGGCCGTGCTCGCCGAGGAGACCGCCCGCCGGGGCCTGAAGGTGTCCGCGGCGACCGTCTTCACCGGGCTCCACCACGGCCCGGAGGTCTGGGAGCGCACCTGGGCCCATGTGGCCGAGAACGCGGCCCTCGCCCAGGCCATGGGGGCCCGGCACCTGGTGGTCATCCCCTCGTTCTGGCGCGACGACAAGACGGGCGAGGTCCTGGAGGACCGCACGCTCACCCCCGCGCAGTGGCGGCACCTGACCGGGCTGACCGAGCGCCTCGGCCACGAGGTCCGGGAGCGCTACGGGCTCCAGGTGGTCGTGCATCCGCACGCGGACACCCATGTCGACAGCGAGGAGAACGTCACCCGCTTCCTCGACGCCACCGACCCCGACCTGGTCGCGCTCTGCCTGGACACCGGGCACTACGCCTACTGCGGCGGCGACAGCGTCAAGCTGATCGAGACCTACGGCGAGCGGATCGGCTACCTCCATCTCAAGCAGGTCGACCCCGAGGTGCTGGCCCAGGTGGTCGCCGAGGAGCTGCCGTTCGGCCCCGCGGTGGCGCGGGGCGTGATGTGCGAGCCGCCCGCCGGGGTCCCGGCCCTCGAACCGGTCCTGGCGGCGGCGGGGGCGCTGGACGTGGACCTGTTCGCCATCGTGGAGCAGGACATGTACCCGTGCGAGCCGGACCGGCCCTACCCCATCGCGCTGCGCACCCGGCGTTTCCTCCGCTCCTGCGGCGCCTGATGACTATGTGTCACTTACGTCACGTCCATCGCCCCTTCGTCACACATGTCTCCGTTACGCGGGTTTTCCGTCACAGGCGTTCGACAGGCGCTCCCCTCCCGTCAGAAGGGGTCGTTCACCGGGCACAGGCTCAGTGATCGCCAGCGCGCACACCCGGCAGCTCCCCACACGGCACTTCCGCCGCCGCTGCCGGGCACGCAGGGAGGTGCCACGCATGACGGACAGACGACTCTGGTCGTACAAGGACATCGCCGCCCACATCAAGGTGCAGCCGGACACGGTCCGCTCCTACCGGAAGCACGGTCTGCTGCCGGCCCCCGACCACGTCGAGTCGGGCAAGCCCTACTGGTACGCGGACACCATCCGTGCCTGGGTCGCGAACCGTCCCGGAAACCGGAGCCGCCGGGACTGACGCCCTCCCCCTCCCTCCAGGGCCCCGCACCCCCCGAACCGTGGTGCGGGGCCCTCGGTCATCCCACCCGCTCCTTCTCCCGGGCGGCGTCCGGGCCCGGCTCCGGCTCCGGCGTCCCCGGTATCCCGGCGGCCCCGGGCGCCCCGCCCTCGCTGATCCCGAAGCGGTCGTGGAAGCGGCGCAGCGGCCCCGGCGCCCACCAGGTGAGGCGGCCGGTCAGCTTCATGACCGACGGCACGAGCAGGCTCCGCACCACCATCGCGTCCATGAGGACGGCCAGGGCGACGCCGAGGCCCAGCATCTTGGTGTTGGTGACCCGGGAGGTGCCGATCGCGACCATCACCACCGCGAGGATGACGGCGGCGGCGGTGATCAGCCCGCCGGTGCGCCGCAGTCCGAAGCGGACCGCGTGCTCGTGGTCGCCCGTGGCGTCGTACTCCTCCTTGATCCGGGAGAGCAGGAACACCCCGTAGTCCATGGAGAGTCCGAAGGCCACGCAGAACATCAGCACCGGCAGGGTGGTCTCGATGTCCCCGGTGGACGTGAAGCCGAGGAGGCCGGACAGGTGCCCCTCCTGGAAGACCCAGACGACCGCGCCGAACATGGCGGTGAGGCTGAGCGCGTTGAGCACGACGGCCTGGATCGGGATGAGCAGGCTGCCGGTGAGCAGGAAGACCAGGACCAGGGTGACGACGGCGACGATGGCGGCGGCCCAGGGCAGCCGCTCGCCGATGGCGTCCTTGGAGTCGACGAGGACGGCGGCGGCACCGGTCACCGAGGTGTCGAACGGGGCCCGCTCCGCGCGCAGCTCGCCGACCACGCGCTGGGCGTCGCCGCCGACGGTCTCGCCCTCGGGGACGACGGTGAAGTAGGCGTGGCCCCGGCCGCCGGCCGGTGAGGTCACCGGGCCCTCGACCCGGACGACGCCGTCCAGGCCCTCGATCCGCTCGCGGTACCCGGCGTACTGCGCGGGGGTGGCGGCGCCCTCGGCGAGGACGGTGATCCCGCCGCCGGGGTTGCCGGGGAAGCCGTCCCGCAGCCGGTCCTGGACCACCCGGGACTCGGCGCTCGTCGGCAGCTGGCGGTCGTCGGCGGTGCCGAACCGCACGCCGAGGAAGGGCAGACCGAGGAGGACGAGCCCGGTGGCCGTGGCCACGGCGAAGAGCGGCGCCCGCCGCATCACCAGAGCCGCCGTGCGCGCCCAGCCGGCCCCGGTCTCCGGCTCGGCGCGCCCGGCACCGTCGGCGGATCCGGCCCCGGCCCCGGCACCCGACCGGCGCCGGAAGAGCCGTCGCAGGTCCAGCGCGTTGACCCGGTCCCCGAGCAGGAGCAGCGCGGCCGGCAGCAGGATGAGGGCGGCCGCGGCGGCCAGCAGGACGACCGCTATCCCCGCGTAGGCGAAGGAGCGGAGGAAGTACTGCGGGAAGACCAGCATCGCGGCGAGCGAGACGGCGACGGTGAGGGCGGAGAAGAGCACGGTCCGCCCGGCGGTGCGCAGGGTGGTGGCGACGGCCGTCCGGGTGTCGGCCCCGGCGGCCAGCTCCTCGCGGAAGCGCCGGACCACGAACAGGGCGTAGTCGATGGCGAGTCCGAGGCCGAGGGCGGTGGTGAGGTTCTGGGCGAAGACGGAGACGTCCGTGAGCTCGGTGATGCCGCGCAGCACGGCGTTGGTGCCGAGGATGGCGACGATGCCGATGCCGAGCGGGAGGACGGCGGCGACGGCGCTGCCGAAGACCATGACGAGCAGGACGAGGGTGATCGGCAGGGCGATCATCTCGGCCCTGAGCAGGTCCTCCTGGATGATCGTCTGCATCTCGTGGCGCACGGCGAGCGGGCCGCCGACGGAGACCTTCACCGGCCCGTGGGTGCCCCGGAACTCGGGGGCGAGGCGCTCCAGGATCTCGCCCGCGGCCTTCTCGTCGCCGTCGATCCGGGCGGCGATCACGGCCTGGCGCCCGTCCTCGGAGCGCAGGGCCGGGGAGCGGGTCCCCCAGTAGGAGCCGACCCCGCCGACGCCCGGCTCGGCGTCGAGCCGCTCGGCCAGGCGCCGGGCCTCGGCGGCGACGGCCGGGGAGTCGACCCCGGCCGGGCCCGCGTCGACGAGGAGCAGCAGATTGGGCTGGGAGGCGGGGAACTCGCGCTCCAGGACCTCCAGGGCGTACGTGGACTCGGCGTCCGGGTCCTCCCAGCCGCCGCTGCCCATCCGGTCGCCGACGCCGCTGCCCGCGAGGACGGCGAGCGCGGTGATCACGAGGGCGACGAGGAGCGAGAGGCGTGGCCTGGCCGTCACGAATCGCGTCCACCCCCCGACGGAAGGCGCTTTCTTGACTTCGGCCATGACGCGGTGTCCCCTTCACCGTGACCCAGGCGCTCGCTTCCCGGCAGGTCGCATGGGTCGCCCATTGCCATAGACTGGCAAACACGAGTGATCGCTCGCGTTTCACAAGAATGCGAGCGACCTCTCGTATTTGTCAAACGCGTTGAGAGAGCTGGGGACAGTCATGTCCGAAGACACGTCGGAAGAGCAGAAGCCGCGCCGCCGCCAGGCCCGCGGCGAACGCCGGATAGCGCAGCTGCTGCAAGCCGCCGCCAACGTCTTCTGCGCCTACGGCTACACGGCCACCAGCACCAACGCCATCGCCCGCGAGGCCAGCGTCTCCCCCGGCACGCTCTACCAGTACTTCCCCAACAAGGAGGCCATCGCCCTCGAACTCGGCGAGCGGCTGCTCACCGAGATGCGGGAGGCCCACGGACAGGCCTTCACGCCCGAGAACCTGGCGCTGCCGCTGCCGCTGCTGCTCGACGCCGTGCTCGACCCGATGATCGAGTTCAACTGCCAGAACCCGGCCTTCCTCGCCCTCATGCAGGGCTCGGACATCCCCGGCCGGATCGCCGAGGAGCACGACGCCCTGCACGCCTCGCTGCTCGCCCAGGTCGGCGACCTGCTCGCCCACTACCTCCCGGACAGCGGGCCCGCCGAGCGCGCCCGGATCGCCGACATGACCTTCGCCGTCGTCAAGGGCGGTCTCGCGCTGGTGCTCGCCGCGCCCGAGGGAGCCGAGCGGGACGCGGTGGTCGTCGAGCTGAAGAGGGTCGTGCTGCGCTACCTGGACCCGCTCGTCGGCGAGGCGCTCACCACGATTCCGAGCCCGTGACCTGCTCGCCCGGCAGCGCCTTCCCGCCCGCCCGCGCCCGCAGCTTCAGGGCGAGCAGCGGGAAGGCGAGCACCGAGACCATCCCGGCCCCCACCAGCGCCGCCGCCTCGCCCGCCGTCAGCGCCTCGTCGTCCACGCCGATGGTGGTGATGGCGACGACGAGCGGCAGCGCCGTGGAGCTGTAGAGGACCAGCGCGCCCCGGTCGCGCCGGGCCAGGTCGCGCGGGGCGAGGAACCAGACCGGAGCCCCCCGGACCACCAGGAACAGCACCAGGAACAGCGGCAGGAGCAGCAGCGTACGGCCGCCGGCGAGCAGCGAGTCGAGGTCGAACTCGATGCCGGTGACGACGAAGAAGACGGGGACGAGGAAGCCGAAGCCGACCCCCTCGACCTTCTCCAGGATCTGCGGCCCCGACTCGGGCGCGGCCCCGGTCAGGACCAGACGGGTGATCAGACCGGCGGCGAACGCGCCGAGCAGCACGTCGAGCCCCAGCGCCGTGGAGGCGCCCAGCATCAGGGCGAGCAGCAGGAAGACGAAGCGGACCGCGAACTGCCCGCTGCTGTGCAGGGTCTTGGCGATGATCCGGGAGAACCAGGGTTTACGCGGCTTCAGCGCCCAGAGGACGGCCCCCGCGGTGAGCGCGGCGAAGGCGGCGAGCAGGGCGGTCGACTCGGCCGGGTTGCGGCCGCTCAGCAGCAGCGCCATGGCGATGATCGGCCCGAACTCGCCCACCGCGCCGAAGGCCATGACCACCGACCCGAAGCGGCCGTGCAGGTCCCCCGCGTCGCGCAGCACCGGCAGGACCGTGCCGAGCGCGGTGCTGGTCAGGGCCACGCCGATGAAGACGCCCTTGCCGTAGCCGTCGCCGAGCAGCATCCCGGCGCCGAGGCCGAGCGCGAGGGCCGCCACCCAGGCCCACACCGAGCGCCTGAGCGTGTCGCCGCGGACCTTGCCGAACTCGATCTCGTACCCCGCCAGGAAGATCAGCATCGTGAGGCCGAGCTGCGAGAGGCCGTCGATCAGCGCGTCGGGCTTCGCCCAGCCCAGGACGTCCGGGCCGATGACGATGCCGAGCAGGATCTCGAAGATGACGAGCGGTACGGGGAGCCAGCGACCGGCTCCATAGGCGAGCAACGGCGCCAGGACGGCGATCGTCATGATCAGGATCAGCGTGGTCCCCGAATGCGACATATCGGGTATCTACCATAAGCTCCGGTCAGATGCCCTGTCGGCGGAGGGACTTGGAGGTCTCCCGGTGTACGACCAGCAACCCCGCACGCAGACACCGCCCCCGCCCGCGCGCCCGCCCGTCGAGACGCCCCGCCCGGGCCTCTGGCGCCGCTGCCTGTGGGGCGGGCTCGCACTGTGGGCGCTCACCGCGGTCGTCACGTACGCCACGGAGAACACGACCCTGCTGCCGACGCTGATCCTGCTCGGCAGCTTCCTGGTGCCCGCGGTCTTCGTCCTGTGGGCCTACGAGCGGCACGGCCAGGACTTCGGGGTGCCGGTGATCCTCGGCTGCTTCGTCACCGGCGGGGTGCTCGGGGTGCTGGGCGCCTCGGTCATGGAGTACTACCTGCTGCACCCCTCCCTGTGGATGTTCCTGGGCGTCGGGCTCATCGAGGAGGCGGTGAAGCTGGTGGCGCTGATGTTCGTGGTGCGCCACCGGCCGTGGCTGCGCGGGGTGCGGGCCGGGCTGGTGCTCGGCGGCACGGTCGGTTTCGGCTTCGCCGCCTTCGAGAGCGCCGGATACGCGTTCAACGCGGCCGTGACCATGGAGGGCATCGACCTGCGCTCGCTCCTGGAGACCGAGATCCTGCGCGGGGTCCTCGCCCCGTTCGGGCACGGCCTGTGGACGGCCATCGCGGGCGGCGCCCTGCTGGCCTACCGGCGGCCCGACGGACGCTTCCGCTTCGCCGGACCGGTGATCGTCACGTACCTCGGGGTGGCCGCCCTGCACGCCCTGTGGGACTCGATGCACGGCATCGCGCTGTGGCTGGTGCTCCAGCTGACCACGACGAGCCTGGACCGCTCGCTCTTCGCCCAGGGCTATCTGCCCGACCCGACCACCCGGCAGGAGCACCTCTTCACCCTCTTCTCGGTGGGCGGCCTCGTGCTGGTGACGGCGGTCGGACTGGTCTGGCTGAGATCGCTCGCGAGAGCCGGGCGGGGCGCTTAACCGATTCATACCCCCCAGGGGTATAATATGTGCTAGTACGGCATCGGCGCCCCGAAGCGCACCACCCCGGAACGAGGAGAACGTCATGGCCGAACTCACCACCGTCTACCAGGTCAAGGGCATGACCTGCGGGCACTGCGAGGGCGCGGTCTCCAGCGAGATCTCCGAGATCTCCGGAGTCTCCTCCGTCAAGGCCGTCGCCGCCACCGGCGAGGTCACCGTGACCTCCGCCGGCCCGCTCGACCTGGAGGCCGTCCGCGCCGCTGTCGACGAGGCCGGCTACGAGCTGGTCGGCCCCGCCGCCTGATCCACGCGCCACCGAGTACAGGGCCGTACCGTTGCGGTACGGCCCTGTACTCGTTCCCCAAGCCCCGGGACCCCAGATGACCTCCACGACCACCGAGCTGACGATCGGCGGGATGACCTGCGCCTCCTGTGCGGCCCGCGTCGAGAAGAAGCTCAACCGGATGGACGGCGTGACCGCCACGGTCAACTACGCCACGGAGAAGGCCCGCGTCGAGCACCCCGCCGGGGTCACCGTCGACGACCTGATCGCCACCGTGGTCAAGACCGGCTACACCGCCGAGGAGCCCCCGCCGCCCGAGCCCGAGCCCGAGCCGGAGGCCGCCGCCGGGACCGAGACCGCCGCCGAGGCCGAGGACCCCGCGCTCGCCGCGCTGCGGCAGCGGCTCACCGTCTGCGCCGTGCTGTCCCTGCCGGTCGTCCTGCTCGCGATGGTCCCGGCCCTCCAGTTCGACAACTGGCAGTGGCTGTCGCTCACCCTCGCCGCCCCCGTCGTCGTCTGGGGCGGGCTGCCCTTCCACCGCGCCGCCTGGACCAACCTGAGGCACGGCGCCGCCACCATGGACACCCTCGTCTCGGTCGGCACCCTCGCCGCCTTCGGCTGGTCGCTGTGGGCGCTCTTCCTGGGCGACGCCGGTACGCCCGGCATGCGGCACGGCTTCGACCTCACCGTCACCCGCGACCACGCCTCCTCCACCATCTACCTGGAGGTCGCCGCCGGGGTCGTCACCTTCATCCTCCTCGGCCGCTACCTGGAGGCCCGCGCCAAGCGGAAGGCGGGCGCCGCCCTGCACGCCCTGCTGCGCCTCGGCGCCAAGGACGTGGGCGTCCTGCGCGGCGGGACGGAGGCGCGGATCCCGGTCGGCGCGCTGCGGACCGGCGACCTCTTCGTCGTACGGCCCGGGGAGAAGATCGCCACCGACGGCACCGTCACCGAGGGCGCCTCCGCCGTCGACGCCTCGATGCTCACCGGCGAGTCCGTGCCCGTCGACGTCACCCCCGGCGACCCCGTCACCGGCGGCTGCGTCAACGTCTCGGGCCGCCTCGTCGTCGAGGCCACCCGGGTCGGCGCCGACACCCGGCTGGCCCGGATGGCCAAGCTGGTCGAGGACGCCCAGAACGGCAAGGCGGAGGTGCAGCGGCTCGCCGACCGGATCTCCGCCGTCTTCGTGCCGGTCGTGCTCCTGATCGCCCTGGGCACCCTGGTGGGCTGGCTGCTCGCGACCAGCGACACGACGGCCGCGTTCACCGCCGCCGTCGCCGTCCTGATCATCGCCTGCCCGTGCGCCCTCGGCCTCGCGACCCCGACCGCCCTCATGGTCGGCACCGGCCGGGGCGCCCAGCTCGGCATCCTGATCAAGGGCCCCGAGGTCCTGGAGTCCACCCGCAGGGTCGACACCGTCGTCCTCGACAAGACCGGCACGGTCACCACGGGCGTGATGCGCCTGACGCGGGTGTACGCGTACGAGGGCGTCGACGAGGCCGAGCTGCTGCGGCTCGCGGGCGCCCTGGAGCACTCCTCCGAGCACCCGGTCGCCCGCGCCGTGGCGGCCGGCGCCGCCGAGAAGGTGGGCGAGCTCCCCGTACCGAAGTCCTTCGAGAACGTGCCGGGGCTCGGGGTGCGCGGCTCCGTCGACGGGCATCTGGTGCTCGTCGGGCGCGCCGCCCTGCTGGCGTCCGAGGAGATCGAGGTGCCGGACGGGGCGACCGGGCCGGGGGTCGTGCACGTCGCCTGGGACGGGCTCGCCCGCGGGACGCTGACGGTCGCCGACACGGTCAAGGAGACCAGCGCGGAGGCCGTCGCCCTGCTGCGCGGCCTCGGGCTGCGGCCGGTGCTGCTGACCGGGGACGGCCGGGAGGCGGCCGAGCGGGTGGCGGCGGAGGTCGGTATCGACGAGGTGATCGCCGAGGTGCTGCCCCAGGACAAGGTCGACGTGGTCAAGCGCCTTCAGGGCGAGGGTCGTTCGGTCGCCATGGTCGGCGACGGGGTGAACGACGCCGCCGCTCTGGCGACGGCCGATCTGGGCCTGGCGATGGGTACGGGGACGGACGCGGCGATCGAGGCGAGCGACCTCACGCTGGTCAGCGGGGACCTGCGGGTCGCGGCCGACGCCATCCGGCTCTCCCGGCGCACGCTGGCGACGATCAAGGGAAACCTGGGCTGGGCCTTCGGCTACAACGTGGCCGCGCTGCCGCTGGCGGCGGCCGGCCTGCTCAATCCGATGATCGCCGGACTGGCCATGGCGTTTTCGTCCGTTTTCGTCGTGACCAACAGCCTGCGGCTCCGTCGCTTCGCTTGAATTCACCTACACGTGACGCACAGGACCTTCACAAAGAGATCTAGATCACAGATATTTGGGGGTAACCATCTGGGCTGTTCGCGAGTCTAAGTGGGCGATGCCGAGAACGTCTTGGGGGACGTTCATGGAATGTCTTGGGGGACGTTCCAGGCAAGCGCGGCCGGGGCACGTGCACGGGGAGCTTTGAGCGGCCCTCCCGTACGTACCCCGGCAGACCGCGCGAGCAGACGCCCGGCCCGGATCCCGTGGGGGGAATCCGCTCCGGGAAATGGAAAGCGCCCCGACCGCCGACCCGTGGGGGGATCGACGGCGGGGCGCTTTTCGCTCAGACGCGGCGCGGGCCGCGACGCAGCGGGCCTCGCGTCAGCGGGACTCGCGTCGGTCGGTCTCGCGTCAGCGGGACTGGACCGGGACGAAGTCGCGCTCGACGACGCCGGTGTAGATCTGGCGCGGGCGGCCGATGCGGGAGCCCGGCTCCTTGATCATCTCGTGCCACTGGGCGATCCAGCCCGGGAGGCGGCCGAGGGCGAAGAGCACGGTGAACATCTCGGTCGGGAAGCCCATCGCGCGGTAGATGAGGCCCGTGTAGAAGTCCACGTTCGGGTAGAGGTTGCGCGAGACGAAGTACTCGTCGGAGAGCGCGTGCTCCTCCAGCTTCAGCGCGATGTCCAGGAGCGCGTCGTCCTTGCCGAGCGCCGAGAGGACGTCGTGCGCGGCGGCCTTGATGATCTTGGCGCGCGGGTCGAAGGACTTGTACACCCGGTGGCCGAAGCCCATCAGGCGGACGCCGTCCTCCTTGTTCTTCACCTTGCGGATGAAGGAGTCGACGTCGCCGCCGTTGGCCTGGATGCCTTCGAGCATCTCCAGGACCGACTGGTTGGCGCCACCGTGCAGGGGGCCCCACAGGGCCGAGATGCCGGCGGAGATCGAGGCGAACATGTTCGCCTGCGAGGAGCCGACCAGACGGACGGTGGAGGTCGAGCAGTTCTGCTCGTGGTCCGCGTGCAGGATCAGCAGCTTGTCCAGCGCCGAGACCACGACCGGGTCGAGCTCGTACTCCTGCGCCGGGACCGAGAAGGTCATGCGCAGGAAGTTCTCGACGTACCCGAGGTCGTTGCGCGGGTAGACGAAGGGGTGGCCGATCGACTTCTTGTACGCGTACGCCGCGATCGTCGGCAGCTTCGCGAGGAGCCGGATCGTGGAGAGGTGACGCTGCTTCTCGTCGAACGGGTTGTGGCTGTCCTGGTAGAAGGTGGACAGCGCGGAGACCACGGAGGACAGCATCGCCATCGGGTGGGCGTCACGCGGGAAGCCCTGGAAGAAGCGCTTGACGTCCTCGTGCAGCAGCGTGTGCTGGGTGATCTCGTCCTGGAAGGCCTGGAGCTCGTCGGCCTTCGGAAGCTCGCCGTTGATCAGCAGCGACGCCACCTCAAGGAAGGTGGACTGCTCGGCCAGCTGCTCGATGGGGTAGCCGCGGTACCGCAGAATCCCCTGCTCACCATCGAGATAGGTGATGGCGGATTTATAGGCGGCGGTGTTGCCGTATCCGCTGTCCAGGGTGACCAGACCGGTCTGGGCTCGGAGCTTCCCGATGTCGAAGCCCTGGTCGCCGACGGTGCTCTCGACCACCGGGTAGGTGTATTCACCGTCCGCGTACCGCAGTACTACAGAGTTGTCGCTCACGTCATCCCTCACCGACGTAGTGCCTCTTCTTCGAGGTGCCCTGACTGTCTCTACCATCCCCCATTTGGCTCAGGAGAGTGCACTCGGGGTCGACCATTGGGCCGTTTGGCGGCACTCAGTGCCGCCAACCTGCTCATCCTGCCCCCTTCGCCCCGGTTGCGGTAGTCCTCCGTGATCTTTCACACCAGAGTGGCCCCTGTGAGCCGATGCGCGAGTGCGGTAAAGCGCCGTCCGGCCGAAACCGTACGCACGGCCTGGGCGATGGCCCGGCGCGAACCGACCAGCACCACCAGCTTCCGGGCCCGGGTGACGGCCGTGTACAGCAGGTTCCGCTGGAGCATGGTCCAGGCGCTCGTGGTGACCGGGATCACCACCGCCGGGTACTCGCTGCCCTGGGATCGATGGATGGTCACCGCGTAGGCATGGGCCAGCTCGTCCAGCTCGTCGAAGTCGTACGGGACCTCCTCGTCCTCGTCGGTGCGCACGACGAGCCGCTGTTCGACGGGGTCGAGCGAGGTCACCACGCCGACGGTGCCGTTGAAGACGCCGTTGGCGCCCTTCTCGTAGTTGTTGCGGATCTGGGTGACCTTGTCGCCGACCCGGAAGACCCGGCCGCCGAAGCGCTTCTCGGCCAGATCCGGGCGGGCCGGGGTGATCGCCTGCTGGAGCAGCCCGTTGAGCGAGCCGGCCCCGGCGGGGCCCCGGTGCATGGGGGCGAGGACCTGGACGTCGCGGCGCGGGTCGAGCCCGAACTTGGCGGGAATCCGCTGGGCGGCGACCTCCACGGCGACCCGCGCGGCGTCCTCGGTCTCCTCCTCGGCGAAGAGGAAGAAGTCCGGCAGGCCGGTCGTGACGGGCGGCAGGCCCTCGTTGATCCGGTGGGCGTTGGTGACCACCCCGGACTGCTGGGCCTGGCGGAAGATCCGGGTCAGCCGGACGGCCGGGACCGGACTGCCCGGGGCGAGCAGATCGCCGAGGACCTCGCCCGCGCCGACCGAGGGCAGCTGGTCCACGTCGCCGACCAGGAGCAGATGGGCACCCGGTGCCACCGCCTTGACCAGCTTGTTGGCCAGGAGCAGGTCGAGCATGGAGGCCTCGTCGACCACCACCAGGTCGGCGTCGAGCGGCCGGTCCCGGTCGTAGGCCGCGTCGCCGCCCGGCTTCAGCTCCAGGAGGCGGTGGACGGTGGACGCCTCGGCGCCGGTCAGCTCGGCGAGCCGCTTGGCGGCCCGGCCGGTGGGCGCGGCGAGCACCACCTTGGCCCGCTTGGCGCGGGCCAGCTCCACGATCGAGCGGACCGTGAAGGACTTGCCGCAGCCGGGGCCGCCGGTGAGCACGGCGACCTTGCGGGTCAGAGCGATCCGCACCGCCTCCTCCTGCTCGGGCGCCAGCGACGCCCCCGTACGGTCCGCGAGCCAGGCCAGCGCCTTGTCCCAGGGCACGTCGCGGAAGGCCGGCAGCCGGTCCTCCGCCGCCCCGAGCAGCCGCCGGAGCTGCCCGGCCAGGGAGAGCTCCGCGCGGTGGAAGGGGACCAGGAACACCGCCGTGACGGGCAGTCCCTCGGGCCCCGGCACCGTCTCGCGGACGACCCCCTCCGGGTCCTCGGCGAGCTCGGCCAGGCACTCGATGACCAGGCCCGTATCGACCTGGAGCAGCTTCACCGCGTCGGCGATGAGCCGCTCCTCGGGCAGATAGCAGTGGCCCTGGTCGGTGGACTGCGAGAGGGCGTACTGGAGACCGGCGCGGACCCGGTCGGGGCTGTCGTGCGGGATGCCGACGGCCTGGGCGATCCGGTCGGCGGTGAGGAAGCCGATGCCCCAGACGTCGGCGGCGAGGCGGTAGGGCTGGTTCCGCACGACGGAGATCGAGGAGTCCCCGTACTTCTTGTAGATCCGCACGGCGATGGAGGTGGATACCCCGACTCCCTGGAGGAAGACCATGACCTCCTTGATGGCCTTCTGCTCCTCCCAGGCCGCCGTGATGTTCTTCGTACGCTTCGGGCCAAGGCCGGGGACCTCGATCAGGCGCTTGGGCGCCTCCTCCAGGATCTGGAGGGTGTCCAGGCCGAAGTGGGTGGTGATGCGGTCGGCGAAGACCGGCCCGATGCCCTTGACCAGGCCCGAGCCGAGATAGCGCCGGATGCCCTGGATCGTGGCGGGCAGGACGGTCGTGTAGTTCTCCACGGTGAACTGCCGCCCGTACTGCGGGTGGGAGCCCCAGCGGCCCTCCATCCGCAGCGACTCCCCCGGCTGGGCGCCGAGCAGCGACCCGACGACCGTGAGCAGGTCGGCGGAGCCACGGCCGGTGTCGACCCGGGCGACGGTGTAGCCGCTCTCCTCGTTGGCGTAGGTGATCCGCTCCAGGACCCCTTCGAGCACTGCCAGATGGGACATGGCACGACGGTAGCGAAGGCCTCCGACATCCCGCCGGGCCTGTGGACGAACGACCCACCGGCCTGTGGACAACTCCCGTCGAACGGGCGGCTCCGGGATGCCGGGCCAGGGGAGGAACCGTAGCGTTTCCGGCATGAGCGACGAATCATTCGAGCAGGACGTCCTGAACGAACTCGGCGACGACCAGCTCCAGGAGATCGCCGGCGTGCTCGGCACGGACGGCGACGGGGCCCGGCGGCTGGTGAGCGACTCGGTGTCGGAGCTCTCCGGCGAACTGCGCTCGGCCGCCGCCGAACCGGCCGGCGCGGACGAGGTCCGGGCCGCCGTCACCGAGGTCTCCACCGCCGAGCCGCCGCTCCAGGGCGTCGCCGCCTTCGGCGGCCTGGTCGGCGGCGGCCTGATGGCCGGCGTCCTCGCCAAACTGGCCAAGCCCGCCGCCAACGCGGTCGCCAAGAAGACCGGCATCCCGGCACCGACCGTCAACCGGGCGGTCGAGATCCTGGTCCCGGTCGTCCTGGCCGTGATCACCAAGCGCGCCGCCACCAAGAAGGGCGGCGGCCTCGGGGACATCCTCGGCGGCGGCACGAAGAAGTAGCCGGGGGCGCGACGGCGGGCGGTCCGTGCTCCCGGCGCCCGACGGCCCGTGCTCCCGGCGCCCGACGGTCCGTGCTCCCGGCGGGGCGGCCTGTGCTCGGCGGGGGCGTTCGGCGCCCCGGCCCCCGGGCAGTCGGCGCCCCGGCGCCCGGGCGGTCGGCGCCCCGGCGGGGGACCCGGTCCCGGCGCCGAGCCGTCCGCGTCCCGCCCCCCTGTCAGCCGTCGCGCAGGATCCTGTGACCCAGCGTCGGGGACACCCGCATCAGCCCGCGCAGGACCTTCGTCGTGCCCACGTAGATCTCCCGCCGGTCCCGGCGGATCCCCTCGATCACCGCGGTGGCGGCGCGGGCCGCGCTGATCTTGCCGCTGCCCCGGCCGCGCGTCATGTCCGTGTCGACCAGCGGCAGTACGGCATCGACGACGCGGAGCGCGGGCGCGCCCTCCTGGCACTGGTAGCGCAGGGCCCGGGTGAACGTGCGAAGGCCCGCCTTGGCGGCGCAGTACACCGGGGCCGTCCGCTTGGGCGCGAGGGCCAGGCCGCTGGTGATGTTGACGAGCGCGGCGGACGGCCGCCCGGCCAGATGCGGCAGCAGGCCCGCCGACAGGGCGATGACGGCGTCCAGGTTGACGGCCGTCTCGCGGCGCAGGACCGGCCGCGTGGCGCGCGGATCGTCGCGCAGGAAGTCGGTGAGCGACTGCGCGCCCGCGTTGTTGATGACGACGGACAGCTCGGGGTGCCGCTCGGGCAGGGCGTCGGCGAACGCGTCCACCGCCTCCGGGTCGGCGAGGTCCAGGACGTACGTCGAGACCCGGTCGCCGTGGTCGGCGGCGAGGGCGTCGAGCCGCTCGCGGTCGCGGCCGACCGCGACCACATGGGCGCCCCGGCCCGCCAGTTGCCGGGTCAGCTCCCGTCCGACGCCTCGGGCGCCTCCGGTGACGAGGATGGTGCGGCCGGCCAGGTTCATGGGTGGTTCTCCTCGGTCGTGTGGGACGCCGGGCGGGCGAACGCCGCCCGGTAGGCCGCCGGGGTCACGGCGGTCCGGCGTCGGAAGTCGCGGGTGAAATGGGGCTGGTCGGCATAGCCGCAGGCGAAGCCCACGAGGCCCACCGGGTGCCGGCCCTCCAGGAGCAGCCCGGCGGCGGCCTCGGTGCGGACGGCGCCCAGCACCCCCTGGAAGCCGCCCACGCCCCGCAGCCGACGCTGCAGACTGCGGGGCGAGGTGCCGAGCGCGGCGGCCAGGGCGTCGAGCGTCCAGCGCCGTACGAGGTCGTCGGCGAGCAGCCGGCGGGCCCGCGAGACCGTGTCCGAGCCCGCGTCCGGACCGAGCGGCGCCGGTGGGGCGGTCCCGGTCCAGGTGAACCGCCACCGCGCGGTGTCGCATCCGGCCGGCGGCGCGCTGAACGCGCCCTGGGCGAACAGCACCGCCGACGCCCCCGCGCGCCCCGCCTCGACCGTGAGCCCCCGGACGCCGGTCAGCGTCAGCAGGACGGTCAGGACACCCAGGACCAGCACGTCCTCCGCCGCTTCGGGCGGCTTCCCGGGCGGCCCCCGGTGCTCGGCGGACAGCCCGGTCTCCCCGGCCCCCGTCACCACCACACGATGCCGGGCGTGGGTGAACCGCTCACAGCGGCCCCATCGTTCCAGCAGGTCGACAGGGGTGCGGGCGCCCAGGAGCGCGGTGACGACCGGGTCGTGCGCGATCCTCGGCAGCACCAGGCCGACCCGGAGCAGGGGGAGGAGTCCGTGCGTCCGGGCGATCCCGGCGAGAAATCGCCGTTTGGCGCCGAAGGGCACCAGAGCGCCGGGAGCGCCCGGGGTGCCGGAGGTGCCGGAGGTGCCGTACGAGCCGTCCGCCGCGGAGTCCGGCCCGTAGACCGCCCCGCCCCCCACCTCGATGCCGTCCTCGGCCAGCGCTCGCCGCACCGCGTCCAGCAGCGTCGTACTCGCCAGATCGTCCATGGCCGGAACGCTATGCGGGCGATCCCTGCCCGTCTTGAACGATCACGCCATCTCGCGCGGAGGCACCGGCCTCACACCCCCAGGAACGCCTCCACCGTCTCCTCCAGGACCTCCACCCCGTCCCTCGCCCACAGTGCGTCGTTGAAGAGTTCGACCTCCACCGGGCCGGTGTACCCGGCCTTCTCCACGAGGGCCGCCCACGCGGCCAGGTCGATCGCTCCCGTGCCCAACTGGCCCCTGCCGTTGAGGACTCCGGCGGGCAGCGGCGTGGTCCAGTCGGCGAGCTGGAAGGAGTGGATGCGGCCCGCCGCTCCCGCGCGGGTCACCGCCGCCGGGGCGCGGTCGTCCCACCACAGGTGGTAGGTGTCGACGGTGACGCCCACCTGCGTGGCGGGGAAGCGTTCGGCGATGTCCAGGGCCTGGTCCAGGGTGGAGACGGCGCAGCGGTCCGAGGCGAACATCGGGTGCAGCGGCTCGATGGCCAGGCGCACGCCCCGCTCCCCCGCGTACGGGGCGAGGACTCCGATCGCGTCGGCGATGCGGGCGCGGGCGCCGGGCAGGTCGCGGCTGCCCTCGGGGAGGCCGCCCGAGACGAGGACGAGGGTGTCGGTGCCGAGCGCCGCCGCCTCGTCGATCGCCGCGCGGTTGTCCTCCTCCCAGCCGTCGGTGGTGAAGAAGCCGCCCCGGCACAGGGTGGTGACGGCGAGCCCCGCGTCCCGGACCAGCGCGGTGGCCGCCTCGACCCCGTACGCGCGCACCGGTTCGCGCCACAGGCCGACGCCCGGGATGCCGAGCCGGACGCAGTGGGCGACGAGTTCGGGCAGCGGGAGCTGTTTCACCGTCATCTGGTTGACGGAGAGGCGGTCGCGGTTCATCGGGGGACTCCGTACACCGTGAGCAGGGAGCGCATCCGGTCCGCGGCGAGCTCCGGGTCGGGGAACAGGCCGAGGCCGTCGGCGAGTTCGTAGGCGCGGGCGAGGTGCGGCAGGGAGCGGGCCGACTGGAGGCCGCCGACCATCGCGAAGTGCTCCTGGTGACCGGCCAGCCAGGCGAGGAGGACGACACCCGTCTTGTAGAAGCGGGTCGGGGCCTGGAAGAGGTGGCGGGAGAGCGCGACGGTGGGGTCGAGCAGGGCGCGGAAAGCCGCCGGATCCCCCGAATCGAGGTTTCTGACCGCTTCGGCGGCCAGCGGGCCCAGCGGGTCGAAGACGCCGAGGAGCGCGTGGCTGAAGCCGTGCTCGTCGCCCGCGATCAGCTCGGGGTAGTGGAAGTCGTCCCCCGTGTAGCAGCGCACGCCCTCCGGCAGGCGGCGGCGCAGCGCGACCTCGCGGCCGGCGTCGAGGAGGGAGACCTTGATGCCGTCGACCTTGTCGGGGTGGGCGGCGACGACCTCCAGAAAGGTCTCCGTGGCCGTGTCCAGGTCGGTGGAGCCCCAGTAGCCGTCGAGGGCGGGGTCGAACAT
Organism: Streptomyces sp. NPDC094032; assembly: GCF_040303965.1. Lineage (NCBI taxonomy): Bacteria > Bacillati > Actinomycetota > Actinomycetes > Kitasatosporales > Streptomycetaceae > Streptomyces > Streptomyces sp. NPDC094032. The sequence continues at coordinate 20,574 of NZ_JBEOUE010000004.1, read as the reverse complement.
CGGGCCGAGCCAGTGCAGGATCACCGGCTCGCCCGCCTGCCGCAGGAGCCGTCCGTACACGTCCAGGTAGTCCTCGGCGGACCGGGCGGCCGCGGCGAGCGCGCGGGAGGCCATCAGGATCGCCTGCGAGCCGGTCTCCTCGACCAGCGCGAGCTGCTCCTCGTAGGCCGCGACGACCGCCGGGAGTCCTGCGGGGCCGGTGAGCCGGTCGGGGCCGGTGAGCTGGTCGGTGCCGACGCCGCAGGCGATCCGGCCGCCGACGGCCCTCGCCTCGGCGGCGGAGCGGCGGATCAGCTCGGCCGCGCCCGCCCAGTCGAGGCCCATGCCCCGCTGGGCGGTGTCCATCGCCTCGGCGACGCCGAGCCCGTGCGCCCACAGGTGGCGGCGGAAGGCGAGGGTGGCGTCCCAGTCGACGGCGGCGGGGGAATCGGGGGTGGTGTCGGCGTACGGGTCGGCGACGACGTGCGCGGCGGAGAAGACCGTACGGGAGAGGAGGGGGGCGGCGCCCGGCTCGTACCGGAGCGGTTCGGCGCGCGGCCGGTACTCCCGTACGCCGCCGCCCGCCTGGGGCAGCCGGATCGGGGCCGGGCTCACAGGGTCACCTCCGGGACGTCCAGGCGGCGGCCCTCGGCGGCCGAGCGCAGGCCCAGTTCGGCGAGCTGGACGCCTCGGGCGCCCGCGAGCAGGTCCCAGTGGTAGGGCTCGCCGAGGGCGACATGGCGCAGGAAGAGCTCCCACTGGGCCTTGAAGCCGTTGTCGAACTCGGCGTTGTCGGGGACCTCGCTCCACTGCGAGCGGAAGGAGTCTCCGGCGCCGAGCGGGAGGTCGGGGTTCCAGACCGGCTTGGGGGTGGCCGAGCGGTGCTGGACGCGGCAGCCGCGCAGTCCGGCGACGGCGGAGCCGTGGGTGCCGTCGACCTGGAACTCGACGAGTTCGTCGCGGTGGACGCGGACCGCCCAGGAGGAGTTGATCTGGGCGACGGCGCCGCCCTCCAGCTGGAAGATGCCGTACGCGGCGTCGTCGGCGGTGGCCTCGTAGGGCGTGCCCCGCTCGTCCCAGCGGCGCGGGACGTGGGTGGCGACGTGGGCGGTGACAGTGGTGACCCGGCCGAAGAGCTCGTGGAGCACGTACTCCCAGTGCGGGAACATGTCGACGACGATGCCGCCGCCGTCCTCGGCGCGGTAGTTCCAGCTGGGGCGCTGGGCCTCCTGCCAGTCGCCCTCGAAGACCCAGTAGCCGAACTCGCCCCGTACGGAGAGGATCTCGCCGAAGAAGCCGCCGTCGATCAGGCGCTTGAGCTTGCGCAGTCCGGGGAGGAAGAGCTTGTCCTGGACGACGCCGTGGCGGATGCCGGCGTCGCGGGCGAGCCGGGCGAGTTCGAGGGCGCCGTCGAGGCCGGTGGCGGTGGGCTTCTCGGTGTAGACGTGCTTGCCGGCGGCGATGGCCTTCTTGATCGCGTCGACGCGGGCGGAGGTGACCTGGGCGTCGAAGTAGATCTCGACGGTGTCGTCGGCGAGGACCGCGTCGAGGTCGGTGGACCACTCGGTGAGCCCGTGCCGCTCGGCGAGGGCCCGCAGGGCGGGCTCGCGGCGGCCGACGAGCACCGGCTCGGGCCACAGGGTGTCGCCGTCGCCCAGGTCCAGGCCGCCCTGCTCGCGGAGGGCGAGGATCGAACGGACGAGGTGCTGGCGGTGGCCCATCCGTCCGGTGACGCCGTTCATGGCGATGCGGACCGTTCTGCGTGTCACGGAGCTCTTCCTCTCAGCGGCGGAAGCGGGGGCGGAAAGCGCGGTAGAAAGCGCTTTCTACAGGCGGTGACGCTAGCCTGCCGACATCACCGCCGACAAGGCCCTGGAGGTACGTACGCGATGACCGTCACCCTGGCGGACGTGGCCGCCCGCGCGCGGGTCTCCCCGGCGACCGTCTCGCGCGTCCTGAACGGCAACTACCCGGTCGCCGCCGCCACTCGGGACCGGGTGCTGCACGCGGTCGCCGAGCTCGACTACGTACCCAACGGGCCCGCGAGCTCGCTCGCCGCCGCCACGTCCGACCTGGTCGGGATCCTCGTCAACGACATCGCCGACCCCTTCTTCGGGATCATGGCCGGGGCGGCGCAGAGCGCGATCGGCGAGAGCGGATCGGCCCGGGGCGGCGGCGAGAAACTGGCCGTCGTCTGCAACACCGGCGGCTCCCCGGAGCGTGAACTCACCTATCTCACCCTGCTCCAGCGGCAGCGCGCCGCCGCCGTGATCCTCACCGGCGGCTCCCTGGAGGACCCGGAGCACCTGGCGGCCACCGCGGCCAAGCTGGCGCGGCTCGCGGACGCGGGCACCCGGGTGGTGCTGTGCGGGCGGCCCCCGGTCCCCGGGGACGCGACGGCGGCCACGCTCGCCTTCGACAACCGCGAGGGCGCGCGCCAACTCACCGCACACCTGCTCGACCTCGGACACCGGCGGATCGGTTACGTGGCCGGGCCGGCCGCCCGCACGACGACCCGGCACCGCCTGGAGGGCCACCGCGCGGCGCTCGCGGCGGCGGGAGTACCCGAGGGCCCCGCCGCGCACGGCCGCTACGACCGCGCGTCCGGCTACGAGGCGACCGCCGAACTCCTGCGCCTCGACCCGGACCTGACCGCGATCGTCGCCGCCAACGACACGGTCGCCCTGGGCGTCTGCGCGGCCCTGCGGGACCGGGGCCTGCGCATCCCGGACGACGTCTCGGTGGCGGGCTTCGACGACCTCCCCTTCACGATCGACGCGGTCCCCGCCCTCACGACCGTACGCCTCCCCCTGCACGAGGCGGGCGCCCGCGCCGGCCGCCTGGCCGTCGGCACCGAGGAAGCCCCGCCCGGCGGCCTCGCGACGGTCCCGGCGGAGCTGGTGGTGCGGGGGTCGACGGGGCGGCCACGGGGGTAGCCGACCGCTATCGTGGTGACGAGCGGCACATGCACCTGGAGGACGGCATGGCGACAATAGTGATGGATCTTTCCAGCGCCTGGGATGCGCTGGACGGCGTCCCGCTGCCCAACGGCTTCCGAGTCGAGATCACGGATGGAAAGATCATCATGACGCCGCAGGGAGAGCAGCAGTGGAAGGTGATCCTTCGCGCCGCGCCCCAGATCGAACAGCAGCTCGCCGGGCACGGTGAGATCCTTTCGGACGTCATGATCGACTTCCCGTCGACCCTCTTCGGCTACGCCCCCGACCTGGCCATCGTGGCCCCGGGCGCCGAGCGGAACAGGCGCGGCCGGTTCGAGTGGCACAGCCTGGAGGCGGTGCTGGAGATCATCTCGCTCAGCACCCGGGACAACGACTTCGAGAAGAAGCTCCGGATGTACGCGGAGTGCGCGATCCCGCTCTACGTGATCATCGACCCGTCCGAGAACGTCTGCACCGTCCACAGCGGCCCGACCCGCACCGGCACCTACACGGAGCAGCACCGCGTCCCCTTCGGCGAGGATCTGGTGCTGCCCCTCGACGGGCGCGAGATCGTCGTGAAGACCGGGGGCTTTCCTCGGTCGGAGGGCTGAGCTACCTCCCCGGCGCCAGCCCCGTCGCCTCAAGCACCGCCGCCACCGTCTCCTCGACCGTCTGGTCCGCGTTGTCGATCCAGACGCCCTCGCCGGTCAGCTCCTCGCGCATGGCCTCGTCGAGGAAGGCCCAGTTGGTGGTGAGCTTCTTGTGGCGGGCGTTGTTGCGTTCCCAGGCCTTCTCCGGGCCGGGGGCCAGGACCACCACGTGGAGCGGGCCCGTCTTCACGTGGGCGCGGTAGAAGTCCAGGTGGGAGCGGCGGACGACCACGTCGTCCATGACCGGCAGGAAGCCGGCGGCGGCGAAACTGTCCGCCAGGAGGCAGCCGTTGCGGGCGCGCAGCAGGATCTGCCGGTCCGCCTCCGGGTCGCCGTCCGGGCTCGGCCAGTGGCAGCCCCGGACGATCAGCTCCTGGAGGTGGTCGATCTCGATGTGCGCGGACCGCTCGAACCGGGCCGCGAGAGCCGCCGCGACGGTGCTCTTGCCACTGCCCGGGATGCCCACGAGGAGGAGGGCGCCGGGGGCGGGGGCGGGGCTGTCGACGGTGACGTTCTCGAAGGTCATACACGCTCTCTCGGTACGGAGTTCCCGGTCGGGACCACGCGCACGGTACGTTCCGGCGGCGCGGCCGCGCCAGTCGTTTCACCGCCCGCCCGCCTCCCCGGCGCCAGCGACGTCAGCGCCACTCCCCCGACGAGCAGCGCGGCGGCGCACCAGCGCAGGGGGCTGACGCTCTCGTCCAGGAACAGCGCGGCGGCGGTCATCCCGAAGACCGGGACCAGGAGGGAGAACGGGGCCACCGACGAGGCCGGGTAGCGGCGCAGCAGAAACCCCCAGGCGCCGAAGCCGAAGACGGTCGTGATCCAGGCGACGTAGACGATCACGCCCGCGCCGGTCCAGTCGAGCCCCCGCAGCGCCGCCAGATCCCGGTCCGGCCCTTCGAGCAGGAGGGAGAGGGCGAGCAGCGGCAGGACCGGCACGGTGCTGACCCAGACCATGAAGTTGAGGGCGTCCGGCGGGGACGCCCTGCGGGTGAGGACGTTGGAGACGCCCCAGCACGCGGCGGCGGCGATGATCAGGGCGAAGCCGGTGAGGGAGCCCGAGGCGCCCTCGTCGACGGCGGCGACACCGATGCCGGCCAGGGCGACACCCATGCCCAGCACCTTGACCCGCCCCGGGCGTTCACCAAGCGCGAGGAAGGCGAACAGGGCGGTGAAGACGGCCTGGACCTGGAGGACCAGGGAGGACAGGCCGGCCGGCGCGCCGAGGTCCATGCCGGTGAAGAGCAGGCCGAACTTGGCGACGCCGAGGGCCAGTCCCACGCCCACGATCCACTTCCACGCCACCTTGGGGCGCCCGACAAGGAAGACCGCCGGCAGCGCGGCGACGAGGAAGCGGAGCGCGGAGAAGAGCAGCGGCGGGAAGTGGTCGAGGCCGATCTCGATGACGACGAAGTTGACTCCCCAGACGGCGGCGACCAGGGCGGCGAGGGCGATGTGGACGGGGCGCATGGGGATGAGGATCGCCCGGCCGGACCATGTAGCACCAGCGCGGATTCCTTCATGGTTGGATGAAGCACCGCTACATCCACCGTCACCGCCAGGATGGCGGGGAAGCCCCCGGGAGGCTCCCGTGCTCGATCTCGGACGTCTGCGCGCCCTGCACGCCGTCGCCGTCCACGGCAGCGTCGGCGCGGCCGCCGCCGCCCTCGGCTACACACCCTCGGCCGTCTCCCAGCAGATCGGCAAGCTGGAGCGGGAGACCCGCACGACCCTGCTCGAACGCAGCGGCCGGGGCGTCCGCCTCACCGACGAGGCCCGCCAACTCGCCGACACGGCCCAGACGTTGATGTCCCTCGTGGAGGAGGCCGAGGTACGCCTCGAAGAGCGCCGGGGGCTGCCCGCCGGGCGGCTGACCATCGCCTGCTTCGCGAGCGCGGCACGCGGTCTGATGCCCCGGGCGCTCACCGACCTGGCCCGCCGCCACCCGGACCTCGACGTCCGCCTCTCGGAGGTGGACCCGCACCTCTCCGTCGACCTGGTCGCCCGGGGCGTGATCGACCTGGCCGTCGCGCACGACTGGGACATCGCCCCGCTCCCCGTACCGCCCGGCGTGGAGCAGGCGGTGATCGGCGACGACCGGTGCGACGTCCTCGTACCACGGGAACATCCCCTGGCGGCGCGGGAGTCGGTGCGCCGCGAGGATCTGACCCGGGAGCGGTGGATCACCCAGCCGCCGGGTACGGTCTGCCACGACTGGCTCATGCGGACCCTGCGGGCGACCGGCTGCGAGCCCCTGATCGCCCATCAGGCGGAGGAGAACCACACCCAGGTGGCGCTGGTCGCCGCCGGACTCGGGGTCGCCCTGGTGCCGCGCCTGGGGCGCGGGGAGCTGCCTCCCGAGGTGGCCCCGGTACGCCTCGACCCGGTCCCGACGCGGCGGCTGCGGGCGCTGTGGCGGACCGGTGCGGCGCGGCGGCCCGCGATCACCGAGACCGTCCGCACCCTTCAGGAGCTGTGGCCCGAGGTGGCGTCCGCGACCTGAGCGCGACCTGAGCGCGGCCCGGGCGACAGCGCGACGCGACCGGCGGCGCGGCCCGGGCGAAGGGGCGCGCGAAGGCTCCGCGAAGGGTGGCATAAGCACTACAACCACACGCGTTTCTTGTGCGGGTCCTTGACCTGGCAGTTACTTTCCGGCTATCCGTGGCTCCTTGGAAGTTTCCTTCACTCTTCCTCCCACCACCCTGCACGGCCGGAAGGAGCATCAGTTGCACCACCGCGCCCCCACCCCGTCCCGACGCACCCTCCTCACGGTGACCGCCGCGGCAGCGGCCGCCGCCGTCACGGGCGTGACCGTCCCCGTCGCCCACGCCGACGCGCCGCGCCACGGCGACCGCGCGCTCCGGGACCTCCTCTCCCGGATGTCCCTGGCGGAGAAGGTCGGCCAGCTCTTCGTGATGCGGGTGTACGGCCACTCCGCCACCGCCCCCGACCAGGCCGACATCGACGCCAACCTCAAGGAGATCGGCGTCCGCACCGCCGCCGAGCTCGTCGAGCGCTACCACGTCGGCGGCATCATCTACTTCGCCTGGGCGCACAACACCCGCGACCCGCACCAGATCGCCGAGCTCTCCAACGGCATCCAGCGCGCCGCGCTCGCCCAGGACACCCCCGTCCCGCTGCTCCTGTCCACCGACCAGGAGCACGGGATCGTCGCCCGGGTCGGCGCGCCCGCCACCCTGCTGCCCGGCGCGATGGCGCTCGGCGCAGGCGGCTCGCACGAGGACGCCCGCGCGGCCGGCCGGATCGCGGGCGCCGAGCTCGCCGCCCTCGGCATCCGGCAGGACTACGCCCCGGTCGCCGACGTCAACGTCAACCCGGGCAACCCGGTCATCGGCGTCCGCTCCTTCGGCGCCGACCCCGAGGCCGTCGCCGGAATGGTCGCGGCGCAGGTCAAGGGCTACCAGCGGGCCGGGATCGCGGCGACCTCCAAGCACTTCCCCGGCCACGGCGACACGGCCGTCGACAGCCACAACGGGCTGCCCGTCATCACCCACACCGCCGAGCAGTGGGCGGCCGTCGACGCACCGCCGTTCCAGGCCGCGATCCGGGCCGGCATCGAGTCGATCATGACCGCGCACATCGTCGTCCCCGCGCTCGACCCGAGCGGCGACCCGGCGACCCTGTCCCGGCCCATCCTCACCGGCATCCTGCGCGAACGGCTGGGCTTCGACGGCGTGGTGGTCACCGACTCGCTCAGCATGGAGGGCGTACGGACCAAGTACGGCGACGACCGGGTCCCCGTCCTCGCCCTCAAGGCGGGCGCCGACCAGCTGCTCAACCCGCCGAACCTGGACGTGGCCTGGAACGCGGTCCTGAAGGCCGTCGAGGGCGGCGAACTGACCGAGGCCCGGCTCGACGAATCGATCCTGCGGATCCTGCGGATGAAGGCGCGGGTGGGCCTCTTCGACGACCCGTACGTCACCTCCGCCGGGGTGGACCGCACCGTCGGCACCCGCGCCCACCTGGCCCGCGCCGACCGGATCGCGGAGCGGACCACGACCCTGCTGGTCAACGAGGAGGGCTTCCTGCCGCTGAGCCGCCGCACCCATCCGAAGGTGCTGGTCGTCGGCGCCGACCCGGCCTCGCCGTCCGGCACCACCGGCCCGCCGACCCGCGTCCTCGCCGCCGCCTTCACCGAACTCGGCCACACCGCCCAGGCCTTGTCCACCGGCACCGCCCCGACCCCGGCCCTGATCGAGCAGGCGGTGGCCGCCGCGGCCGGACAGGACGTCGTCGTCGTGGGCACGTACAACCTCACGCCGACCACCGCCCAGCTCACCCTGCTCGCCCGGCTGACGGCGACCGGGGTCCCGGTCGTGACGATCGCGCTGCGCAACCCGTACGACGTCGCCCGGATCACCGGACAGCGCGCCACCGTCGCCACCTACTCCTGGACGGACGTCGAACTGCGCGCCGCCGTACGGGTGATCGCGGGCCGCGCGAAGCCGCGCGGCCGGCTGCCCGTCCCCGTCCAGAGCGCCGAGGACCCGACCCGGGTGCTCTACCCGATCGGGTACGGGCTCTCGTACCGGTAGCCGCCCGGACAGGAACGAGCCGGCACCCCCGCACAGTGGGGGTGCCGGCTCAGGCCGTACGGGACCGGATTACGGGCGCAGGCCGTGCTCGCGGGTCGCGTCCTCGTCGACCGGGCGGTCGATGCGGGCGTCGAAGCGGGCCAGCGGCTTGGCCGCCTTCACCGCGGGGGCGTCCACTCCGGCCCAGGCCAGGATGCGGGCGGTGGCGTTGGCCTTCTCGGCCTCGACGAGCCCGGCCACGTTGGCACCGTGGTTGGCGCCCGGCGCGACGTACACGTAGCTGTCGCGCGCGCCCTTGCCGAGGTGGAAGGGCTCGGAGCCCCACGGGTCGTTGCCGCCGTAGACGAACAGCATCTGGTTCGCGTTCTTGCGGACCCACTGGTCCACGTCCCGCATGACCCACGGCTTGAACTTCATCGGGATCTCGCGCGGCACGAAGTTGCGGGCGGGCTGGTAGCCGTAGCGGCTCAGGCCGTCCAGGTGCGGCTGCTTGATGCTGGGCGAGCCGAGCTCGGTCGCCGCCTGGTAGTAGTACGGCGTGTACGGCTCCAGGCCCTGGTCGGTGTAGGCGGACCAGCCGGAGTAGGCGTCGATCGTGTCGTACACGACGTCGTCGCTCGCGGTCGCCGCGTCCGGGATCCGGTCGCAGACGTCCTGGCCGTAGTACTGCCAGAAGCCCCACACGAAGTCGAGGACGACGGCCTCGTACGCCTTGTCGAGCGAGCCGATGGTGTTGAAGGTCGCGCCCTCGGCCTTCGCCCAGGCCTCGTACTTCTTCTCCAGCGGCTCGCGGCGCACCAGCGCCTCGCGCTGCATGTTGTTCAGCCGGTCGCGGCAGTCCTTGGTGCCGACGTTCTCGAAGAACCGGTCGTACGCCGAGTCCTCCTTGTTCACCACGTCGTTGGGGGCCACGTAGGCGACGACGCCGTCCATGTCACGTGGGTAGAAGCGCTCGTAGTAGGTGGCCGTCATGCCGCCCTTGGAGGCGCCGGTGGAGAGCCACTTCTTGCCGTAGATCGGCTTCAGCGCGGTGAAGATGCGGTGCTGGTCGCTGGCGGCCTGCCAGATGTCCAGCTTCGACCAGTCGGCGGGCTGCGGCCGGGACGGCGTGAAGAACCGGTACTCCATGGAGATCTGGTTGCCGTCGACGATCCGGGTCGGCTCCGACCGGCTCGGGGTGGTGCTCAGCCCGTACCCGCTGGTGCGGAAGACGGTGGGGCGGTCGGTGTCCTTGTGGAGGACCGAGATCCGCTGCTTGAACGTGCCCGCCCAGGGGCGGCGGTGGTCGATCGGCTGCTCGTAGTTCAGGACGAAATAGCGGTAGCCGGCGTACGGCTTCTCCTCTATCAGGCTCATCCCGGGGATCGCCAGGATGCGGTCCTTGATGTCCGTGCTCTGCGCGTCGGCGACGGCCGTGCTGCCGGTCTCCGTGTCCGCGGCGGTGGCCACGCCCGTGGATCCGACGGTGCCTATGAGCACCGAGAGAGACACCAGCCATCTGAGCGACTTACGCATTCACCCTCCCCTTGATTCACAACGGTGTCGTGAACCTAGCCCGGCCAACGTGGGGACCGCCAGACCTGGTTGGGCATTACATACGGTTCAGCACAGGATCCAGCCCCTCGCGACGGACCGGCCGGCGATCGTGGCGGACGCCCGTACGCAGCGGTTGAGGGCGTGCACGGTGACCGGCCCCGCCTGCCGGGCGAAGCGGCCCGCGTTCACGGCGGCCCGGCCGCCGCGCGGCTGGAGCGAGACCGTCATGGCCCGCAGGCCGCCCGGCCGCTTGGCCACCGCGAGCGCGCAGACGTAGTGGCGGGTGCGGTAGAGCCGGAGCTCGCCCGTGGCGAACGCGACCGTACGGGTGGCCCGCCCGTGGCAGACGGACGCGGCGTCGGCCGGAGTCACGGCGGGCCCGGCGAGCACCAGGCCACCGGCGGCGAGCAGCAGGGCGAGGACGTACCCGGCCCACCGGGGAGGCGCGGGCGGGCGCCGACCCGGCCCGGTCGCCCCGGTCGCCCCGGTCGTGCGGACCTCACCGCGCATGCGCGTCCCTCCCCTGCTCCTGCCCCGTACGTGCATACGACGCGCCGCGAGCCCGTTCGGTTGCCTACGCGAAGGGGTGACACCGGCGGCTACGCGAACGTGGTGACGACCATGAGCAGGAAGACCAGTTCGGCGGCGACCTGGGCGGCGAGGGCGGCCCTGCGGACCGGCTCCCGGGGCGCGGCGAGCGCCACGACCAGGGCGACGGCGGCGAGAACGAGGCTTCCGGCGTACATCCAGCCGGGGTTGGAGCCGCAGTCCTCGGCATAGCCGACGCAACGGCCGGCGTTGTCCGCGCTGAGCGCGAGGATCCCGGAGAGGACGGTGGCGGGCACCAGCAGACCGGCCGAGACCAGGGCCCAGACGCGGACACGACGGCCGGAGGCGGGGGCGGGGGCGGTGGGGACGGGGTTGCTCATGCCCCGATCACATCGCGTCCGGGGCGTCGGCGCATGGGCACGGGTACTCATCTTCGCCCCGTACGGCCGGCCCGCCCCCCCTGACGGTGTCGCCCCTACACCCGCTCGGGCTCCGCCTCGTCGGCGCCCTCGGCGCCCTCGCCGATGAAGGTGCGCCACAGCGCGGCGTACACCCCGTCGAGGGCCAGCAGCTCCTCGTGCGTGCCGTCCTCGGCGACCCGGCCGTGGTCCATCACGATCACCCGGTCGGCGCGGGCCGCCGTGGTGAGCCGGTGGGCGACCACCAGGGTGGTCCGGCGGCCGGCGAGGCGGTCGGTGGCGGCGTTGACCTGCGCCTCGGTGGCGAGGTCCAGGGCGGCGGTGGCCTCGTCGAGCAGCAGCACATCGGGGTCGACCAGCTCGGCGCGGGCCAGGGCGATCAGCTGGCGCTGGCCCGCCGACAGGTTTCGGCCACGCTCGGCGACCTCGTGGAGGTAGCCGCCGTCGAGCGTGGCGATCATGTCGTGGGCGCCCACCGCGCGGGCCGCGGCCTCCACCTCGGCGTCGGTGGCGTCGGGGCGGCCGTACGCGATGGCGTCGCGGACCGTCCCGGCGAACAGGTACGCCTCCTGCGGGACGACGCCGAGCCGGTGCCGGTACGCGGTGAGGTCGAGGTCGCGCAGGTCGGTGCCGTCGGCGGTGACCCGGCCGCCCGTCGGGTCGTAGAACCGGGCGACCAGCTTGACCAGCGTGGACTTGCCCGCGCCGGTCTCGCCGACGAAGGCGACCGTCTGGCCGGCGGGTATCCGCAGGTCGATGCCGGTGAGCGCGGCCTCCTCGCCGTCGCCGGCCTCTCCCCCGTACGCGAAGGAGACGTCCTCGAAGGCGATCTCGCCGCGCAGCGAGAGCACGTCGAGCGGGGCGGGCGCGGCGGCGGTGGAGGTCGGCTCCTGGAGCAGCTCCTGCATCCGCTTCAGGGAGACGGCGGCCTGCTGGTAGCCGTCGAAGACCTGGGAGAGCTGCTGCACGGGGGCGAAGAAGAGGTCGATGTAGAGCAGGTAGGCGACCAGGGCGCCGGTGGTGAGGGAGCCGGCCTCGATACGGTTCGCGCCGACGATCAGGACGGCGGCGGCGGCCACTGAGGAGAGCAGGGTGACGAACGGGAAGTAGACCGATATCAGCCACTGGCCGTGGACGCGGGCCTCGCGGTACTCCTCGCTGCGGGCCGCGAAGCGCTCGGCGCCCGCCCGCTCGCGCCGGAAGGCCTGCACGATCCGCAGTCCGGCGACCGACTCCTGGAGGTCGGCGTTGACCCCGCTGATCCGCTCGCGGGCCAGCTCGTACGCCTTCACGCTGGCACGGCGGAAGTAGTAGGTGGCGACGGCGAGCACCGGGAGGGTCGCGAAGACCACCAGGGCGAGCTCGACGTCGAGGACGAGCAGGACGCCCATGATGCCGAAGAAGGTGACGACGGAGACGAAGGCGGTGACCAGACCGGTCTGGAGGAAGGTCGACAGGGCGTCGACGTCCGTGGTCATCCGGGTCATGATCCGGCCGGTGAGCTCGCGCTCGTAGTAGTCGAGGCCGAGCCGCTGGAGCTGGGCGAAGATCTTCAGCCGCAGCGCGTACAGGATCCGCTCGCCGGTGCGGCCGGTCATCCGCGTCTCGGCGGTCTGCGCGACCCACTGGACGAGGACGGTCAGCAGGGCCAGCGCGGAGGCCGCCCAGACGGCCCCGATGGCGAGCTGGTTGACGCCCTTGTCGATGCCGTGCCGGATCAGGACCGGAAGGAGCAGGCCGGCGCCCGCGTCGAGGGCGACCAGGCCGAGGCTGATCAGCAGGGGCACGCCGAAGCCGCGCAGCAGACGGCGCAGCCCGTACGACTCCTCGGCGGAGACGGCGCGGGCCTCGTCGATGTCCGGGGTGTCGACGGCGGGCGGCAGGGCCTCGACGGCGGCCAGCAGCTCGGGGGTGGCGCCGGGGGCGGCGGTCCGCCGGTCGTCGGCCTCCTCGCGCACCCACAGGGTCGGGGTGATGCCCCGCTCGGCGTCGAACTCGGCGTCCAGCTCGGCCCGCAGGGTGCGGTCCTCGGGGACGTCGGCCGGGAGAGTGTGTCCCGGCGAGACGGCGCCCAGCTCGTCGGGGTCGGTGAGCAGCCGCCGGTAGAGCGCGGAGCGCTCCTCCAGCTCCTCGTGGGTGCCGATGTCGGCGAGCCGGCCCTCGTCGAGGACGGCGATGCGGTCGGCGAGGCCGAGGGTGGAGCGGCGGTGGGCGATGAGCAGGGTGGTGCGGCCCGCCATGACGGACTTCAGGGCCTCGTGGATCTCGTGCTCGACCTTGGCGTCGACGGCGGAGGTCGCGTCGTCGAGGAGCAGCAGCCGCGGGTCGGTGAGGATGGCGCGGGCGAGCGCGACGCGCTGGCGCTGGCCGCCGGAGAGGGTGAGGCCGTGCTCGCCGACCTTGGTGTCGTAGCCCGCGGGCAGCTCGGCGATGAAACGGTCCGCCTGGGCGGCGCGGGCGGCCGCCTCGATCTGCTCCTGGGTGGCGTCGGGCACGCCGTACGCGATGTTGGCGCGGACCGAGTCGGAGAACAGGAAGCTGTCCTCGGGGACCAGGCCGACGGCGGCGCGCAGCGAGTCCAGGGTGAGCTCGCGGACGTCGAGGCCGCCGACGAGGACGGCGCCGTGCGTCACGTCGTAGAAGCGGGGAAGGAGCAGCGAGACGGTGGACTTGCCGGAGCCGGAGGCGCCGACGACGGCGACGGTCTCGCCGGGGCGGATCTCCAGCGAGAAGCCGTCGAGGACGTTGCGCCCGTCCTCGTACGCGAAGGAGACGTCGTCGAACTCGACGCCGGCGGGGACGTCGGCCGGGAGCTCCTTGGTGCCGTCCGTGAGGCTCGGCTCGGTGTCGATCAGCTCCAGGACCCGCTCGACGCCGGCGCGGGCCTGCTGGCCGACGGTGAGCACCATGGCGAGCATGCGGACCGGGCCGACGAGGGAGGCGAGGTACGAGGAGAAGGCGACGAAGGTGCCGAGGGTGATCTGGCCCCGGTAGGCCAGCCAGCCGCCGAGGGCGAGCACGGCGACCTGGCCGAGGGCGGGGACGGCCTGGAGGGCCGGGGTGTACCTGGCGTTGAGCCGGATCGTGCGGAGCCGTCCGGCGAACAGCCTCCGCCCGGCCTCCCGTATCTTCCCGGTCTCCTGCTCCTCCTGCCCGAAGCCCTTCACGACCCGGACCCCGGTCACGGCCCCGTCGACGACGCCCGCGACGGTCGCGGCCTGCGCCTGGGCGTACCAGGTGGCGGGGTGCAGGCGGGTGCGGCTGCGGCGGGCGATCCACCACAGGGCGGGGGCGACGGCGAGAGCGACGAGGGTCAGCGGCAGCGAGAGCACGGCCATCACGGCCAGCGATATGAGAAACAGCAGCACGTTCCCGATGGTCATCGGGAGCATGAAGAGCAGGCCCTGGATGAGCTGGAGGTCGCTGGTGGCCCGCCCGACGACCTGCCCCGTGGACAGCTCGTCCTGCCGCCGCCCGTCGAGCCGGGTGATGGTCCCGAACATCTCGGTCCGCAGATCGTGCTGGACGTCGAGAGCGAGCCGCCCACCGTAGTAGCGGCGCACGTACGTCAGGCCGTAGACGACAACAGCGGAGGCGACGAGAAGCCCGGTCCAAAGCCCAATGGATCCCGTCTTCGCACCGATGACGTCATCGATGATCACCTTGGTGATCAGGGGCACGAGCGCGAGCACGGCCATACCCGCCAGGGAGGACCCCAGCGCGAGCACGACGTTCGCCTTGTAACGCCACGCGTACCCGGCGAGCCGACGCGCCCAGCCCCGCTCCCCCGCCTGTTCCTGCCCCACCGCCGCCACGTGGCGCCTCCCGTCCGTGCTGCTCTACCGGAAGGGCCAACGCGGGCGGCCTGCGATTTCATCCCGCCGCAACAATCGGGCGCCGGACCGGGACCGGGCAGGGGCCCCGGGAGCGCCGCCTCACACGCAGCCGCAGCCGAGCGCGTAGAAGCCGAACACGGCGACGACCGAGAAGGTGACGACGGCGACGGCGGCCAGGCGGCCCTTGCGGCGCCGGGCCCGGCCGCGGAGCGTCTCCCAGGCCCCGTACCCCGTGACCATGACGAGCGCGCCGCCCGCGCCGCCCGTGAGGAGCGGGCTCATGCTCCAGCCCCAGACGGCGAGCGCGACCAGACCGGCGAGGAGCAGGCAGGCCAGGACCTGCACGATCAGTTCAACCGCGGCATCGCCGATGAACTCCGCCAAGGCCTTCATACGCGTCTCCCCGTACCGCACACCGCGAAGGCCCCGGGCGGGTCCTCGGGAAGGAGGACCCGCGCGGGGCCTGGATGGTTGCCCAGGCCGCCCCTTACAGGTGCGTCGGCTCGAACATCCGCAGCAGTGCCGGAAGGACCACCACCGACGGGCCCGGGGTCTTCAGGGCGGCCGCCAGGTCCTCGGTCAGGGTGTCCGGGGTGGTCTGGGTGGCCGGGACGCCGAAGGACTCGGCGAGGGCGACGAAGTCCGGGCGGGCGAGCTCGGTCGCGGTGGCCTCGCCGAAGGCGTCCGTCATGTACTCGCGCAGGATGCCGTAGCCGCCGTCGTCGACGATCAGCCAGGTGACGTCGAAGCCGTACTGCTTCGCCGTCGCCAGCTCCGCGATCGAGTACATCGCGCCACCGTCGCCCGACACCGCGAGCACCGGCCGCGTCGGATCCGCCGCCGCCGCGCCGAGCGCCGCCGGGAAGCCGT
Organism: Streptomyces sp. NPDC094032; assembly: GCF_040303965.1. Classification (NCBI taxonomy): domain Bacteria; kingdom Bacillati; phylum Actinomycetota; class Actinomycetes; order Kitasatosporales; family Streptomycetaceae; genus Streptomyces; species Streptomyces sp. NPDC094032. Next base: position 5,237 of record NZ_JBEOUE010000004.1, on the reverse strand, counting down.
AGCCGAGGCCGCCGGCGCCCTGGGCGGAGTGCATGGTGTTGGGGCGGCGGGCGTCGAAGGCGGACCACGCCCAGTAGGCCAGGATCGTCATGTCCCAGAAGCTGGGCGCCGCGTCCGGCAGCGCGTCCCGCACCGCGTCCACGATCCGCCGCTCCAGGCCGAGCTCCTGGGCGTCGAGCCGCTCCCGCACCTTCGCCAGGACCGTACGCACCCGCTCGGGCGCCGTCGCGTCGGCGCGCTCCGGCACCGTCTCCAGAAGCGCCTGGAGGGCGAGCCGGGCGTCCGCGTGGATGCCGAGCGCCGGGTGGTTCGACTCCAGCTTCCCGGCGTCCGCCTCGATCTGGATCACCCGGCCGCGCGGGGCGAAGGTGTGGTAGTTCGAGGACAGCTCGCCGAGCCCCGAGCCGACCACCAGCAGGACGTCCGCGTCCTCCAGGAAGTCGGTGGTGTGCCGGTCCTCCAGCCAGGACTGGAGCGACAGCGGGTGCTCCCAGGGGAAGGCGCCCTTGCCGCCGAAGGTGGTGACCACGGGGGCGTTCAGGTGCTCCGCGAGCGCGAGCAGCTTCCCGGACGCGTCGGCCCGCACGACCCCACCGCCCGCGATGATCGCGGGCCGCTCGGCCTTCGCCAGCAGATCGGCCGCGACCGCCGTCAGCTCGGGGCGCGGGACGACCTCCTCGGGCGTCGCGTCCATCGCCGTGACGACCGGCAGCGCGGTCTCGGCGAGGAGGACGTCCTGCGGGATCTCCACCCACACCGGCCCGTGCGGGGCGGTGAGCGCCGACTCCCAGGCGGCGGCGATGGCCGACGGGATCTGGGACTGCGTACGGACCGTGTGGACCGACTTCACGACGTCCCGGAAGGAGGCCTGCTGGTCGCGCAGCTCGTGCAGATACCCGTGCCGCCCGCCGCCGAGCCCGGCCACCGGGATCTGGCTGCCGATGGCGAGCACCGGCGCGGAGGCGGCGGCCGCCTCCTGGAGCGCGGCGAGCGACATCAGGGCGCCGGGCCCGGTCGAGAGCAGCAGCGGGGCCGCCTCGCCGGTGATCCGGCCGTACGCGTCGGCGGCGAAGCCCGCGTTGTTCTCGACGCGCAGTCCGACGTAGCGCAGCGCGGAGCGGCGCAGGGCGTCGAACATGCCGAGGGCGTGCTGGCCGGGGAGGCCGAAGACGGTGGTCGCGCCGAGTCCCGCGAGGGTCTCTACGACGAGGTCGCCGCCGTTCCGCCCCTTGGGCGGGTTCAGCGCGGCTTCCGTCTGGGCGGCCGTGGGGCGCAGGACCAGGTCGTGGTCGTGGGTCATGTGTGGTCCCTCTGGGCGTGGTCGGTCAGGTGCGGCCCGGTGGTCGGGTTGTGCCCACCCGTTCCGCCCCGGCGGAACGCATGCCCACAACCCGACGGCGACGGCGGGGCCGGCGGTTACTTCGCCGCGCGGCCCGCCGCGATCTGGCGGGACATGATCGTCGTCAGCTCGTACGCCGTGTGGGAGGCGGCGACGGCGGTGATCTCGGCGTGGTCGTACGCGGGGGCGACCTCGACGACGTCGGCGGAGACCAGGTTGCAGGAGGAGAGGCCGCGCAGGATCTCCAGGAGCTCGCGGGAGGTCATGCCGCCCGCCTCGGGGGTGCCGGTGCCGGGGGCGTGGGCCGGGTCGAGGCAGTCGATGTCGATGGAGATGTAGAGCGGGCGGTCGCCGATGCGCTGGCGGAGCTGGTCGGCGACCTCGTCGGCGCCACGGCGGTAGATGTCCGCCGAGGTGACGATGCCGAAGCCCATCTTCTCGTCGTCGGTCAGGTCCTGCTTGCCGTACAGCGGGCCGCGGGTGCCGACGTGGGAGAGCGCGGAGGTGTCGAGGATGCCCTCCTCGACGGCCCGGCGGAACGGCGTGCCGTGGGTGTACTCGGCACCGAAGTAGGTGTCCCAGGTGTCGAGGTGGGCGTCGAAGTGGAGCAGGGCGACGGGGCCGTGCTTCTTGGCGACCGAGCGCAGCAGCGGCAGCGCGACGGTGTGGTCACCGCCCAGGGTCATCATGCGGGCGCCGGTGGCGAGCAGGTCGTCGGCGGCGGCCTCGATGGTCTCGACGGCCTCGTTGATGTTGAACGGGTTGGCCGCGATGTCACCGGCGTCCGCGACCTGGGCGAGGGCGAACGGGGAGGCGTCCTGCGCCGGGTTGTAGGGGCGCAGCAGGCGGGAGGCCTCGCGGATGGCGTTGCCGCCGAAGCGGGCGCCGGGGCGGTAGGAGACACCGCTGTCGAAGGGGATGCCGACCACGGCGACGTCGGCGGTGCCGACCTCGTCGAGCCGCGGCAGCCGGGCGAACGTCGCGGGACCGGCGTACCGCGGGATGCGGGACGAGTCGGTCGGGCCGCGGAAGGCGTTCTGGTCGCTGCTGCTCATGGTCGGGTCCTCCTGGGGTGTATCGGTGGCTCCGGCCGGCCCCGGATCGCGGGGCCCGCCGGACGTCTGCGGTGCGGCCGCCGTCAGGCGGTCACGGGTGCCGGGACCGAGGGGTCGGTCCCGGCGGGGGTGTCCTGGCCCGTCAGCCGGGCGCGCCAGTTCGCGAGCACGGCGGCGTCCGTCGGGCGGGTCGCCAGGGAAACGATCACATATGCGGCGAGCGAGGCCAACAAACCATAGTAAACAGGCTCATTTGCCAAGATTCCGTAAGTCCACATCAGGCCGATCACGGCCAGCCCACCGACACCGACCGCGGCGAGCGCGCCCTGGACGGTCCCCCGGCGCCACAGCAGACCACCGAGAATCGGCACGAGCAGCCCGGCGACCAGCAGGTTGTAGGCAACGGTGAGGGCCTGGACGACATCGTTGAGGGCGATGGCGATCCCGATGACGGCAACACCCATCACCAAGATGAACACCCGATTCCCCTTCACCTCGTCGTGCTCACCCCCGGCCTCCTTGACCACGGTCCCCCGCAGACGCGACCAGATGTCGTTGTTGGCGACGGTGGCGCAGGCGATGAGGGCGCCGGAGGAGGTGGACATGACGGCGGCGAGGGCGGCGGCGAGGACCAGACCTCGCACACCCATGGGCAGCTCGTCCTTGACGATGGTGGCGAAGGCATCGTCGGCGCTGGGCAGCTTGGGGTACATGACCTTGGCCGCGGTGCCGATGACGGCGCCGGCCAGCGCGTACACCAGACAGTAGGTGCCGGCGACGGTGCCGCCCCACTTGGCGACCTTGTCGGTGCGGGCGGTGAAGACCCGCTGCCAGATGTCCTGGCCGATCAGCATGCCGAAGGTGTAGATCAGCACGTACGTGAAGATCGTCTCGCCGCCGATGCCGAGGGGCTCGAAGTACGAGGTCGGCAGCGCGGCCTTCATCTCGGCGAAGCCGCCCGCCTTGAACACGGCGATCGGCAGCAGCAGGAGCAGCACGCCGATGGTCTTCACCACGAACTGCACCATGTCGGTGATGGTGATCGACCACATGCCGCCGAGCGTCGAGTAGGCCACGACGATGGTGCCGCCGAGAACGATCGCGAGCGTACGCGGCAGGTCGAAGAGAACATCGAAGATGGTGGCGTACGCGATGGTCGAGGTGACCGCGAGCATCAGGGTGTAAGCCCACATGACGACGCCGGTGATGAGTCCAGCCCGGCCGCCGTAGCGCAGGTCGAGCATCTCGGAGACGGTGTAGACCTTGAGCCGCGCGATCCGCGCGGAGAAGAACACCGAAAGGGCGAGCAGCCCGAGCCCGATGGTGAAGACCATCCAGGCGCCGGAGAGCCCGTACTTGTAGCCGAGGCCGACGCCACCGATGGTGGACGCGCCGCCGAGGACGATCGCGGCCATGGTGCCGGAGTACATCCACGGCCCGAGGCGGCGTCCCGCGACCAGGAACTCGCTCTTGGACTTGGCGCGGCGCATGCCCCACCAGCCCATCGCGAGCATGCCTGCCAAGTACAGGACGATCACTGTGTAGTCGACGGCCATGGGGCCTCCTCCGGTCACCTCGGTGGCGTGTCGTGCAGGGGATGTGACCGGAGGCTGGTCGCGGGGACATCCGCCCGTACCCGCGGCCTCCGGATGGCACGACAGTAGGTGGCCGGAAAGCAACGCTGAAGTGTACGTTTCCTCCACCACCGACACGGCGGATGTACGAAGGGTCCACAGCCATGCCCGCACCGGAGCCCGGCTCCACCCCACCAGCGCCGCCCGTCCCGCTGGCCGCGCTGCTCGCCCGCACCGAACTGGGCCTGCGCCTCCTCGCGGGCTCCCCGGACGTCTCGCTCCACTGGGTCCACACCTCGGAGATGGCCGACCCCTACCCGTACCTGCTGGGCGGCGAGCTGCTCATGACGGCAGGCGTACAGCTGACGGACCCGGCACGGTACGTGGAACGGGTCGTGGCAGCAGGAGCCGCAGCGCTGGGCTTCGGGGTGACCCCGGTGTACGACACGGTGCCCGCGGCGCTCGTCGAGGCCTGCGAGCGGCACGGTCTGCCGCTGCTGGAAGTGCCGCCCGCGACCCCGTTCACGGCGGTGGCGCGGGCGCTGTGGCGGCTGATGGCCGAGGTCCGGACGAACGAGCTGCGCCGCGTGAGCGAGGCCCAGCAGTCCCTGGCCGCGGCGGCCGCCCGCCCGGCCCCGGTCCCGGCGGTCCTAGGCGCCCTCGCGGCCAGGCTGGCCGGGCGCGCGGTCCTCTTCACCCCCGACGGCACCGAGTCGGCCGCGGCCGGCCGCGCGATCCCACCCGAGGCCACCCAGGCACTCGCCGAACTGTCCGGGGTGCTCGGCCCGCGCCCGGGCGGCCCGGCGACGGCCAGCGGCGACGGGGGCGGCCTCCGCCTCGCCGCGTACGCGCTGGGCGGCGGCGACGGCCTCACCCTCGGCGTGGCGACGGAGGCCCGCGAACCGGGCGACCACACGATCGCGGGCGTAGCCGTCGTCCTCCTCTCCCTCCTGACAGCCCCACACCGGGCAGCCGCCGTCACGGCCCGCGACACAGCCCTGGTCCGCCTGCTCCTAGGCGCCTCCCCGACGGAAGCGGCCCGGGCACTCGGCCCGGGCCCCTGGACAGTGATCCACGCGAGCGGCGGCGACGGCACCCCGTTCGCGGCGGCAAGCCTCGCCGCAGCACTGGGCACGGCCCTGGTGGATCCCGGCGGGACGGCCGACGACGGCGGGGAGGGGTTCGGGGCCGGAGCGGGGGTGGGGGTGTCCGGACGTGGCGGCGCCCGGAACGAGCGAAGCGAAGTGGAGGTCGCAGTCCGGACACCCC